>JALZEA010000124.1 GCA_030862265.1 Actinomycetota bacterium | reverse complement strand
CCGGTCTACGTCAGCGCGCGCTCTTACACCGGGATCACATCCGATCAACCGCTCGCTCGTGAGCTTCAGAACGAGATCGAGGCGGTCGAAGGAGTGTCCTACGTGTATCCCATCCGAAGTGCGTTCCTGAACATCGATGGCGAGCAAGGATTGATGTTCGCGATCGACGTGAAAGAGGCATTCGCTCAGGGGATCACGACGGAGCTGTCATCCATCACCGAGACGCCGCAGGCATTCCAAGACGGCCTCGCCGCGGGGGGAGTAGCTCTCGCCAAGGGCACCGCGGTCCGACACGGCCTTGGTCTGGGTGACGAGTTAACGCTGAAGACGCCCGAAGGTGAGAGGGCATTCTCGGTCGTCGCGATCTACAACGATCTCGTCAGTTTCGACGCGCTGTACATCGGCTATTCGACCTACATCCGCTACTGGCACGACGAGACGGTCGATCAGTTCGGAGTGTTGCTCGAGCCGGGAACGGACGTCGCTCCGGTGATCGAGCGTCTCGAAGAGATGGTGGCCGCGAACGACGCTCCGGCACGTGTGCTGCGAAAAGAGGAGCTGGTCGGACGCATCCTCGACACCGTCGAGGGCACGTTCTCGTTGGGCCAGGGTATCCAGCTCGCCGCGCTTGTCGTCGCGGCGATCACGATCGCCAACACGATGTTCACCGCGGTGCTCGAGCGCCGCTGGGAGATGGGCCTGCAGCGCGCGCTCGGCATGGGGGGCCGGCAGTTGCGGAGCTCGGTCCTGCTCGAAGCTGCGGGCATCGGTGTCATCGGCGGCATCGGTGGCGTGATCCTCGGCACCGTCGCCGGGTTCATGATGATGAGGTCGATGGAGGCACAGTTCCAGTGGGAGATCCAGTTCCAGGCGCCGGTCTTGCTGTGGGGTATCTCGATCGTCGGTGCCACGGCGCTGGCCGCCCTCGTGGGGGCCGGTCCGAGCCGGGCCGCGACGAAGGCGTCGATCATCGAGTCCCTACGTTACGAGTGAAGCCCCCACCAAACCGTCGAGTGTTGATATAGGTCCGGTTTCCGGATCTATATCAACAGTCGACGCTGGAGTGCTGGGGTATCGGGGAGGATGGGGGCATGACGATGCGCTCGCTCGCCGGATTGTTCGCGCTGCTCCTATTCCTGACGGGCTGCGGTCCCGACGCGCCGACCTCGGCCGATGAAGCGATAGAAGAGTCAGACGGCGAGGACGAGACCGCGCAGGAAGAGGACGACGGCGACAAGGAGTCCGATGGGGACGAGAAGGGCACCAAGCCGGGCCGCTCCGGCTCCGGGGAGGGGGCCGAGAACGACGACGGCACGCGCGTAGCGGGCGGTGGCGGTGGGGGCGAGGGCGGAGAGGACGACGGCTCCTCGAGCTGGTACCCCCAGCAAGGTGTCTATACCTACGCGCAATCTGGCTGGGAGGAGTTCTGCGACGCGACGAACTGCGACAAACATGACTTGCCGTCGACTCAAGAGGTTAAGACGACGTACAAAGAGCGGAGCGCGAACGTCGTTGTAGTCGTCACCGAAGCCGAGGCGTCGGACAATCGCTTCGTTCGCACTACTACGCGGCACACTCCCGACGGGGCGTTCGTCACGAACGTCTACATCAAGTTCGATTACCAGAACACGAGCTTCAACAACTCCTACGAGCCCGAACCTCCCGTCGAAGTCCTGCGATTGCCGTTGGAGAGCGGGATGAACTGGTCCGGAGAATGGAGCGATCGCACCTCCGGCGACTACGAGATCGAGGTGGGAGAACGCTCGTCGGTGAAGGTTGGTGGGCGCATGGTCCAGGCCTTCCCCTTGCGTTCGGTGACGCACTTCCGTGGGGATTTCGACGGGACCTCGACGGTTACCGTCTGGATCGACCCGGCGACCGCCGCCATCGTGAAGACGAAAGGCGGTATCGACGTCGACAGCTTCTTCGGCAGGTATCGGAGTGAATTCAGCGCGACCCTGCGCGACGGTCCTTCGTACCGCTGAGATGACCTGCTGGGTTGCTCGACCGACTTGCGGTACGTCCTGGGCGCCTACGGCGCCCCTCCAGGACGACCGCTAAATGCCGGAAATCCGCTAAATGAAAACCGCGACCGCCGACTGGAACGCCGACGATGCGCGCCGAGGCGGCGGCAAGATCCCGTTCGGCACGCGCCTCGCGGCGCGCTTCGCCGGCGGCAAAGCCGCTCTCCGTGACGCCAGAGCCGAACCCGGAAGCGGCTTGGAGATCGCTCGTGCCGCGAATCTCGCGCAGGGCGTCGCCACGGATCTCGGCATGCCCGCACCCGAGATCTGGACCTACGACGGCCCCCCCAACGCGCTCGGGGTTCGTGTTGGCCGTCCGGTTGTCGCGCTCTCTACTCAGCTCCTGACGACGTTCTCGCGCACCGAGATCGAAGCCGTGATAGCGCATCTCCTCGTACGTATCGCGCGCGGGAACCGCTCCGACATCATCGGTTACGCCGACGATGTCCGAACGGTCGCGCTTACGCGTTTCCCTCCCGCGCTGTCGTCGGCTTTGGAAAAGGCCGTTCCACACGAGGGTCGGTTCGCGCATCATTACTTCGCTGCGACCGGTGCCTCCCACCGGCCTGTTGCCGAGAGGATCGAAGCCCTGAGCGACCTATAAAGCGCGAAATCCTCGCGTGGGAACGCCCGGGTGATAGCGTGACGAAGCGCCCGCGACGGGGCGCCTTTTCGCGTGTGGATCCGAGGCGCGCGAGCACACATATAGGAAAACGGAGGTTGGAGCGCGTGGCAATGTCGTCTCGAGGAAAGAAAGTCATGGGCATCGGCGGGGGCGTTCTCGTGCTCGCGATCGGCGCGTTCTTCCTTCTCGGAGGCCGCGACGCGCCCATCGTCGGAGACGTCATTGAAGCGATCGATCCCGAGCCGGCGAAGTGTCCTCTCTCGGGCGTGGAGCCGACGAAGGAGTCACTCACCACGCGTCCCGCGGTCGCCGTCAAGATCGAGAACTCGTCGGTCGCCTATCCCCTGAAAGGCCTGGAACAAGCAGAGATCGTCTACGAAGAACTCGTCGAGGGCGGCATCACGAGGTTCCTCGCGATGTATCACTGCACCGACGCGGTACTGGCGGGGCCGATCCGCAGCGCGCGCGTCGTCGACCCGGCGATCATGACCCCGACGACCTACATCCTCGCCTTCTCCGGCGCGAACGACCACGTCTTCTCGCGCTTGGACGAGGCGGGCATCGTCCAGATCGAAGAGAACGCGGCGACGCCCAGCGGAGCGATGCAGAGGGTCGAGACCGGCGATTCGTTCGAGCACACGCTGTTTGCGAACACCGCCGGCATCCGGAAGCTAGGACGCAAGTCCTACGGCAACGCCCCGCCGGGTGACGTCTACGTCTTCGGCGACCTTCCCGAGGGCAAGTTCAAGAAAGCGAACGAGGTAACGATCACGTTCAGTGGTTCCTCTGTTGTCTCCTACACATTCGATACCGGCAAGTACTACCGGTATCAGGGCGGGGAACCGTTCATGTCCGATACCGGAGATCAGATCGCAGTCGAGAACGTGCTGCTCGAGCTTCATGCCGTGAACCTGTCTGGTCCCGCCGATGTCGCCGGCACGGCCGGAACTGAGATCGCCGACGTCACCGGCTCCGGCAAGGCCGTGTTGTTCCGTGACGGGCGCGCCATCCCTGGCGTCTGGGTGCGCGAGGCGATCGAGGACCCGGTGCGCTTCCAGACGAAAGACGGCGAGACGATGGTTCTGAAACCGGGAAAGACGTGGATACATCTCGTCCCGAACGAGAACGGCGAAGTGAAGGGATCCTTCGAATTTGCTAAATGAGCACAACTGTCGACGAATGACTGGCCCAGGAATGACACGAGAAGTTGTGCTCATCAGGACCGTGGCGGCGGCACTCGTAGCGCTCTTCCTCTTCGGCGCGTGCAGCAGCGAGGATCCCACTATTCCGGCTGCGGTACCGAGCCCGACCGAGGTGCCGACCGCGACCAAGCCTGTCTGCCCGCTGACCGGGAAAGAACCACCCGCCGGGGTCAAGGTCGAACGGCCCGCGGTCGCCGTGAAGATCGAGAACTCGCCTTTAGCGAGGCCACAGCGCGGGCTCGCGAACGCGGATCTCGTATTCGAGGAGATCGTCGAGGGGGGCATCACCCGTTTCATGGCGATCTATCACTGCGGCGCGGCGAAGGATGCAGGCCCCGTGCGCAGCGCGCGCTTCGACGATCCGAAGCTGGCGCGGCCCTTCACACGGGTGATCGCGTTCTCGGGGTCCAACGGACTCGTTAACAAGGAGCTCGGCAAGCGCAACATGGTGATCCTGAACGAGCTCAACCAGCGCGGCGCGTTCTTCCGCGTGCCGCCCGGCGCGATCCTTGTCCACAATCTCTTCGTGCGTACGGAGGTCCTGCGAAACGACCCGCGCGTGAGGAAGGTGGACGCGCCGCAAGACGATGTCTTCACGTTTGGGGACGTGCCGGAGAACGCCAAGCGAGCGCGACGGATCGCGCTGCATTTCGATGCTTCGATCGAGATCGGTTACCGGTGGCGAGGCGGCGAGTGGAAGCGCTTCGAAGACGGCCCATTCCGGACCGATGACGGCGAACAGATCGCGGTTGCCAACGTGCTGGTACAGCAGGTTGAGGTGAACAACTCGTCGAGGCTCGTCGATTCCGCCGGCAACCCTTCGCCGAAGATTGATCTGAAGCATGGCGGAAAAGCCCTTCTGTTCCGCGACGGTCGGGTACTGAAGGGGACCTGGAAGGCGAAGAACGGAAGGTTCGTCTACAAGATGCGCAACGGCGACCCATTCGTATTCGCTCCCGGCGCCATCTGGGTCGAGCTCGTGCCGTCCAAGAAGGGCGAGGTCAAAGGCTCGATCGCCTTCCGCTAGCCTCCTCGCGGAGTGGTTTGAGGTAGGTGATGTGCGCAAGGGTTGCTATAGCGACTCGCTAGACCATCAGTTGGTGATGCCCGCGCGCCGTCAGCACTGAAGCGACCACGACGTGGGGCTGGTTTCTGACATCGGGGTTGGTGAAGCGGAGGAGCCGCCAGTCGGCGAGTGTGACTGCGTTGCCCTTCCTGCTGTCGCTCACTAGGCGGTCGGGGGAGGAATGCCACCGGTAGCCGTCCAGCTCGATCGCCACGCGCTCGGCCGGATAGGCGTAGTCGATGACATAGCGGCGGCCACCTGAACGGAACTCGAATTGAGGCACCGGTAGCGAGATCTTTGACTGACGCAGGAGCCGGACGAACCGAACTTCCAGTGGGCTCATGCCGAGTGGGCGACCGTCAGCGCGAGCGGCCAACAAGGACAACAGGTGCCGCGTGCCTTTCCGTCCTTTAGATCCGGCCCGGATCAACGTCTGTTCGATTCGATGGATTGTGGTCATCCGTTTGGCAAGTACACAGTCCAGAGCGATCTCCAGTTCTTCTTCACTAACCACCGCCGCTAGATCGACGATCGTCCGAGCCGGACTCGTGACGCGAAGGCCGTGTAGCGCTCCCACATCGCACGGGGCAAGTACACCCTGATGGACGGTGAGGCCAGCAGCGGCGCGGCGCAGATCGCGTGACGCTGTGACCTCAATCATCTTCGTGTCGATGGGATCGATGCGCCACCTCACGGCGGCACAGCGGTGGGACAGGGTCGCGGTTTCTCCCGCCCACAACAGTGCCTCCATAAGTGACTGGTCATGAGTTCTCGGGGCTCCCGCGATGCGTAGAACCCCGCGCCGGCCTCGCTCGAATCGTCCTTGCCCTACTCGATGCTTGATAGCGGACTGGGAGAGCCCACATTCCAACGCTTGATCCATGGTGAGGAGGCCCAGCTGCTTGCGCGCGAGCCGGAGACAACATTCGTCCGCTGGGTGGTTCACTCAACGACCTTCCAGCTAACGGCCGCGATTCGTTATGACGTGCGTCACACCACAACTGTTGTGCGGTCGGGGGGCCATAGCGACCCAAACGACCGCAACCTCGTGGTGAGCGGGGAGAGGTTGGCGGCGTAACCTTTAGTAAAAGGCGCTAGTAGGAAGCGGAGGTTCGCGATGGGCGACACGACGAGGGAGACCGGGGGAGCGCGCGTGAAGCGCGGCCTCGCAGAGATGCTCAAGGGCGGCGTGATCATGGACGTCGTCACGGCCGATCAGGCGAAGATCGCCGAAGACGCAGGCGCGGTAGCGGTCATGGCGCTGGAGCGCGTCCCGGCCGACATCCGTGCCGATGGGGGGGTCGCGAGGATGTCGGACCCCGACAAGATCTCCGAGATCGTCGAAGCGGTATCCATCCCGGTCATGGCGAAATGCCGCATCGGCCACTTCGTCGAGGCGCAGGTGCTGCAGAGCCTCGGGGTCGACTACGTCGACGAATCCGAGGTGTTGACGCCGGCCGACGAGGCGTTCCATGTGAACAAATGGGAGTTCACGGTGCCGTTCGTGTGCGGCGCGACGAACCTCGGCGAAGCCTTGCGCCGGATCGGCGAGGGGGCCGCCATGATCCGCAGCAAAGGCGAGGCCGGCACCGGCAACGTCGTGGAAGCGGTACGTCACATGCGCTCGATCTCGACGGGGATCAAACGACTGACAACGCTGGAAGACGAGGAACTGATGACCGAGGCGAGAGAACTGCGCGCGCCCTACGAGCTCGTGAAAGAGGTCGCCGAGACCTGCACGCTTCCGGTGGTTCTCTTCACGGCCGGAGGGATCGCAACGCCTGCCGATGCGGCGCTCATGATGCAACTCGGCGCTGAAGGTGTGTTCGTCGGCTCGGGGATCTTCAAGTCGGGCGATCCTTCGGCGCGAGCTCGTGCCATCGTGGACGCGACGACGTACTTCAACGACCCGGACATGATCGGCAAGGTCTCGCGCGGTCTCGGCGAAGCCATGGTCGGCATCGAGATCGACAAGCTCGCAGACAACGAAAGACTCGCTACGCGCGGGTGGTGAAAGCCGGAGTCCTCGCGCTCCAGGGTGACGTCCGGGAACACAGTCGCGCCCTCGAGCGCGCCGGTGCCACCGCGGTAGAGGTTCGTTACCCGGAGCAGCTCGCAGATGTGGACGCGCTCGTCATGCCTGGCGGGGAGTCGACGACGATCGGGAAATTGCTCGAACGTTT
>JALZEA010000119.1 GCA_030862265.1 Actinomycetota bacterium | reverse complement strand
GCCGCGATGAAACAACTACGCCCGGCCGAAGCGGCGGGACCGAGCCGGACGAGACCGATGTGATCGAGAAGGTCTGGCAGGGCGCGGAACCGTGCCCGACCGGGTCGCCGTCGCCGACACCGACGTCGTCACCGACGAGTAGCCCGTCCCCGACGCCATCACCGTCGTGTCCCACCCCAAGTCCCACTCCGACCGCGACGCGCACGACGAGCCCCAGCCCCGGCCCAACGGCGACGCCGCGACCTGAGTGTTCGGACGGCATCGACAACGATGGTGATGGCGAGATCGACTTCCCAGCCGATCCAGGTTGCACGTCGGCGCAGGACGACAACGAGAGAGATGTCCCTCCGGAGTGCACCGGCGAGGGCATCATCACCGGCACCGACGGAGCTGACCTGCTTAACGGCACCGCCGGAGATGATGTGATCTGCGGCTTCGGCGGAAACGACATCATCAACGGCTTGGGTGGTGACGACGTATTGCTCGGTGGTGGTGGCGACGACGAGCTGATTGGGGGCGACGGCGCCGACACCATCGAGGCCGATCAAGTCGCCGCGTGCCTGCGGACCGGGTGTGGCGACGGCAACGACACCGTCGATGGTGGCGATGCCAAAGACACCATCAGGGGTCACGGCGGAAACGACGCGCTCAACGGCGGCAACAAGAACGACCTCATGGTCGGTGGGCAAGACAATGACGTCCTACGGGGCCAGAATGGATGGGACACCATCCGAGGCAACGCCGGCGACGACAGGCTCATCGGCAACGCCGGTAACGACATTCTGCAAGGCGGTGTCGGAAATGACCCGTCGAGGGGCGGAGCGGGTAACGACACCATCCGCGGCTTCACCGGTCGCGACATCCTTCGCGGTGGTGGCGGTGACGACATCATCAAGGGTGGTGCCGGACGGGACCAGCTGCGGGGAGGTCGCAATGACGACGTCCTCGATGGTGGGGCAGGCCGCGATGCCTGCGGCGGGGGCCGCGGCAGAGACACGCTGCGCCGCTGCGAGTAGTCGGCAACTAGCTCTCCTGCCCTCGTGTCAAACAACGAGGCAACGAAGGGGCCGGTCGAGAGACCGGCCCTTTCTCTTGTCTAAGGAGAGATGCGCGGGCGGCCGGTCGGGTAGTAGGTGAAGCCCGCGGCCCCTATGGTCGCGGGATCGAAGACGTTGCGCCCGTCGACGATCACGGGATGGGCCATCGCGCCCCTCACCTTGTCGAGGTCGAGACCGGCGAACTCCGGCCAGTCGGTGGCGATTACCAGACAGTGGGCACCCTCGAGCGCGGCGTAAGCATCGCTCGCGAGCTCTAGCTCCGGCACGTCGGTCTTGGCGTTCGCGCCGGCCTGAGGGTCGAAGCCGACCACCTCGGCACCGTGCTCGATGAGCCGGCGCGCGAGCACCAACGCCGGCGACAGCCGGGTGTCGTCGGTGCCGGGCTTGAAGGCAAGCCCGAGGACCGCGATGCGCTTGCCCCCGATGTTCCACAGAGCATCCTCGACCTTCTTCACTGCCGCGTCGACAGCTTCTGCGTTGATGCGCGCGACCTCGCGCAGCAGCGGCATCTCGTAACCGAGGCTCGCCGCGAGGCGATCGAACGCTTGGAGATCCTTGGGGAAGCAGTAACCTCCGTAACCGAGTCCGGCGCGCAGGAACTCGGCACCGATGCGGTGGTCGCTGCCCATCACTTCGGTGACCTTGACGACGTCGGCGCCCGATGCCTCGCACAGACGCGCGAGGGCGTTGGCGAACGAGATCTTCATCGCGAGGAACGCGTTGCACGCGTGCTTCGAGATCTCGGCGGTCGTGATGTCGGTTTCGATCAGGATGTGGCCCTTGGCGGTCAACGGCTCGTACACGCGTCGCAGAGTCTCGAAGGCCGTCTCCGAGGCCGCGCCGACGAGGATGCGTTCCGGTTCGAGTGAGTCCTCGATCGCCTTGCCCTCGCGGAGGAACTCCGGGTTGGAAGCGACCTCTAGCTCGAGGTCGGGCCGCTCGCGCTTCAGGGTGGTCCGCAAGCGAACGGCGGTGCCGGCCGGCACGGTCGACTTCTCGACCACCACCAGCGACCCGGTTGCGTGCCTCGCGACATCGCGGCCGGCACTTTCGACCGCGGCGAGGTTGGCCTCGCCCGACGCCTTCGGAGGGGTTCCCACGCACAGGAACAAGGCTTCGGCGCCGGCCACGGCTTCGGCGACGTCGCTCGTGAAACGCAATCGCCCCGAACGGGTTCCTTGCGCGACGAGTTCCTCGAGCCCCGGCTCGAAGAACGGCATCGTTGCATTCTCGAGCAACGCGATCTTCTCGGCGTCGCTGTCGTGACCTATGACCTCGTGCCCCATCGCCGCGAACGTCGCGCAACTGACGAGACCGACATGCCCGGTTCCGATAACCGCGATCTTCATCACGTCATCATCCCATCGGCGTGATCACCGGAAGGCGAGTAGGCGCACACCTTCGTCCCAGGAGAAGGCCGGCGTGCATTCAGTCGCGGTAGAGCACACCACGGCCTCCAGGCGACCGCGACGTTCCGCATCGACGCGTACGAAAGCAAACGTTTTGCCGTCCAGGGCCCAGACGACGTTTCCCTGTGCCCGGCGCCCGGCGGAGACGTGGCGGACCTGGCCGCTCGCGGCGTCGATCAAACCGAGACGCGTTTGAGGGCCTTCGATGAAGACCACACCGATGGTGGCCCCGTCCAAGGACCATGTCCCGTCACCGAGCGCGGCATTGACGTCGACTACACGTCGCGGTCCGGACCCGCTGATGAATCCGCCGCGGCCTCCGACGACGACGTGGCGGGATGCGATCGGTGAGACGCCCCATATCTGCGACGGCTCCGCGTCTACCCGCCGGGGCTCGTCAGTTGAGGTCGGGATCGCCACGACGCCCGAGCGCGCGCCGATGGCGACGATCTCGTCGCCGCTCCAGCCGACGATCGACCAGGACTCGTTGCCGGGGGCCGTGGTGGTGATCTTGCCCCCGGGCAATTGGTAGACGGCGATCGTCTCCGCGTGTGCGGTCGGCTCGATCACCGCGACCGCCGCCGAGTTCGGCGCCCACTCCGGGGCCCGGCCGGGACCAAGCTCGCTCGGAATCTCGTCCGCGCCGGTCCCCGCGATCACGACCTGAGGGGCACGGAAGCCTTCCGGACCCGGGCCTCGAGGGTCGCTCTCCTCGACCGCCGCGAGGAGGCGCCCGTCCGGGGAGACGGCGACGTCGGCGCTCGGCAGTTCGGTAATGAGTTCGGACGCGCCGGAGGCGAGGTCGTAGGACTTCAAGCTCCTGCGATCGACGTAGATCAAGGCCTCAGGCGGGGGGATCGGAGCATCGGGCGGGAATGTGGGTACCGCCTCGGGCGGCGAGGCCGGGGAGCAGGCGACGCCGATCGCGACAAGCACCGCCACCAGGATCCGCATCCGGCGATGCTATGGCGCACGCGACAAGGACCCGCCGAGGCGGGCCCTCACGCAGTCGAAGAGAAAGATCGGTTAACGGTCCCGCATCTTCTCCTTCGCGCCCTCAACGGCGCCGGCGACCTTGTCCTTGGTCTCATCGATGTTCTGCTTGGTCTGTTCCCGGTGATCTTCGCGGCGGCCCTGGCTTTCCAGGGCTTCGTCGCCGGTCACCTTGCCGACACCTTCCTTAATCTTGCCGCCCAACTGTTCACTCCGGTCGGCCATTTACAGCCACCTCCTCGTTTCTGCGATACAAGCCCGAGGCGCTCTCGCCTCTGTGCCTAGCCTTCCCGTTGTGGGTAAGGCACAAACGGCCCTGGAAATAGAAGTCTTGACGGCGTCGTTTACCCTCGGTGAAGGAGGGCAAGGTTTCTTGACGCCTCCCTACCGCCTTCGGGCGGTCCCCGACCCCTAAGGAGGGATCAGGAGTGTCCATGAGGGACGCCTCCGAGCAGCTCGACTGGCAGGAAGACGCTGCTTGTCGCGAATACGACAACATCTTGTTCTTCGGCGAGGACTTCTCCGAGACCGAGCTCGAGCGCCAGGCCCGCGAGGCGCACGCCAAGGCGGTATGCCAGCGCTGCCCGGTGATCGAGCCGTGCCTCGAGTTCGCCATGGACACTAACCAGAAGTACGGGATCTGGGGCGGCCTCACCGACAAGGAGCGGGCCTCGCTCAAGCGGCGCCGCGCTCGCGCCCGTCGCGCCTCCTAGCGACAGAACAAGCTTCGGCTCGTTTGCGCCCCCGCGCTTGGCGGGTAGGGTGCTGAACAGCAACTTTTGCCCCATTTGCCCGTTCTTACGGGTAGAGGCGCGTCCGGAATCCATCGGTTAATCGGAGGTCGATCGCTTGTGATCACGTCCCAATCTAGGACCCAAAGGCTCACGGCCCGCTCGATCATCGCCGCGTTCGTAGTGCTCGGGCTCGTCATCCTGTTCGTCCCGAACGGCGCGCTCGGATCCATCTTCCAACTGCAACAGACGGGCTCGCCGACGGGATCGCCGACGGAGACGGGCAGTCCGACGGGCTCCCCCACCGGCGGGTCGCCGTCACCGGCGCCGACCGGCATCCAGGAGATCCAGTTCATCAACCCGTCGGCGGGCAACTCGACGGTCGTCTCGACCAAGAACGACGGCACCGACACCACCTACCACTTGGTCGCCGTCGCCCGCCAGGTCCCTGCGAACCCACTTGTCGAGTTCAAGTACCAGGTCGGGACCGGCAACGAGGTGTCGATCGGCATCGCGTCGCGCGTCGGAACGAGCGATGCGTTCGAGTTGAGTTGGGCGGTGCCCTCGAATCTGGAGGGCTCTGTGGTATTGAAGGCCATCCTCTACAACGGCGCCATCGAATTGGGCCGCGATGAGATCACCGCGACCGTCAACAACGCGGACACGCTCGAGAACCCCCAGGCCGAAACCGTCGAGATGACTTACCCGCGCAACGGCGCCAACGCGGGTTTCTTCCAGCCCCAGGGGGCGGCGGCAGCGTTCACGGTAGTGAACACGACGTCGAGCGTCGCGATCGGACCACCGTCGACCAGCCGCGGCACCGCCACGGTGACCGTCCGCTACACGAAAACCCCAACGGGCCAGAATCCAGCTTGGGTCTCCTGCGGAAGCGGGACACCCTCCTCGACCGGGACGACGAGCGTGAGATGCACGCTTGCCGAGGGCGATACCCCGGCCATGGTCACTGCGATCGCGGCGCAGGCGTCACCGCCGGTCGCGCCACTGGCGCCCGGCTCGGGCGACGCGCATCGCGTCTTCCCGTACGATCAGGTCCCGACCTCGGTAGGGCTCGATCCGGGCAATCAGTCGGGCAAGCCTGCCGGCGCGTGCGCCGACGTCGTCACGGCGACGATCCGGGATCAGGAAGAACGGCCGATCGCCGGTGCGAACACGGACGTCCACGCCAAAGGACCCGGCGACAATCTCCGGTTCGATGACTCGGGTGACAACTCCTCTGCCCACCAGGCGCCCGACAAGGCCCATCCCGCCCCCGAACAAGCGTGGAACTGTGAGGGCACCGGCGGCAACGGCAACCAGGGCGATCACGAACTGACGCCGGGCAATCCCGACATCAAACACATCGAGACGGCAGGCACGGGCACGCAGGCGACGACCGGCACCGACAATGCAGGCCAGTTCAAGTTCCAGCTCTACAGCCCCGAAGGACCCGGTCGGACGGCCATCGCCGTCTTTGTCGATACGGACGGCGACGATGAATGGTGTGCCGATGAAGCGAGCGGCGAGGGCTCGATCGAGTGGAGTCCATCTGCGAGCCCCTCACCCACCGCGTCTCCTACAGGGTCCCCGAGTGGCTCGCCGACAGGATCACCGACCGGGTCCCCAGGATCGACGAGCGAGCCCTCGCCCGAGCCGACCGATCTACGGCCGGAGCGGGCCGATTGTCCGGCCGGTCCCACCGGGTCGGCGTCACCGACCGACGGTCCTACCGCGAACCGGACGATCAGTCTCGAGAGCAATAAGGCGAAAGTCGTCCAGCGCCGCCCGATCACATTGAGCGGTCGCATCGAAGGAGATAGCCCAGAGTGCGAGGACAACGAGCTCATCGAGATCGAGCGCCGCATCCACGGTACGAACAACTTCCGCTCGTTCAAGACGACCGCGTCGGACGACGATGGGACGTTCGAAGTCCGAACGAAGCCGGCGCGCGGCGCCGACTACCGAGCCGTGGCACCCGCCGACGGGGCGTGCGACGAGGCGGGCTCGACCGTCGAAAGCGTCCGCGTCCGACCGCGGGTGCGGATCGCGGCCGAGAACTACAAGGGTGTGCCGCGCGGCAGCCGCATCTCGATCATCGGCGATGTCACGCCGGGGCACACCAACGACCGGGTCGTCCTCCAGCGTCGAAAGGGCGGAAAGTGGGTCAAAGTCGAGGCCCAGAAGCTCAACCGCAACTCCCGCTATCGCTTCGTGGTCCGGAGCAACTGGAACAAGCGCAACTTCCGGGTCATCTGGCCGAAACAGGACCAAGACCACGTCAAAGGCAAGAGCCGCACGATCACGATCCGGACGGCGTAAAGCAACCTCGATAGACCGATCGGCGTTGATACTTCTAGGGCCGGCCTCGGGGCCGGCCCTAGTAGGCTCTGGCGACTCTGACGACAAGTACTCACGCGTTGGTCGATGGGGGGAAACGGTTACATGGGCCTGATCAGAGATAGATCGAAGCGCCGGGGCGCGGCCTATCTGGTCGCCTTCGGCTTGCTGTTTGGGACGATCCTGACTTTCCAGCTTCCCGCCATCGCGAATCACCCGACGAATTCTTGCCTTGACGTCGAGCCGGAAACCGACGTGAACCCCACTGGGACGACCCATACGGTGACGGCGACTCTGCGTAGGAGCGACACGTCGGTGCCGGTGACGCCTAAGTGCCCGGACGTAGACCCGAGGAACAACAACACTACGAATACCGTGCCGGCCACGGCCGGATCTCAGGTAACGGTCAATTTCGAGATCAGCGGCCCGAACGACCCCGATAAGGGGAACACGACGGACACGCCCGACCGGACCTGCACCATCCCGGGAGGCGGTGTCAGCTGCACCATGCCTCCGTACACCGGGCTCGTCAACGGCACCGACACGATCCGAGGGTGGATCGAGGGTCATCCCGTCGATCCCGATGAGCCCCGGGACGCGGAGGACGAGCAAAGGCCCGGTGCGCTCGGCGGCGACGAGCCCGACACCACCGACGTCGTCACCAAGACGTGGTCCAGCGCCGGCGCTCCGGCTACGACGCTCGATTGCACGCCAGAGACCGACGTGAACCCCAGCGGCAGTCCCCACACCGTGACATGCACCGCCCGCAATGCGAACGGCGGTTTCGCGCAAGGAACGAAAGTCGACGCGGAGGCGACGGGCGCCAACGACCCGGACGGCGGCAACACGGGTAGTCCCGACTGGGACGATTGCGAGACGAACGCCGAGGGGCAGTGCACCTTCACGCACGGGCCCGGAGGAACCGGGAGTACGACCAGCAGCGGCACCACGGTCTACCGGGCCTGGATCGATGACGACGGGAACGATTCCAATATCAACGAAGGCGATACGGCCGAAACACGCGCCGAGGAAGACGCCGACGACACCGACGTCGTCGAGAAGACGTGGGAACCCGCGCCGCTGAACTGCGAGCCGGAGACGGATTCCAACCCATCGGGAACCACTCACACGATCACATGTACGGCACAGAGCGAAACTGGGCAGGCGCGTGCGAACGTGAACATCGACGCCGAGGCGACCGGCGCGAACGACCCGGATCTGAGTTCCAGCAGCCCGTTCGACGATGACAGCCCGGCCTCACCCGATTTCACCTGCACCACGAACTCGCAAGGGCAGTGTGATCTCGTGCACCCCCCTGCCCGATCGAGCGGTAGGGGAGATAGCGCGGGGGTCACCACGTACCGGGCGTGGATCGACGAAGACAACGACAACAGCACCGCACCGGGCGGCGACGCCCGCGAGGGCCAGAACGAGGAAACCGATCCCGGTAATAGCCCGGAACCCGACCGCACCGATGTCGTGACTAAGCGCTGGACGGGCTCCGAATTGAACTGCGATCCCGAGGAGGACCGTAACCCGACCGGTAGCGCCCACACGATCACTTGCGTATCGCGCGCGGAGAACGCGTCTTTCGCGACGGGCGACCAGATCGACGTCGAGATCGTGGGAACGAACGACACC
Source organism: Actinomycetota bacterium (assembly GCA_030862265.1). Classification (GTDB taxonomy): domain Bacteria; phylum Actinomycetota; class CADDZG01; order CADDZG01; family WHSQ01; genus JALZEA01. The sequence continues at coordinate 7,596 of JALZEA010000119.1, read as the reverse complement.
GACGGGTCGGACAGCCCGGAAACGCCTGACATGACCTGCACTACCGCGGCCGGCAACGGCGCCTGCACCGTCACGCACGGCCCTGGAGGAACCGGCACGACGACCACGGCCGGAACGACCATCTACCGCGCCTACATCGATGTCGATGAGGACAACGACCCGAACGACGCAGAACTCGACCGCACTGAAGGCCGTACCGAGGGTGTCGACCCTGGCGAGCCCGACACGACCGACACGGTCGAGAAGGTATGGGTGGCAGGGTTCCTCGATTGCGCCCCGGAGGCGGACACGAACCCGGCGCGCACCGCCCACTCGATCACCTGCACCGCGACCGATTCGCGCGGGATCGGCACGGCCGGGATGCCTATAGACGTCGAGGCGACGGGACCGAACGATCCCGATGCCGCGAACACACCGACGACACCCGATTTCTCGTGCACGACCGGCGCGACCGGAAGCTGCACGTTGGTGCACGGCCCCGGCGGGACGGGGACAACCGCCCAGTTCGGTCGCACGCTCTACAGGGGATGGATCGATTTCGACAACAACGACAACACTGCGGAAGCCGACCCGACGGAAGGGCGCGATGAGACCGGGGGAGTGCCCCCGACTCCCGCTCCGACGGGCTCACCGTCTCCCTCTCCGACGGGCTCACCGTCGCCGACCGGCAGTCCTTCGAGCGCCCCTGCCGGCTCGCGGGCCTTAGCCCAGCAGACAGGCTCTCCGAGCCCCACTCCGACAGAAACCGGGACGCAAACGGGCTCGCCCAGTCCATCGCCGACACGAACCGCGTCACCGGGACCGACTCCGACAGGAACACCACCGCCGTCGGGGCCGGGTAGCCGCGCCGAGCCCGACGAGACCGACGTCGTTGAAAAGAACTGGTCGGCGGTTCCGACCCGTCTGCGGATGGAACCGGAGACGGACACCGCGGCGGTAGGGAGTTGCAACGCCTTCACCGTCACCGCGACCGACGCAGACGGCAACCCGGTGGCGAATGTGGTGATCGACGTCGAACAGCGTCATGAGAACTCGGGGAACACGACGTCCGGCGACGAACCGACGGTCTCCTTCTGCTCGCCGTCGGCCGACGATGGGTCCAACCCCTCGGCAACCGACCCGAGCCGAGGTGATCTTGGCGGCGGTGAGGACGGCACGATCGGCGGCGAGGCTGATCGCGCGACCGATGCCGCGGGCAAGGTAACAATCGGTGTGCGGGTGCGACCGAGTTCGGGTTCAAACGGCACCGGCAACGTCCTCGTCACGGCCTTCTACGAGGATGAGGACAACGACGACCCCGATACGAACGATCCGCAAGATTCATCGACTAAGACTTGGACGCCATCAAGGGCGCGCACGATCGACTGCGAACCCGAAACGGGGCGTCAGCGCGCGGGTCGAGAGCACACCGTGACGTGCACGGTGGTAGATCAAGAGGGTGAACCCGCCCAAGGTGAAGGCGTCACGTTCACCGAAGAAGGTCCGGGAGACTTCACGACCGCGAGCCAGAAGACCAGCGACGCACAAGGCCGCGTTCAGGTTTCGGTGACGTCATCGCAGGCCGGCGAGCAGACAGTCACGGGCACGCTGACGAGTGACACCGAAGGTGAGCCCGACACGGATGAATGCGATCGTGCCGCGGGTGACCCGACCGGCGCACCGGCTGGGACGTGCTCAGATTCGGTCACCGTGCAGTGGACGAGAGGACCGCGGGTAACGAGTGGACCGTGCAAGAACTTCTTCGAGGGAACGCGCACCGACCGGAGTGGCGGCGGCCAAGTCATCGTGGGGACCTCCGGCAAAGACAACCTGAGGGGCACCGACGGCAACGACATCATTTGCGGCCTGGGGGGCAGGGACACGTTGATCGGGCGCGGTGGTGCCGACCTCATCCACGGCGGCAACAAGAACGACATCTTGCGTGGCAATGCGGGCAACGATCGCCTTAGGGGCGCACGCGGGGAAGACATCCAGGCAGGCGGTGCCGGCGGTGACCGTCTGTTCGGCAATGCCGACGACGACACGTTGACCGGCGGCGGCGGGCGCGACGTTCTGCGGGGAGCGGGCGGCAAGGATTTCCTCAGAGGCCGTGGCGGTAACGACCGCCTCTTTGGGGGGGCCGGGAAAGACACCATTTCGGGCGGTAGAGGCCGCGACTCGTGTAACGGGGGCGGCGGGGACGACGTCCTGCGAAACTGCGAATAGGAACCTAGGAGACGGAGAAGCGGAGCAAGGGCTTTCTTGCTCCGCTTTTCTCTTTGTCGCAATCGGCCACGAACCGCGACCTTTCGCTTACCCTGTCCGTTGAAAGTCCGTACGGGCGTTCGCGCCCTAGAAAATCCTGGAACAACCTTTTTCGGCCCGCGGTCGTTTTAATCAGTAAGACCCCTGCAGGCCAGCGGGAGAGTGTCTGAAAACTGGAGGTAGGTGCTTGAAAGCGATAAGGATCCGGTCCCCAAGGAGCGCCGCCCTCGGCGTCGCGCTGACCGTTTTTGCGGTCCTCGTCCTACCCGCGGCCCCCGCCGCCGCCGACCACGGCGTCACGCTGCAAGTGGTACCGGAGGTCCAATTCAAGAACCAGGGTGACCTCGTCGAGCTTAGGGCCGTGATAAGTGCCCCTAACCTCCGTGGAAGGCTCGAGATCGAGTTCGAGAACGAGCGACCAGACACGGGAGACGGCCAGACCTATCACAGCGCGGACGCGTGGTGCGTCATCAACGTCGGGTCACAGAGCTGTGTGGCGACGACGTCCGAAACGTCCCACAGTCCTCCGCGCGCGGGTGCCCCGGGCGAGGACCTGTGGCGTGCGTGGATCGACCACGACAGCGTGGACGTCACCGTGGACGCAACCCCCGAAGCCGACTTTCGAGAAGGCAGGAACGCGGGGCCGACGGACTGTACGCCCGAGGACAATCCTGCGGATTGTTCGTCGCCCGGGACCCCGGGTACCAACCCTCAGCCGAGCAACACGACCGGGTGTCCCGTTTCGGGAGAGGCAGAGCCCGACTGCACGGACGTGGTGTCCGTCAATGTGAATACCCTGGAGGTTATCCCTGAGGTCGAGGTGGTCGACGTTGGGACGACCGCGATCCTTACGGGACGATTGTTGGCCCCCGTCCTACGCCCGGGCGGTATCAACCTCGACTTCGAACTGGAGAACAGTGGCGAAGGCGACGGCGCGACTTACCGATCTCCCGATGCCACCTGCACGGTTCCTGTCGGCGCGGCGGAGTGCCAGATCACGTATGTGGGCTCGGGCACCGATACATGGCGCGCGTGGGTCGACAACGACAACACGCAGTCAACGGTTGAGGCCGACCTTGAGGAGGGACGATTCTCTAACCACGGGAGGTCGGACCCGATGGGCGCGGCAGCGGACGACCCGGATAGCGACTGTATCGATCCGGAAGACACCGAAGACAACCTAAACGCGTGTAACCCGAGCCCGTTACAGGCGGGCGCCCCCGTCCCGGGTTCGGGTTGCAAGAACCCGAACGCGCCGCCGACTCAACCTGATCGACCCACCGCCGTGGAGCCGGATTGCACCGACGTCGTCGAAGTGCAGTTCCGAGGTGGGGGTCCGGCTCTCGTCGACTGTGACGACAACGCCGGTGCCAGTAACCCCGATAGCGAACGGGAGACGAACCAGGCGGATCCGGATCCGAGCGACTCCGATCCTGCTGGCAGCACGGAGCGCTATCGCTGCACGTTGCGCGACATCAATAACCAGACTGATTCCTCGATGACCGGCCGCGTGATCTACGGCGAAGTGGAGAACGAGGTCAACGACCCCGACCCGCAAGACGGCGCGTCCTACGACCAGCCCGATTACAACTGCACGACCTTCAGAGACTTCCAGGGCCAACCGGGAGTCATCACGGGGACGCACGGCAATTGCTACATCGACGTCGACCAGCGGGAGAGCGAAACCGGAACCGCTGAGATCTGTTTCTGGTTCGGTGCCCCCGCCGACGGCTTAGAGCTCTGCGCCGACGAAGCAACGGGAGAGAACCAGAGCGCGACGGGCGTCGACATCGGTAACGACCTCGCGGACCAGGTCGAGAAGACGTGGGTTAACCCGTCGGCGGTTCTGCTCAACTGTGACCCCGAGACGGATTCCAACCCGGCCGGCACCACACACCGGGTGACCTGCACTGCGACCGCGCCCGATACCGCGGATCCCGTTTCGGGCGTCATGGTCCGGTTCGAGATCGCCGGCTCTGGCGACCCCGATTCCAGCAACAGCCCCCAGGCGCCCGACGGGACGTGCACGCAGCGGACCGATGCCAATGGGCAGTGCTTCTTCGAGCATTCGGCGACCGCCGAGAACGCGACGACTACTTATCGCGCGTGGATCGATGATGGTGTGGCGGAACCCCAGCCCGACGGCACCGATCAGGATGTGGACACGACCGAGGCACAGAACGAAACCATGACACCGGGTCGCCCCGAGCCGGACAACACCGACGTCGTGGAGAAGAGATGGACGACGCGTCCGGCTTCGGTCACGATGACTCCCGAATCGGACTCTGCGCGTGTTGGTGAGTGCAACGCTTACACGATCACTGTGACGGACTCCGCCGGTGCACCCGTCCAGGGCGCGACCCTCGACGTCGAGCAGCGGCATGAGCGTGCGGACAACCAGACGGCGAACGACGAACCGACCGTCTCGTTCTGCGAACCACCTGAAGCATCCGGACCGAACCCGTCAAACGTCGACGAGTCACGCGGTGACCTCGGCGCGGGTCAGGGGACCGAGGATCCCGACAACCCGGGGACGGCCGGTGGCGAAACGACGGACACGACGGACCAGAATGGCAAGGTCACTATCGGCATCAGCGTGGCGCCTGGTAACGGCTCGAACGGTTCGGGCGGGGTCTCGATCACCGCATGGTTCGAGACCAACGCGGACGACGATCCGAGCGGCACCGAGCCTAGAGATTCGTCCACGAAAGCGTGGACGCCATCGCAGGGTCCGCCCGGGGTTCCGGCCGGGGTCGACTTGAGCCCCTCGCAGTCCACGGATGAGCCGGGCGAGGACGTCACCTACACGGCCACGGTGAGTGACGCGAATGGTGACCCGGTCGAGGGTGCGACGGTCGAGTGGTCCGAAGAAGGCGAGGGCGAGTTCGCGAGTCAGGAATCCACGACCGATTCCGCCGGTCAGGCGTCGGCCACAGTCACGTCCGAGTTCGAGGGTCAACAGTCGATCACCGCGTCCACCGACGAGTGCGTGGAGGGCAGCACTTGTTCGGATACCTCAACTCAAACGTGGGAGGAATCGGCGACCTGTCCTGGTCATGAGAACGACAGCCGTAATCAGGTCGTGGGGACGCCGGGCAACGACACACTGCGCGGCACCGACGGCCCCGATGTCATCTGCGGTCTCGGTGGCAAGGACACTTTGAGCGGCGGTGATGACAATGACCTGTTGCTCGGCGGCAATGACAACGACATCGTGCGGGGTAACGCGGGTAACGACGTGCTGCGCGGTCAAAAGGGCGAAGATACTCTCGCCGGCGGGTCCGGTCGCGACCGGATGTTCGGCCAGGGCGACGACGACACCATGAACGGTGGCGGTGGCAACGACCGTATGCGCGGCGGGGGCGGGAAGGACTTCATTCGCGGTCGTGGCGGAAACGACAATCTCGGCGGCGGTTCTGGCAATGACACCCTCAGCGGGGGCCGGGGCCGAGACCGTTGCAACGGAGGCCCTGGACGCGACACGTTGCGAAATTGCGAGTGACCTAGGGACACTTCAGACGTATTAGAAGAGGGGGCGGCCGCCAGGCCGCCCCTTTGATACACGCGCAGGAGGGGATGGCGCAGATGAAGTCGGTAACGAGGACGAGGAAGTTGTCGGCGATCGTCGTCCTTCTCATGGTGGCGGCCGCGCTATGGGCTCCTACTCCAGCATTCGCCGCGGTCAGAGAGCGTGTGACCCACGATTACGACGCCGACTGGGGCCAGGTTCACACACGCTGTGCAGGGACCGTCCCCGCCTCCGGCAATCAACAGTTCCTTCCGGGACCCGTTGGTACACCTACCAATGACTCGCCGCAAGGTCAGCCCCCCTTCGGATCGGGCAGCTTGCAGTTCACGATCGGACCCAACAACCAGTCCAAAGAGGAGAACCGCAACACGCGCTACGGGGCCACCCTTTTGACGGCTTTCCAGGAGATCTCGTACTTCACCTACGTCTCGTCCGCGGTGACCGATCCGACCGAACGATTGCCGGCCGTGTATCTAGTGCTCGAGATCGACCTGGATGGCAATGGCACGCGCGACAACTCATTGATATTCGATCCGTCCGACCAGGGAGACCAGCCTGATGTCCTTCCCGGCCGATGGCAGAGATGGACTGCGAAGGACGACGGTACGGAGGGCATAGAGGGACTGTGGCGCTTTGAGACGGGCGCGGGCGACCTGAGATCGCTGGAGACATGGCAGGAGAACAACACGAAGGCTCAGGTCGTAAATCCCGGCGGTTTCGGAGGTGTCGCGATGGTCGCCGGTTGTGGGGATCGCTGGACCGGTTTCGAGGGAAGCGTCGACGGCGTGACCATTGACGTAGACGCGGATGCCGGGACCGTGTATGACTTTGAGCCCAGGAATCCAACCCAAGCGACAGAGCTTGATTGCTTGCCGGAAACATCGACCGGTCAGAGCGGGACCATCCACGTGATCACCTGCACTGCGAGAGACGCTCAAGAACAACCGGTCGATGAGGTGCAGGTCGATTTCGAATTCATCGGTGCGAATGATCCCGACGGCGCGGATACACCGTTTACCCCCGATGCCACCTGCGCGACGGGCAACAATGGCCAGTGTTCGATCGTACATGGAGGCACGTCGGGCTCTCCGAGTAACGATTCCGGCGTCACGACCTACCGCGCCTGGATCGATGAAGACGCAGTAACACAAGAGGGCGCCTACGAAGCGGATCGGACGGAACAGCGCGATGAAGGAGGGAATGGGCGAGGCTCGCGGCCCGAACCCGACGACACCGATGTCGTCCAACGCGTGTGGTCGGGTTCCCGCCTGAATTGTGACCCCGAAAGTGTCGGCGTGCAGCGCGGGAGCCAGCATGTCATCACCTGTGTCGCGACGTCGCTCAGCGGGTCCGCTGCGCAGGGCGTGAACGTCGACGTTGAAGCGACCGGCGTCAACAACCCGGATGGCAACACGACGTTTACGAGCCCCGATCTGACGTGCACCACGGGCACCGATGGCTCGTGCAGTGTCGTCCACGGTACGAGCGGGTCCATCCCGGGAGGCCGGGGCACGACGAATGATGCTGGAATCACGACCTATCGCGCCTGGATCGATGCCGACGGGTCGAATGCCACGAGCAGTGGCGAAGTCGACGCGACGGAAGGCCGGGACGAGGCCGCCAACCGCGGCACGACGGCCGAACCCGACCACACGGATGTCGTCGAGGCGAACTGGGGTGGTAGCGGGGGAACCCAGAGCCCGACCCCGGGCGCCACCACGTGCCCCTCGCCGACTCCAACCGGTTCGCCGTCGCCCAGCCCCTCGGGATCACCGTCGCCGACCCCGAGCGCCACCCCGTGCCCATCACCGACTCCTACGCAG
>JALZEA010000094.1 GCA_030862265.1 Actinomycetota bacterium | reverse complement strand
TATGCCGACAAGGCGGCGCGCATCGGACTGCGCGTCCAGGATCTTCTCGATCCCAAGATCTTCTCGCAGAAGCTCGAGGTCGCGCTTAAAGAGAAGAATCTCTTGCTCACGCGTGTCTATGGACGTTTGCCGATCGAGATGCAAAAAGTGGAGGAGGAATACCTCGCGTACGCCGACAGGCTCGCGCCTTACATCACGGACGCCTCGGCGTTCATACAGGACGCACTGGATACCGGCAAAACGGTTCTCTTCGAAGGTGCGCAGGCGACGATGCTGGATCTCGACCACGGGACCTATCCCTTCGTGACTTCGTCGAACCCGATCGCCGGCGGTGCCTGCATCGGCGCGGGAGTCGGCCCTCGAGATATCGAGCGCATCATCGGTATCGCCAAGGCGTACTGCACGCGGGTCGGCTCCGGTCCTTTCCCATCGGAGGCCGATCCGGCCGACGGGGAGATCCTCGTGGAGGCGGGCCACGAGTACGGGACCACTACCGGCCGCAAGCGGCGCTGCGGCTGGTTCGACGCGGTCGCCGCGCGCTACGCGGCCCGCTTGAACACCCTGACCGAGCTCGTCATCACGAAGCTCGACGTGCTGTCGCACTTCGAGAGCATCCCGGTGTGCGTGGGTTACGCCTATGAGGGGGAGACGTTCGAGCGATTTCCTCGTAACCAGACCATTTTCAACAAGTGCGAGCCGGTATTCGAAGAGTTCACGGGCTGGGGCGACGACATCACGCAGGCGACCACGGTGGACGATCTCCCGAAAGAGGCGCGCTCGTACCTCGAGGCGATCGAAGACCTGGCCGGCATCCCCGTGTCGTGGGTTTCCGTGGGGCCGGGACGCGACCAGATCGTTCACCTGAAGGACGCGTGAAGGTCCTACTGCTCGGTTCCGGAGGGCGCGAGAGCGCGATGGCCTGGGCCCTGGCGCGCTCGGTGCACATCTCCCAGCTCTACGCGGCCCCCGGTAATCCCGGGATCGCGGCGCTGGCCGATACCCTGACCCTCGATCCCGCAGCACCGCGCGAAGTGGTCGATGGCGCGCGCAGACTGGACGCGGATCTCGTGGTCGTGGGCCCGGAGGCACCCCTCGTCGCCGGCGTCGCAGATGCCCTGCGCGCCGATGGCCGTGACGTTTTCGGCCCTGATGCTTGTGCCGCGCGCATCGAGGGATCCAAGACGTACGCGAAGGAACTGATGCACCGTGCAGGGATTCCTACCGCGCGCGCGGACACGTTCGAAGACGCGACTGCCGCGCGCGCGTTCCTCGACACCACGGGGCCGCCCTACGTCATCAAGGCCGATGGGCTCGCCGCCGGTAAAGGGGTCGTCGTGACCGAGGACAGGGCGGCCGCCGAGGACGCGATCGACGACAGCCTCGTCAGGTCGAGGTTCGGAGTGGCCGGCAACAAGATCGTGATCGAAGAATTCCTGGCTGGAGAAGAGGCGTCCGTCATCGCATTCGTCGACGGCAAGAGCGTCGCCGTCTGCGAACCCGCCCAGGACTACAAGCGTGTCGGCGATGGTGACTCCGGGCCGAATACCGGGGGCATGGGTTCCTACAGCCCAGTGCCCTCGTGCCCGCCCGCGCTTGTCGACCAGATCACGGCCGATGTGCTTGAGCCGATGGTCGAGGAATGTGCGCGTCGGGGTGAGCCGTTCGTGGGTGCGCTCTACGCGGGCCTCGCGCTGACGTCCAGTGGTCCAAGGGTGATCGAGTTCAACGCGCGCTTTGGGGACCCGGAGACCCAGGCGCTGCTTCCACGTCTCGACTCGGACTTCGGAGAGTTGTGTGTCGCGAGCGCACGCGGCGAACTCGCCGGCATGAAGGTCGAGTTCTCATCGGATGCTTGCGTTGCGGTCGTCGCGGCGTCGGGTGGTTATCCAGGGGATCACGCAACGGGGTTGCCCATCGACGGGCTCAACGATGTTGCCGCGATGGCCGGTGTCGAGATCTTCCACGCCGGAACCGCGATCGTCGACGGTCGTCTCGTCACCTCCGGAGGACGAGTGCTGGCCGTCAGCGCGCGCGGTGAGACGTTCGGGTCGGCACGCGAGCGCGCCTACGATGCGATGGCCAACATCAGCTTCGGTGGGATGCACGTTCGCTCGGACATCGCCCAGCGAGCGGTGGGCGCGGGAAGGAGTTAAAAACATGGCTCTGGTCGGCATCGTGATGGGCAGTGACTCCGACATGCCCACGATGGAGAAGGCGGTTGCCGTTCTGGATCGCTTCGGCGTGGCCTCGGAGATCGAGGTCATGTCCGCCCACCGCAAGCCCGAACGGGTCGCGGAGTACGCCCGCAGCGCAGCGGGACGAGGCTTGAAGGTCATCATCGCGGGAGCGGGATTGGCCGCGCACTTGCCGGGGGTCGTCGCCGCGCACACGCATCTGCCGGTGATCGGGGTTCCTTTGGACGGAGGCCACTTGGGTGGCGCCGACGCGCTCTACTCGTGCGTACAGATGCCTCCAGGGGTTCCTGTTGCGACGGTCGCGATCGGAGGAGCGAAGAATGCGGCCGTGCTCGCCGCGCAGATCATTGCCACCGGCGATCCGGACCTCGGCGAGAGGCTGCAGGCCTATAAGAAGGAGCTGGCGGAGGGCCTGAAGCTCTAAGCGGATAGCCGGTAGCTGCGCCATCTGTCCTCGACCGGGACCTCCCGTTCGACTGCAAGGTCGCCAAACCGTTCTACGGCCCACTCCCTGACACTTTCGGCCGCTCGTTTTCGGGTCGCATCGTCGGCTCCCCACGTGATCGAGAACGTGCCACGCTCGAGCGCGTCGATCGACCTCGCGATCGAACTCGGTCGGGTTGCATTGACGACCTCGAGCACCTCTACCTCGGCCCCCAGTTCGCGCGCCACGCGGTCGACCTCCTCGGCATCGTTGGCACCCCGGTGGCGTCTGGGTAGACCGGCGAGATCGAGGAACCTATGCATGATCTCCCTCCACTCGTCATCGCCGAAGTGACCGAAGTTATGCAGCACGGTGCCGCCGGGGGCGACGGTTCGGAACAACTCCGCTAAGGCGTCGCGCCACGGTGGTATCAGGTGGAAGACGTGACACGCGAGGCCCGCGTCGAACTCTCGGTCTTTAAATGGAAGCTTGGTCGCGTCGGCTAGCGCGACAAGGGGCCGTTCACCGGAGCGTTGTTCGATGAGCTTGCGCAGCATCGCGTCGGAGAGATCTATGCCGAGCATCTCTATCCCTGCGCCTGAGAGTGGCAGTGCGAACCGCCCGGTCCCTACTCCGATCTCCAAGCATCGATGGTCGCGAAGGCGCGGGATGAGCATGTCGAGCGTCTTTCTCATCGCCTCTTCCGGAAGGCCGCGCGTCTTGTCGTAGAACTCCACTGCGCGATCGAAAGTGAGCGACTCCACGAGCTAAGACGATACGACCGCTTCGATAGGATGGGACCAGATGATCCCTCGATACAGCCGCGAAGAGATGTCGGCGATCTTTGACGAGCGCGCGAAGTTCTCGCGCTGGTTGGAGATCGAGCTGCTTGCGGTCGAAGCTCGGGTGCGCCTTGGCGAAGTGCCGGTCGAAGATCTCACGACCATCAAGGAAAAAGCCGCCTTCGACCCCGCGAGGATCGCGGAGATCGAAGAAGTCCGCCAGCACGATGTCGTCGCTTTCGTCGAGAACGTGCGTGAGAACGTCGGCGAAGCGGGCCGCCACATCCACTACGGGATGACGTCGTCTGACGTCTTGGACACCGCTACCGGTGTGGCGCTCCGGGACGCCGGTGATCTTCTGGTGGAGGGCATCAACAAGCTCACCCACGCGGTGAAAGAGCGTGCCCTCGAGCATCGCGACACCCTCATGGCCGGACGCACTCACGGTATCCATGCCGAGCCCATGACGTTCGGCCTGAAGCTCGCGGGCTGGGCTTTCGAGCTCGCCCGCGACCGGGACCGACTGCGGGCCGCCCGGGACGAGGTCTCGGTAGGAAAGCTGTCCGGCGCGGTCGGCTCGTACTCGCAGCTGGATCCCGAGGTCGAGGCATACGTCTGCGACCGGCTGGGCCTGGCCGTCGAGGACGCCGCGACCCAGGTCATACCGCGCGACCGGCACGCCGTTCTCCTCGCCCGGATAGCGATCGTCGGCGGAACCCTGGAGCGCATGGCCCAGGAGATCCGTCATCTCCAGCGCACCGAGGTCCGCGAGGTCGAGGAACCGTTCGCAGAAGGTCAGAAGGGCTCGAGCGCTATGCCGCACAAGCGCAACCCGATCGTGTGCGAGCGCATCTGCGGGCTCGCCCGACTCCTACGAGGCTTCGCGCAGACCGGCTTCGAGAACCAAGCGCTGTGGCACGAGCGCGACATCTCTCATTCTTCGGTGGAACGCATAACTCTGTCAGACGCCTGCATCTTGCTCGATTACATGATGGATCGGATGACCTGGGTGATCAGGAACATGCGGGTCTATCCGGATCGCATGCAAGCGAATCTCGACGCCTCGTTCGGGTTACTGAATTCCCAGAGTGTGCTGACCGCGCTGCTTGCGAAGGGCAAGTTGCAGCGCGAGGAGGCTTACGCGCTCGTCCAGCGCAATGCCATGGCGGCTTGGGAGGAGCAGCGTCCCTTCATCGAACTGCTGAAGAGCGACGGCGATATAACAGACCAACTGGATCCCGACGAAATCGAGCGTTGTTTCGATCCCTCGCGCTATCTTCGACATGCGCCGGTGATCTTCGAGCGACTGGAGGCGTTGTAAGTGGAGAAAGCCACTCATGTTGGTTCCGGAAAGGTTCGCGAGCTCTACGAGGTCGGCGACGATCAGCTCCTGCTCGTCGCTTCGGACCGCATCAGCGCCTACGACGTCATCCTTCCCCAAGACATCCCCGACAAGGGGAAGGTCCTGACGGGGCTGTCTCGCTACTGGTTCGAGGTCACCGAAGACATCTGTCCCAACCACCTCGTCTCGGTCCGTGCGGACGAACTCCCCGACATCGGAGTCGCGGACCTCGCGGGGCGGGCGATGCTCTGCCGCCGGGCGGACCCGATCGCGATCGAGTTCGTGGTCCGGGGCTACCTCTCCGGCTCGGGATGGAAGGAATACCAGGCGTCCGGCGAAGTCTGTGGACACCGTCTGCCCGGAGGGCTCGTGGAATCGGACCGCCTCCCGGAACCGATCCTCACTCCCGCTACCAAGGCGGTCACCGGCCACGACGAGAACATCACCGAGCCCGCCGCGGCCGAGATCGCAGGTCGCGACGTGTACGACACCGCGCGGGCCTACGCGCTCGCGGTATACGGCAAGGCGGCAGAGATGGCCGCCGCGCGCGGCGTGATCATCGCCGACACGAAGTTCGAGTTCGGCGTGATCGACGGCGAGGTCATCCTCATCGACGAGGTGTGCACCCCGGATTCCAGCCGCTTCTGGCCGGCAGACGAATACAAGCCCGGTGGGTCGCAGCCGTCCTTCGATAAGCAGTACGTGCGCGACTGGCTCGATTCCAGTGGCTGGGATCACAACCCGCCGCCACCGGATCTGCCGGCAGATGTCGTGGAAGCGACCCGGCAGCGTTACATCGAGGCATACGAGCGAGTAAGCGGTCGCCCCTTCGAGGTGTGGACGAAAGAGGTGACGGCCTGACCGCTGCGAACGCAGCCACTGCGCGACGCTCACGCGCGTCTGCACACCTCGGCTCGACCCTTCGCACGATCCTGCTCAATCCCCGGCGTGGTTTCGAAGCGGCCCTCGCAACGATCTCGCGCCGAAGCGCGACCGGACGGCAACCCGTCGAGGGCGTAGCTCCTTACGTGCTCACCAGCATCGGGGGGGCCGGGGCGATGCTGTTGTGGCTCAAGATCGGGACCCTCGTGGGGATCCGCCGCATCTCCGTCGCGGACTTCAGGTGGAGCTTTGTCGTCGCGACGCTTGTCGGGGGAGCGGTCCTGGCACTGATCGCGCAATGGCTGTGGGGCGTGGTGGGACGGGCCGTGGCGCGGGATGCCGGCAGCGCGGTGCGCCGTTTCGTGTGGGGGGCGGCGGCCACCCCACAGGTTCTCGCCGTGATCGTTCTGTTGCCGCTCGATCTGTTACTCGTCGGCCGCGATACGTTCACCGCGACGAAGCTGACGGATCCGCTCGAAACGGGATGGGCGGCGATGTCGATCGCGTTGAGTGTCAGCGTGGCCCTGTGGTCGGGATACCTCTTCTATAGGGGCATCCAGGTGGCGGGCGATCTCCGGGGGGCGGCTGCGGCCGCCGGGGTCACGTTAGGGCTGGCCTGCGCGGCGACGGTAATCGTCGCCGTCGGGTTCGGCCTCCGGCTTCTGGCAGGAGGGTCATAGGTGGACCGCTAATGGCGTTCGTCGCGTCGGTGAACGTGATGCTCAAAGATGGCATCGCCGATCCGCAGGGTCAGACGATCGAGAAAGCGCTACCCGCTCTGGGCTTCGACGGGGTGGGCGCGGTGAGGGTCGGCAAGCGCATCCGGCTCGAAGTCGACGCTGCCGACGCGGCTGCGGCGCGCGCCAAGGTTGAAGAGATGTGTCAGGCCCTGCTCGCCAATCCCGTCATCGAGTCCTTCGAGGTCGAGGTCGGATGAGCAGAGTAGGAGTCGTGCTTTTCCCCGGGTCGAACTGCGAACGGGATGTCGCGCAGGCGATGGGGGATCTCGGGGCCGAACCGATCATCGTTTGGCACGGCGACCGTGAGTTACCCGACGTCGACATTGTCGTCTTGCCGGGGGGATTCGCGCACGGTGACTATCTCCGCACCGGCGCTCTCGCTCGGTTCTCGCCGATCATGGATGCCGTGGCCGCCCATGCCGCCGCCGGCGGACTGGTGATCGGTATCTGCAACGGCTTCCAGGTGCTGTGCGAGGCGGGATTGCTGCCCGGAGCGCTGCGCAAGAACGCAGGTCTGAAGTTCCTGTGCAAGTGGGTCGAGGTCAAGGTGGAACGAGCGGACAGCCCGTTCACCCACCTGGCTGTCCCCGATCAGGCGCTGAGAATCCCCATCAATCACTTCGAGGGCAACTGGTACTGCGAGCCTGACGAGTTCGCCCGGCTGGAAGCCAACGGGCAGATCCTGTTGCGCTACGTCGATAACCCGAACGGATCTTTCGCCGACGTCGCGGGGATCACAGATGACGCGGGGAACGTCTTCGGTCTGATGCCGCACCCCGAACGTGCCTGCGAATCCCTCCTGGGTTCCACAGACGGCGCCGTCATATTCCGCTCGATGCTCGACCACGTGGCCAACAAGGTGGACGCGTGACGACCGATACCGCGCTCTACCGGGAACTCGGGTTGACGGACGACGAGTACGAGCAGATCACGGATCGTCTCGGCCGGGACCCGAGTTACACCGAGCTCGCGATGTTCTCGGTGATGTGGAGCGAGCACTGCTCGTACAAGTCAAGTCGCGTGCATCTCAAGAACCTGCCGACGTCGGGACCACACATCCTCGTCGGACCCGGTGAGGGGGCGGGCGTTATCGAGGTCGCTCCGGGAGTAGCGGTCGCGTGGAAGGCCGAGTCGCACAACCATCCCAGTTTCGTCGAACCATTCAACGGCGCCGCGACCGGCGTCGGCGGGATCGTGCGCGACATCCTCTCTATGGGCGCGCGACCGATCGCGCTCATGGATCCTCTTCGTTTCGGATCCTTGGACGACGCACGCACGCGCTACCTCGTCGACGGTGTCGTGTCCGGCATCTCGTCGTACGGGAACTCGATAGGCGTGCCGACGGTGGGCGGCGAGATGATCTTCGATGATTGCTACGCCGAGAATCCCCTTGTGAATGTCGCGTGCCTCGGAGTGATCGAGTCCAAGCTGATGCATGGCCGTGCTGAAGGTCCGGGGAACCTCGCGGTATTGATCGGATCCTCGACCGGGCGCGATGGGATCGGCGGTGCGAGTGTGCTCGCGTCGGCGGAGTTCGACGAGACCTCGGCCGAGAAGAGACCCTCCGTCCAGGTCGGCGACCCGTTCTCGGAGAAGTTGTTGATCGAAGCGTGCCTCGAGTTGATCGACAGGGAGCTGCTCGTCGGGATACAGGATCTCGGGGCGGGCGGCATCTCCTGTCCGACCTCGGAGATGACGTCCAAGGCGGAGACGGGCATGCGCGTGGATCTCGACAACGTGCACCGCCGGGAACCGGGCATGGAGCCGTTCGAGGTGATGATCTCTGAATCTCAGGAGCGCATGCTCGCGATCGTCACGCCGCAGTTGCTTGATGACGTGCTCGGGATCTGCGCCAAGTGGGGGCTCGAGGCACGTGTGATCGGCGAGGTGACCGCAGGGGATCGCGTTCAGGTATCGGCAGACGGGCGCGATGTCGCCGACGTTCCCGCCCACGCGCTTGCCGAGGAAGGCCCGGTCTACGAACGACCGCTCGCGCGGCCCCAGTGGTTGGACGACGTGCAGGCGCGGTCCCCGGGCAATGCCGCGCCACGCGATCTTGCGGATGCCTTCAGGCAGGTCCTGGGGGCAGCCAACATCTGCTCCAAGCGCTGGGTCTGGGAGCAGTATGACCACATGATTTTCCTCGGCACGCTGATCGGTCCCGGTGGGGACGCGGCGGTGATCCGGCTGCCCGGCCGCGATGCCGCCGTTGCGATCGCGACCGATGGTCCGGGTCGCTACTGCTATCTCGATCCGTACGCCGGCGCGCGACTTGCGGTGGCCGAAGCCGCGCGCAATGTCGCGTGCACCGGCGCTAAACCTCTCGCGATCACGAACTGTCTCAACTTCGGTAATCCCGAGAAGCCCGGTGTCATGTGGCAGTTCGCAGAAGTCATCCGCGGGATGGGCGATGCGTGCGGGGCGCTCGGAACACCTGTCACCGGTGGGAACGTGTCCTTCTACAACGAGACGAAGGGCAAGGCCATCTATCCGACGCCGGTGATCGGGATGCTGGGCGTCCTGTCCGACCCTTCGGCGGCCCGGGGTATGGGGTTCGTCGATGATGGCGATGCGATCGTGCTGCTCGGCGCGACGGACCCGGACGACTTCGGAGGCAGCGAATACGCACACGTGGTCAACATGACGGTGGGAGGTCGTCCGCCCGCGCTCGACCTGGAGGCCGAGCGGCGGCTCGTCGCATTCCTCGGCAGAGATGACCCTCGGATCAAGAGCGCGCACGATTGTTCCGCGGGAGGACTGGCCATCGCTCTCGCCGAATGCTCCCTCCGAGGCGACATCGGTTTCTCGCTGCGTAAGAACGTCGACACTTCACATCTCGGTCTGTTCTCCGAGTCTCCGTCGCGTGCCGTGATCACATCTGATGTAGGCGATCTCGCCAAGGTGTTGGCCGCGGCAGGGGCATACGGCGTTCCCGCAAAGCTGCTCGGTTCGGTAGGAGGGGATTCGCTCGATTTCGGTGCATTCGTGGTGTCGTTGAGCGACGCACGCGACACGTTCGAAGGCGCGCTGGAGCGCGCTCTCTCAAGTAGCATCACTTAGAGATGGCGGGGGAAGCGCGAGACGCCTGCGGCGTCGTTGGCATCTACGCACCTGGTGAAGATGTAGCCAGGCTGACCTACTACGCCCTCTACGCGCTTCAACACCGCGGACAAGAGGCGGCCGGGATGGCGATCTCGGATGGTCAGACCGTGGTCGTCTACAAGGAGCTCGGCCTCGTTGCTCAGGTTTTCGACGAGACCGTCTTGAGCAGTCTGCGTGGTCATCTCGCGATCGGGCACACGCGCTACTCCACAACGGGCTCGACAACCTGGGAGAACGCGCAGCCGTCTTACAAGAGTGGACCAGGCGGTCAGATCGCGGTTGCGCACAACGGCAACCTCGTCAACACCGCGGATCTGAAGCGACAGTTGGACGCTATTGGTGGCGATCCGACCCCGGACAAGTCTCGACTACCGTCCTCTTCCGATACCGATCTGGTTGCGTCGCATATGGCGCGTGCCGCGCGAGGCGATATGCAGGCCGCGATCCTCGAGATCCTTCCCAAGCTCTCCGGAGCTTTTTCGTTCGCGATGATGGACGAGACGAAGATCTTCGGCGCGCGCGATCCGTACGGGTTTCGACCACTGTGCTTGGGTTCGCTGGGTGACGGATGGGTGATCGCGTCCGAGACCTGCGCCCTGGACCTTCTGGGCGCGCGCTTCATCCGGGATGTCGAACCGGGCGAGATGGTGACACTCGACGAGAACGGCGTCACGAGCGAGCGCTTCGCTCCGGCCGCCTCGGCTGCCTGTATCTTCGAGCACGTCTACTTCGCACGCCCCGACTCGACGCTGATGGGCCAGAACGTTTACGCAACCCGGTACCGCATGGGACAGCGACTGGCACAGGAAGCACCCGCGCAGGCCGAGTTGGTCATACCTGTACCGGATGGCGGAGTGCCGGCGGCACAGGGGTTCGCGGAGGCATCCGGCATCCCTTACGGCGAAGGCTTCGTCAAGAATCGCTACGTTGGTCGAACCTTCATTCAGCCAACCGAATCGATGCGTAAGCAGGGCATCAGGATAAAGCTCAATCCCCTCCGTGAGGTGATCGAGGGCCGCCGCGTGGTTGTCGTTGATGACTCGATCGTGAGAGGACCGACGGCGGGACATCTCGTTACGATGCTGCGAGAAGCAGGGGCGCGTGAGGTGCACATGCGCATCTCCTCGCCACCGATCAAATGGCCGTGCTTCTACGGTATCGATATGCCGAACCAGGACGAACTGATCGGGGCGCGGATGAGCGTCGACGAGATCAAGGATCACGTCGCGGCGGATTCGCTTGCGTATCTGTCGCTGGAAGGGATGGTCGGCGCGACGCAGATCCCGGCCGATGGGTTCTGTACTGCATGTTTCTCGTCCAACTATCCCGTTCCCATCCCGTCCGAGGAACTCCGCACGAAGCATGTCCTGGAAGAGCCCCAACTCGAGGCTCAGGAACGGGCCTCATGGCCGCCCCTAAACACCTAGGCGATTCCGGCACCACCCAAGACATCGCACGCGCGGCGGGCATCGGGTCGCGCCGGCCACTTCGTCAGTCCGATATCGACAGGCGCAGGACCCAGCTGTGGTTGATAGCTCTCTTCGTATTCGTGGCCTTCGCCGGGACCATCGGGCTCTACGGCGTTGCATACGACCTCTTGCCCCCGGCGCTGCGTCTCGGCAACGTGTCGAGCTACGTCGTAGTCGTGCTGATCGGCGGACTCATCCTCGCCTTCCTTCTATATGTGGGCGACAAGGAGGCGCGCCTCCGGAGACTGTCCGCGATGCTCGTGGAGGAACGGGTTCTGTCGGCCGCGCTGTCCAACCGGCTGTCGGAGATCTCCGCTTTGTCCGAGGTCGGCAAGGCGTTGAACACGACCCTGGACCTGACCGACGTTCTCAACCTCATCCTTTCCTCTGCTCTCGAGTTGCTGGGTGCCACGGAGGGTTCGATCATGTTGCTGGAGGAGGACAAGGAACATCTCCAGGTCGTGAGCTACCAGGGTCCCCAAGTCGAGATGGTTATGCAGGGCCGCGGAGAGGTCGGTAGAGGGATCGCGGGGACCGTGGCGGAGTCCCGCAAGCCGATGCTGATCCAGGAAGATCGGGTGGATCCTTCCCTCAAAGACTCCACGCACCCGGAACGAAAGATCCGCTCTGCGATGTGCGTGCCGCTCGTTCGTAGGGATGAGCTGCTGGGCGTTCTCAATGTGAACGAAACGGAGGGCGCTCGAATCTACACCGAGCAGGATCTCAACGCGCTGGGTCTGTTCGCGGAACAGGCGGCGATCGCGATAGGGAACGCGTCGTTGTTCGAGAAGGAGCATGAAACCGTCACCCGGCTTCAGGAACTCGATCAATTGAGGAGCGACTTCGTCGCGAGCGTGTCGCACGAGCTGAAGACGCCGCTCACGGCCATCATCGGTGCCGCCAAGACGGTGACCCGTAAGGGCGCAACGATGGGGCCCGATCAACATGACGCGTTCCTGGAGATGATCGAGCGTCAGGGAAACCGTCTACTGAAACTCGTCGAAGATGTGCTTACGACCGCGCAGATCGAATCGGGCCGGCCGAAGATGACGCGCGAGCTGCTGGACCTTCGCAGCTTGGTGGCCGGCGTGCGGGAGGAATTGCTTGCCGTGAAGGTCGGCGCGGGCAGAGAGATTGTCGTCGAATGCGCTCCGGCCACTCCCCGCGCGTGGGGGGATCCCACCGCACTGCATCACATCATCTCGAACCTGGTTGAGAATGCGCTCAAGTACTCGGATGGTACGCGCGTAGTCGTTCGGGTGACGGAAACCCCGGAAGAAGCGCGGTTCGAAGTCGAGGATGAGGGCCCCGGTATCTCGCAGGAGAAGCTGGATCACATCTTCGAACGGTTCCGCCAGGTCGATTCGTCGTCTACCCGTCGCGTTGGGGGATTCGGCCTTGGTCTGTTCATCGTCAGGAATCTCGTCGATGCCCACGGTGGAGAGATCGATGTCAAGAGCACCCCCGGGATCGGCAGCACCTTCACGGTGCGATTACCGAAGCGATCGAGCGATAGGGGCGGCCTGTTGAGCGAGAACCCCTAAGCTGGATGTGTGGCGATCTCTTATACGCGTTCCGACGGTATCGGGACCATCACCCTCGATCGACCGGACGTGCTCAACGCGTTCGATGACGAACTCGGTTTCGCGGCGCTCGAAGCGGTTGAAAAGGCCGCTGGAGACGACGAGGTGCGCTGCATCGTCATCACGGGTGCGGGACGCGCGTTCTGTGCCGGTGAGGACCTCGGAGCCCTCGCGGCGGACTACGAGAAGGGGTCCGTCCCGGACCTAGGCAAAACGCTCACCGACCGCTACAACCCGTTGATCCGTGCCATTCGTTCTGCTCCGAAACCGGTGGTGGCGGCCGTCAACGGAGTCGCTGCCGGAGCGGGTGCGTCCATCGCGCTGGCCTGCGACGCCCGGATCGCGTCCGAACACGCGAAGTTGGTGGTCGCATTCGTCAATGTCGGCCTCGTCCCCGATTCAGGTGCACTTTGGTTCCTATCCAGGATGCTGGGCACGGCCCGCGCGTGGCAACTCGCGTCGACCGGGCGCGCCGTGAAAGCCGATGAGGCGCTCGCTCTTGGGCTGTTCGATGAAGTAGTCGCCGCGGATGGCTTCGAAGCGGTGTGGAGGGAGTATGCGGCGAAGCTCGCCGCCGGCCCGACGAGGGCCTACGCGCTTGCGAAAGAACTTCTGAATGACGCCGCGGAACGTTCCCTGAACGATCAACTCGATGCCGAGGTCAACGCGCAGACCGCGGCCGGTCGGACCGACGATCATCTCGAAGGGGTCCAAGCCTTCCTCGGTAAGCGCCCGCCGAAGTTCACCGGCCGTTGACTAAGACCGATGTGCTGATCATCGGGGCAGGAGCGGCCGGTCTCTTCGCGGCTCTTCACCTCCCGGAAACGACCGACGTGATCGTCGTGGACAAGGGCCGAAAGGGCCAGGGATCGTCGCCGTGGGCACAAGGGGGCGTCGCCGCGGCCCTCGGTGCCCAGGACTCAAGTGACCTCCACGTCCAGGACACATCCCGCGTGGCCGCCGGCCACGCCGATGCGGCTGCGGTCGCCGTGCTGTGCTCCGAGGCTCCGGAGTGCGTACTCGAGCTCGCCGAACTCGGCTGTGCATTCGATCGAAACGATGCAGGCGATCTTCATCTCGCGCGCGAGGGAGGTCAAAGCGTCGCGCGCTCAGCGCACGCGGGTGATGCGACCGGCGCCGCGATCATGGCAACGTTGCGCGAGCACGCTGCCCCGCGTGTCGATCGCATCGAAGGCGCGTGCATCAAATTGGCGGTATCGGATGGCCGGTGCGTGGGCGGGTGGATGGCGACCGACGACGGCGTGAGCTTCGTCCAAGCGACATCCACGGTACTGGCTACGGGTGGAAGTGGGGCGTTGTTCGAGACCACGACGAACCCTCCGGGGGCGACCGGAGACGGTGTCGTATTGGCGTGGGAAGCGGGCGCCGGCCTCGCCGACCTCGAATTCGTTCAGTTTCATCCGACCGCATTGGCTGCCGGAGACGGACAGCAAAAAGTCCTCGTCACCGAAGCTCTGCGGGGAGCCGGCGCGCATATCGTTGATGCCGAAGGACGTCGATTCCTTTTTGAGCATCACTCCGACGGTGAACTCGCTCCGCGAGACGTCGTCGCGCGCGCCATAGCTGCGCGAAGGACCTGGCTGGATTGTCGTCATCTCGACCCACAACTGTTGGAGAGCGAGTTCCCTACCGTCATGGCGGGCTGCCGGGCTGCGGGGATCGAGCCGAAGACCGAATTGATCCCCGTCACCCCGGCTGCGCATTACACGATCGGCGGCGTGCAGACCGATCTCGACGGACGAACCTCGATCCCTCGTCTGTACGCGATCGGGGAGTGCTCCAGCACGGGTGTTCATGGTGCTAATCGCCTGGCGGGGAACTCTCTCGCGGAGGCATTGGTATTCGGACGGCGGGCCGCGCGCGCGATAGCCGGGCAGCGAGCCGGACGTGTGAAGCCGGCCGCGCACGAACCATTGCTGCTGACCCCCGAAGTGGACGTCGATGCGGGATGGCGTCATTTGAGACGGGTCTGCACGTCGGCGTTGGGCATCGAGCGTGATCCTCAGCAGCTCGCGCGGGTCGACGAAGTGTTGCAACCCCTCAGCCTTCTGCCGCTGACCGGTGAGCGAGCGATCCTCGAGCTGCGTGCGGCGGCGATCAATGCGCGTTTGATGGCGCACTCGGCCCTGTTGCGAACGGAATCGCGGGGCGTGCATCGTCGTACGGATCATCCCGAACCAGATCCCCGGTGGGCGGGCGTGCGCCTGCGGGTGGCTCTGGGGTGAGTCGCGTATCCTGAATCCCAGCCATAAACGTTTCGATCACGCTCACAAGGAGGTGGACGTGGCGCAAGAGGATCTTTTCCCGATCCTTGGAATCGACTACATCCAGTTCTACGTCGGGAACGCGAAGCAGGCCGCGCACTATTACAAGGCCTTCGGGTTCACTCCGATCGCCTTCATGGGGCTGGAAACTGGGGCACGCGATCGTGTTTCCTGGTGCGTCGAGCAGGGTGACGTCCGTCTTGTCTTCACCGGAGCGCTCGATGATAAGAGTCCGATCGCGGAGCACGTAAGACTCCATGGCGACGGCGTCCATGATGTGGCCTTCACGGTTCCGGATGCCGAGGATGCCTTCAAGGTCGCGCTCGAGCGCGGCGCAAGCAGCGTCGCGGAGCCAGAGGTATCGGAAGACGAGTACGGCAAGGTCGTGAAGGCGTCCATCGCCACCTACGGCGAGACGATCCACTCGCTAATCAGTCGGCGCGACTACTCGGGGGTCTTTGTCCCTGGCTTCAATTCGTTAGAGGCGGGCGATACCAAGGGGATCGGTATCTCCTCTATCGACCACGTCGTGGGCAATGTCGAACTCGGCAAGATGAACGAGTGGGTATCGTTCTACGAGCGCATCATGGGCTTCACCGAGCTGCGCCATTTCTCCGACGAAGAAATCTCTACGGAATATTCAGCACTAATGAGCAAAGTGGTATGGGACGGCGCCGGCAAGATCAAGCTGCCCATCAACGAACCCGCCGAAGGTCGGAAGAAGTCCCAGATCGACGAGTACCTCGAGTACTACAAGACTCCCGGCGTGCAGCACATAGCCCTCGCGACGGAAGACATCGTGCGAAGCGTCGAGGAGATGGCCTCGCGAGGCGTGCAGTTCTTGAACGTTCCCGGGGTCTATTACGAAGAGGTAAAGAAGCGCATCCCGGAGATCGCCGACAAGGTCGATGCCTTGCAATCCAACGGGATCCTCGCCGACAAGGATGAGGACGGGTACCTACTGCAGATCTTCACGAAGCCTGTGCAGGACCGTCCGACGGTGTTCTTCGAGCTCATCGAGCGTCACGGCGCGAAGGGGTTCGGAGCGGGCAACTTCAAGGCGCTGTTCGAAGCGATCGAGCGCGAGCAAGAAGCTCGCGGGAACCTCTAGGGGAATCCATGGACGTCGTTCATTCGAAAGGAAAGGTCACCAAGCAGGCCCACGTCGGTATCCCGCAGGGCACCTACGAAGAGGAACACGGGCGCGAAACGTTCTTCGGCCGGGCCTCGCATCTTTATCGAACCCATCCCCCCACCGCGTGGACGCGGATAGACGGACCGTTGCGCCCACGTGCGATCAATGTCAACGAAATGAAGCCAGAAGATCAGACCGAGCCCAACGGCACATGGCAACTCATCGCGGGCAACGAGGACGTTCGCCTCTTCGTTAGCCGTCGGATGCAGCCGATGACTTACTTCCTACGCGACTCCGATGGTGATGTCTGTTACTTCGTGCATCGAGGGTCCGGGACGATCGAGACCGATTACGGCCCGCTCACCTTCGCTCCGGGTGACTACATCATCATCCCGAAAGGCACCACGCACCGGGTCG
The DNA here is from genome assembly GCA_030862265.1 of Actinomycetota bacterium. Lineage (GTDB taxonomy): Bacteria > Actinomycetota > CADDZG01 > CADDZG01 > WHSQ01 > JALZEA01. The sequence goes on along the minus strand of JALZEA010000094.1, from coordinate 26,673 downwards.
TCCCCGAGGGCGAAGACAACTTCTTCTTCGTCATCGAAGGCACCGGCGAATATCACCTGCCCGACCGTGGGCTCATGGGCAAGCATGCTCATTTCGATCCGGGGATGATGGTCGTTCCGGAGCCGGATCCTCACGACGAAGCGGGCGAATTCGAGGTGCGTGTGAAGCGCGACGGGGAGTTCACCTCGCTGTGGTTCGCCTGGCATCCCCTGGATGTCGTCGGTTGGCAGGGGGATGTATGTCCGGTGAAGCTCAATATCCTGGACCACCGGCCGGTTTACTCGCCTAGTTATCACATGCCGCCGTCGGCGCACTGCACCTGGGCGAACGAAGGTTTCGTGATCTGTTCCTTCGTGCCGCGTCCGTTGGAAGAGGACCCCGCGGTTTTGAAGGTGCCCTTCTATCACGCAAACATCGACGCGGATGAGGTGCTCTTCTATCACGAGGGCAATTTCTTCAGCCGCGCCGGGATCGATGTTGGATACATCACCTTGCATCCACAAGGGATCCACCACGGTCCCCAACCGGCCGCGATCGAAGCGTCGAAGACGAAGAAGCGCACCGACGAGGTCGCCGTCATGGTCGAGACGCATAAACCGCTCGTCGTGGCGCCGGAGGCCGATGCGGTCGTGGTGACGGAGTACGAAACATCGTGGGCCCAGGGGATGGGCCTGCTGGACAAGTAACAAGTAACACTTGAGGGTCTACCGATACGTTTCCAACCGCGGCGGCTTCCAGCCCCGCGTCGCCGTCGCGGTCGACGACCACCACCCCGTTGACCTGCTCGAGGCGTGGAACGAGGTCACCGGCACGCGTCTGGACGTCGAGAACGGGATGTTTCTCGTTTCCGTCTTGCTCCTTATCGAGCAAGGACCCGAGGTATGGCGTGAGGTGTCGGACGTTGCCCGGGCCGCGTCGGGCGTTCCGGACCTCATTGTCAGTACCCAAGACACCGGTTCGCGCTGGCTCTGTCCCCTGGATCGTCTCGCGTCGCTGAAGGACTTCCTCGCCTTCGAGGATCACGTGAAACGCGGCGCCGCACGGCGCGAGAGCGACGTCCCGGAGTACTGGTACCACGCGCCCGTCTATTACAAAGGCAACCACAGGTCGCTCATCGGACCCGATGAGTCTTGTCGCTGGCCTGCCTACACGAAGAAGATGGACTTCGAACTCGAACTTGCCATGGTCGTCGGTCGCCGCGGGCGCGATATCGATCGCGGCGACGCCGGCGGGTACATCTTCGGCTTCACGATCTATAACGACTTCTCCGCGCGCGACATCCAGGCGCGCGAGATGAGCGCATGGCTCGGTCCGGCCAAAGGTAAAGACTTCGCGAATGCCTTTGGACCCTGCATCGTCACCGCCGACGAGCTCGGAACCGAACCCGACCTAGAGATGGTCTGTCGCGTCAACGGTGAAGAGTGGGGCCGGGCTCGTTCGTCCGATGCCCGTTGGGCGTGGGCAGACATGATCGCTCACGTGTCGCAGGCCGAAGACGTCTTTCCCGGTGACGTTTACGGCAGTGGCACGCCCGGTGGTTGCTGCGGTCTGGATCTCGGAAGGGATCTGCATCCCGGCGACGTCGTCGAGCTGGAGATCGAGAAGATCGGTGTCCTACGCAACACGGTAGGCCGCGCCGGCAGCTAAGGCTCTAGGGCTAGCACCATCGGGTGTTCGAGGAGCTTCACGATATCCAGTGCGAATTTCGCCGCGGTCATCCCATCCAGGATGCGGTGGTCGAAAGTCACCGAGAGGTTCATCATCTTGCGCGCCACGATCTGCCCGTCCCGGACGACGGGACGCTCCGTCGCCCGATGCACCCCGAGGATCGCCGACTGCGGATGGAACACCAGAGGCGTCGCCATCAACCCACCGAAAGGTCCCGGACTCGTGACCGTGAACGTCCCCCCGCGGAGGTCCTCTGCTGTTAGAGACCCGTCGCGCGCCGCGGCTGCCAGCCGATCGATCTCGGCAGCTACATCCCGGAGTCGTTTCTTGTCTGCATCGCGCACGACCGGTACGACGAGCCCGGCATCGGTATCGACCGCAACGCCGATGTCGAAACGATCGTGGTAGACGATCTCGCCCGCGGCCTCATCTAGCGATGCATTCATGGCGGGATGGTCCCTCAAGCCCTGGACGACCGCCTTGACGATGAAAGGTAGGAACGTCAGCCGCGGCTGGTCGGGCGCTCTTTGGTTGGCGAGGTTACGGGTTGCTTCGAGCTCGGTGACATCACATTCCTCGACGTGTGTTACCGGTGGGATGACGCGATGTGCCTCGCTCATCCGCTCGGCGATCTTCCGGCGCACGCCTCGGAACGGCTCGCGCCGCCCCCCAACCGGCACAGCGACGCGCGCGTCCCGGGCCGCGGTGTCCGACACTCCGCGCCGTGACGTCGCGGCATAACCGATCACGTCAGAACGCAAGATCGACCCGTCTGCCCCACTCCCAGCGACCTCGGCAAGATCGACGTCCAACTCCCGGGCCAACCTCCTAACCGGCGGCATGGCCTTTATCTCAGTGGCGAGACCGCCCCCGTCGTCCTCGCTGGACGTGATGGGCGAGTCGGAGGGCCGGGTCCGCTCCGTGGGGACGCTGGCTCTAGAAGATGAGGATTCACCAATCGCAGTGTGAGGTTCCGCTTGAGCATGGTTCGGTGTGCGCCCCGCAGGAGCGAGGCCCGGCCCCGCCGACTCGTCACCGATGGACACCAGAACTGTACCGACGGGGACGATCTCGCCGGGCTGGACATGGATCTTCGTCACGACCCCGGCGAATGGTGATGGCACCTCGGCGGTCGCCTTGTCGGTGATGAGCTCGACGAGAGGATCGTCTTCCGCGATCGTGTCGCCTTCTTTGACGAGCCACTTGTCGACCTCGGCCTCTGTGACCCCTTCACCGAGGTCGGGCAGTTTGAAATCCGGCATGGTTAGAAGTCGAGAACCTTCTGCGCGCCGTGCACGATGCGTTCCACCGACGGTAGGTAATCGTCTTCGTTCGCGAATTGCGGGAAGGGCACATCGAAACCGGTAACGCGCCCGACGGGCGCCTCGAGGTCGAGCATCACCCGTTCGTGGATCAAACTCGAGATCTCGGCCCCCAGACCTGCGGTCCGGGGGGCCTCGTGCACCACCAGTGCGCGGCCACAGCTCGCCGCCGCAGATGTGATCGCTTCGACGTCGAGCGGGAAGAGCGACCGCAGATCGACGACCTTCGTCTCGATGCCTCGCTCTGTCGAGAGCCGCTCGGCCGCTTCGAGCGATAGCGGGACGGTGGCTCCGTACGTGATGATTGCCAGATCGTCGCCATCGCGCGCCAGCCGCGCCTTCGACAGGATCTCGGTCGTACGACCATCACCGTTGCCTAGCTCGACGGGAAGCTCTTCCGGTACGTCCTGACGACCGGCGCGATAGATGCGTTTGGGTTCCATGAAAATGACTGGGTCGGGATCGGCGATCGCGGCGACGAGCATGTCACGCGCATCCTTCGGTGTAGTGGGACAAACGACTTTCAGTCCCGGGACATGACAGAACAACGCCTCGGGAGAGTCGGAGTGCAGCTCCGGTGCCCTCACCCCGCCGCCGTAAGGGATCCGCACGACGATCGATGCCGGGACCTCGCCCTTGGTTCGCCACGCGTAACGTGCCGCCTGGACGACGATCTGTTCGAAACCCGGGTAGACGAAGACGTCGAACTGGATCTCCACTACCGGTAGGAGTCCGTAAAGAGACATCCCGATCGCGCTGCCTACGATCCCGGCTTCCGCCAAGGGAGTGTCGACGACGCGGTCGGGACCGAACGCATCCAGCAGTCCGGCCGTGACTCGGAACACGCCGCCGGTCATGGCGACGTCCTCACCGAGGACGACGACGCGATCGTCGGTCGCCATCGCTTGATGTAGGCCCTTGTTGAGGGCATCGACCATGGTCAGCTCAGGCATCATCGTTCTCCACGTCTCCCGTGGAACCGGGCTGCTGTCCGACGGGCTTGACTTCCGGAGGGCGTGCGACGTCGTGAAGCTCGGCGAGCCCTTCGTCGAAGCTCCACGGTCGTCCGCGCGCGTAAACGTGGTCGAACAGGATCTCTTGGCTGGGATGGGCGATCGCTTCCATCTCCTTCACCGCGGTCGCGATCGAGTCCTTCGCCTCTGCGTGCATCTTCGCGCGCGCGGTCTCGTCGAGAACGCCGAGACGTTCGAGGAAGCCGGCCATACGCGAGACCGGCTCGAGGTGCAACCACTTCTCGGTCTCCGCTTCATCGCGGTAGAGCCGAGGATCGTCGGCGGTGCCGTGCGGCTTGAGCCGGTAGCAGTACGCCTCGATGAGTGTGGGGCCGCCGCCGGCCCGGGCCCGATCGAGCGCCTCCTTCGTGACTTTCCAGCATGCGACCGGGTCGAAGCCGTCGACGCGCACGCCCGGCATCCCGTAAGCCTCGGCCTTGACCGAGATCGTGTCGGTCGCCATCTGCTTAGAGATCGGAGTCGAGATGGCCCACTGGTTGTTAACGCAGAAAAACACTGTGGGCACCTTGAGGACGGCCGCGAAATTCATCGCTTCGTGGAAATCGCCCTCGGACGTCGCTCCGTCACCGAACCACGAAAGCGATGCGATCGAGTCGTTGCGGATCTTGGCCGCCCACGCGAGACCAACAGCGTGAGGAAGGTGGGTCGCGATCGGCACGCAGATCGGTGCTACACGGTGCTCCCGTGGGTTCCAGAATCCATGCGTGCCGCCGTAGCCGCGCCACCACGCGAGCACGGTTGCCGGCGAGACGCCGCGCAGGATGCCGATCGCGTTCTGCCGGTAGGAAGGGAACACCCAGTCGGAGTCCTGACACGCGTACAGTGCCCCGGCTTGGGTTCCCTCCTCCCCCCAGTACAGCGCGTAGGTCCCGATGCGCCCTTGCCGTTGCAGCGCGACGGCGCGCTCGTCGAAGACGCGGAGTAACACCAGCCATCGGTAGAGCTCGACGAGATCCTTCTCGGTCAAGCCGTCGGGTAACGGAGCATCGGGGGCGCCCTTGCCGTCCCCGATGATGCGGAGGGGTGCGCTCACCTAGTGGCCCGACAGCGGTCCGTATTCGGTAACCCGAACGAGACGGATGCGACTGATCTTGCGGATGCGGTCCTCGGCGTATTCGTTCGCCGCCTGATTCGTCGAGATGTTCTTCTCACGCGCCATGGCGAAGATCAGTTGGAGCCCCTTGTAGATGCCCTCGACCTTCTTCATGGCTCGCTCGCGGTCGTAGCCACGAAGCTCGTCTTCGACGTTGATCAGCCCACCGGCGTTGATCACGAAGTCCGGCGCATAAAGGATTCCGAGATCGCGGAGTTTCTCCCCGTGCTCCTCGCGCTGCAGCTGGTTGTTGGCGGCACCGCCGACGATCTTGCAGCGAAGTTCCGAGATCGTGTCGTCGTTTATGACCGAGCCGAGCGCGCAGGGTGCAAAGACGTCCGCTTCCATCTTGTGGATGTCCTTGAGCGCGGTGGTTTCGACCCCGAAGTCAGACACCGCGCGGCCGAGGTTGTCGACGTCGATGTCGGCGATGGTCACCTTGGCTCCCTCACCGACGAGGTGGCCGCACAAGGCATGGCCGACCTTGCCGACACCCTGCAAGGCGATCGTTCGACCCTTGAGGTCGGCATCGCCGAACACCTCGAGAGTGCACGCCTTGATGCCTTGCAATACACCGAAGGCGGTAACCGGTGAAGGATCTCCGGAGCCCCCGTATGTGCGCGAGCACCCCGTGACCCACCGGCTCTCGCGCCGCACGACATCCATATCTTCGAGGAACGTCCCGACGTCCTCGGCCGTGATGTAGCGGCCGCCGAGTGTCTCGATGAAACGTCCGTATGCGCGCAGAAGCTCTTCGGACTTGATACGGCGGGGGTCGCCGATGATCACGGCTTTCCCGCCGCCGAGGTCCAGGCCCGCGGCGGCCGCCTTGTAGGTCATGCCGCGTGCGAGTCGCAGGACGTCGCTGAGGGCGGCCTCTTCGGTGTCGTACGGGAAGAAGCGCGTTCCGCCGAGCGCGGGGCCGAGCGCCGTGGAATGGATGGCGATGATGGCTCGCAGGCCCGCTCGATCGTCGTTGCAGAATACGACTTGCTCGTAACCGTCGCCGACGATGTTCTCGAACACATTCATGGTCGATTTGCTCCTTGACCGGGCGCGCCGTTGCGTCCGTGACCCTAGATGGTACCCGCCGGCGATCCCCCCTTCCGCCCCCGTGAGGACTAGCATCCTCGGTGTGGTTGCGATCTCGTACCTGCGTGTTTACGAACCCGCGGACGCGTTTCTGGCCGACGAGCGATCGCGTTGGCTGGAACCGAACGAAGCGCTGGTCGACTACGAACGCGCGGCATCGCAGCGCTGGTTGCTGGCAGGATCGCTTCCGAGCGAGCCTCTGATCACTGCTCACGAGGGTGCCTTCGTGCGCGTCATCGAAGGTCGCACTTTCGTGTGTCCGTGGCGGACGAAGATACGGATGCTCGCGGGACTGCTCGCGTTCCGCGGCAGTGTTCCCGAAGAAGTTGCCGACGTGTTCGTCCCGGAGGAACAAGCGCGCGACGCGGCGCACGCCCTCGCGACGTTGGGCGAGGATCACCCCGAGATCCGTTCGCACATCCTTCATGCGAACTGGCATGTGCCGCTTCGCTGGTTCGTTCCTTTCGACGAGAGCGAGCGGCTTCTTACCGAAGACAAGGAGGGCTTGAGGATCCGCTACGAGACGTCTCTCCCGGAGGCGCGCGGGCGGCTCGAACGAGCGGTCGACGTCCTTGAGTCATCGTGGATCGATTCCTCGGTGACCGAAGCGGTGAGAGAGCTCCTCGCGTGGCTCGAGGGATTTTCGGACGAAGGTCTCGTTGAGTTGGACTACGGATCGGTTGCCACGAGCTTCAGTCACGAAGAACTCCTCGAAGATCGCTCCGTGGCAGACGTCTGGGTATGCCTTGACGCCCTGGCCGCGGGTGACCTCGTGCGGGCCGGCAGGATGTTTTCGACCCTCACCGATCGCTGGACCGAGGTGCGGGCGATGGAGGTCGTGAACTGACTTTTGTCCGGTTTGACTAGTTTTGACTAGTTCGTCCGGACTATCAGGCCATAGTCTGCAAATCACCCAAAATGGCTCTAGATAGCCATTACCCCCAGGCGTGAATCCTCCGATGATGCGAACAGATGCATTCCAGTCAATGGGGCTGGATCGGGGATCGGCGGCGCCGGTCCACGGAGATCAGGAGGACAGAATGGCACAGAAGGAAGGCGGAGGTTCGCTTCTCACGCCCGCCGAGGTTGCCGCTCTCTTCCGCGTGGACCCGAAGACGGTGACGCGCTGGGCGAAGGCCGGCAAGCTTTCCTCGATCAGGACCCTGGGTGGCCACCGGCGTTACCGGGCCGAAGAGGTCAAGAAGTTCTTAGAAGGGGCGAAGATGGGTCAGGCGCTCGCCGAATAGGCAGTCTCTGATCCAAAGGGGGACGTAAACGGGCGCTTTTTAAAGCGCCCGTTTTCGCGTCTGGTGGCGAGGGACAGAATCGAACTGTCGACACCACGATTTTCAGTCGTGTGCTCTGCCAACTGAGCTACCTCGCCTTGCTCTTACTGTTGTCGCCGGCAGCAGGATAAACAACCGGGAAAGGTCGACCGTTTCCCTGCGTTAGCCTCATCGCACACTCCCGCCCCAGTGGAGCAGTCTGGAGTGCTCGTCACCCTGTCAAGGTGAAGGTCGCCGGTTCAAGTCCGGTCTGGGGCGCCATCGATCCCGCTTGTAGCTAGGTCCGACCGAGCCGGTGTCGCCGAAGCCGACGGCGAGGCCTTCGCCTTTTTCCTACTTTCAGTCACATCAGTCGGGAAGCTGCGGAACGGTTAGGCCGGGATCGCGCCCGAGCAGGACCCCGCGCGTGACCGCGGACGACCCGAACCGCTCGTGCAGCTCGTCTAGCGCGGCATCGAGGCTCGCGATCCACAGACGGTCGAACGGTAGCGTGAGCTGGATGGCCTTGTCGTTGTCGAGATTGGTGAGGGTTAGTCCGATGAGCGTGAGGCCCTGGTTTTCGATCAGTGGCATCGCGGTCGTCACGAGTCTTCGCGCCGTCGCCAGGATCGTCTGAGTCTGCGCGGTGGGTTGCGGCAGTGTGTGGGACCGAGTCGCGCGCGAGAGATCGTCGAAGCGCATCCGCAGCACGATCGTCCGGCAGACACGTCGAGCCGCTCGTAGTCGGTGCGCGAGTCGGTCCACGATCGCTACGAGCACGGCATCAACCGAGGCAGCTGACTTCGACCTTCGCCCGATCGCCCGCTGCGACCCCATCGACCGGCGTCGGCGACCTACCTGTATGCGTCGAGGATCTCGGTTGTGTGCGAGAGCGTGGATGTGGCGGCCCGACGCGCGCCCGAGCATGCGGACCAGAGCGTCTTCAGCACACACCGCGACCTGGCTCACAGTAGTGATGCCCGCGGCCCGGAGCTTTCGCGCGGTGACTGCCCCCACTCCCCAAAGCGCCTCGACGGGGAGTGGATGGAGGAAGTCGATCTCGCCATCCGGAGGCACCACCAGGAGGCCGTCGGGCTTGGCGACCCCGCTTGCCACCTTGGCGAGGAACTTCGTGCGTGCGAGCCCAACCGAGATGGGCAAGCCCACCCGCTCCCGCACCTCTCGCCGCAGCCGCGCGGCGATCTCGGTCGGGGTGCCGGATAGACGCGTGAGGCCGCCGACGTCCAAGAACGCTTCGTCGATCGACAGCCCTTCGACTAACCCGCTCGTGTCGTTGAACACTTCGAACAGCGCCTTGCTGGCGTCGGAATAGGCCGACATGCGAGCCGAAACCACGACCGCGTCGGGACAGAGCCGGCGGGCGCGCGCGACCGCCATAGGCGTGTACACCCCGCATGCTTTGGCCTCGTAGCTGGCGGCCAACACGATGCCGGGCCCGACGATCACGGGGCGGCCGCGGAGGCCAGGGTTGTCCCGTTGCTCAACCGACGCGTAGAACGAATCGACATCGGCGTGGAGGATCGCGGCGTCGCTCGACACGAACATATGTTCGCATGCGAGTGGGGGGCCCGAAGGGATTCGAACCCGTGCTACCGCCTTGCCATAGGGATCGGCATCGTGCGGCGGGACGCCGCCTCGCCGTCCTGCGGCGATGGGTTGAAGGTGGGTGGCCCCAACGGGATTCGAACCCGTGCTACCGCCTTGAAAGGGCGGCGTCCTGACCTGGCTAGACGATGGGGCCTGAGCGAGACGATGCTAGTGGACGACTAGTCCTCTTCGATCTCGACACTTTCGAGCACGACGTCATCCTTCGGGCGATCCTGCGCGCCGGTTGGAACCGTTCCGATCGCCTCGACTACGTCCATACCGTCCGTAACCTCTCCGAAGATCGTGTGCTTCCCCGTCAGCCACTTCGTGGCGGCCAACGTGACGAAAAACTGCGAACCGTTCGTGTTCGGGCCCGAGTTCGCCATGGCGAGCAGACCTGCCTTGTCGAAGCTCGGCCCGCCGGGCGGCACCTCGTCTTCGAACCGGTAACCGGGGCCACCCATCCCGGTGCCCTCCGGGTCTCCGCCCTGGATCATGAAGTCGGGGATCACGCGGTGGAAGACCGTCCCGTCGTAGAGAGGTTCGCTCTTCCGCTGGCCATCACGAGGATCTTTCCATTCGCGTTTGCCGGTCGCGAGATCCGTGAAGTTGGCGACGGTTTGAGGTGCGTGTTCGGGCATCAATCTTGCGGTGAACGTTCCCTTGTTCGTCACGAACCGGGCTGTCGGCATCGGGCTCCTATTCGTTGAGGGATGATTCGGGGACGGGATACATCGGGTCGGTCATCGATCCTGTTCTTGACGCTGGGATGCGACCCTCCCCGACTCGTCGACGACCTCATTTCCCTGATCGTCGATCTCGCTCCCGGTGATGAACTCGCTGCCGGCGTCGGTGTCGTCGTAGTCGCTCTCTTTGTATTCGTAACCGCACTTCGAACACGTCTTACGCAGGTTCTCGACCGGCGCGCCGCACTCGGGGCAACTCTTCTCGCTTGAGATCGTGTCGTCTTGTTTAGCGCGCTCGGCGCGTTCTTCGTCGCTCAGCTTCAGCTGATCGAGGTCGGGCTCGACGTCCGAACGTTCTAGATCATCCATGTCGCCCCCTCTCGTGTCTCAGAATGGGCAGCCTATGAGATGCCTCCGCGCCCATGCCCTCCTCGTGGCGGCGCTGCTTCCCGTTGCTTGCACACCTGAGGTTGGACGCGACCAGCCCTCGAGCGTGCGTTCCCGGCCGAGTGACGAAGTTGCTTCCTTGCGCGAGCGCATCGAGCATGTCGTATTCATCATCAAAGAGAACCGCACGTTCGATCACTACTTCGGCCGTTACCCGGGGGTTGAAGGCGCGCGTTCGGGACGCATTTCAACGGGCGAACAGATACCGCTGCGCAAGGCGGTCGATGTTCTGGGCCACGACTTAGGCCATAGCTTCGAGGACGGTCTCACCTCCGTCAACGGAGGCGCCATGGATGGCTTCGATCTGATCCTGAACGGCGATAGCCTCGACGGTTACACGCAATTCACCCGGGCCGGCATCCCCAACTATTGGGCATACGCCGACGAGTTCGTCCTCGGTGATCACATGTTCTCGTCGATGTATGGCCCGACGTTTCCAGAACATCTCTATACGGTCGCGGCCCAGGCCGGCCGCGTCACCGGGAACAAGATCAACCGCGGCGAGCTCGTCCCCGGTGGTTACTGCGACGACCCTTCCGAACTCGTGCCGCGTTTCGAGCGCCTCAGCGCGCGCGAGCGGAAGATCGTGATGGAGGCGGAGAAACGGGCGGACATAAACCGCGTGAAGGACTTCTGGGAGAAGGTCTGGCCCTGTTTCAACTTCCCCGTGATCCAGGATTCACTGACGGAGGCGGGAATCTCGTGGCGGTATTACGGGAACGCCGGGTTCTACAGCGCGCTCCTCGCGATCGAACACATCCGGTTCTCAGAGCACTGGGGCACGGATGTGGTCCCCGAGAACCGGTTCATGAGCGATATCCGCAACGATCGCCTGCGCGCGGTGTCGTGGGTGCTTCCGGGGGTCGGCTTCGACGAACACCCCGGCACGCATTCGGTTTGTAAGGGCGAGAACTGGACGGTCCGTCACCTCAACGCGTTGATGCGCTCACCCGCGTGGGCGAACACGGTCGTGTTCCTCACGTGGGACGACTTCGGGGGTTTCTATGATCACCTTCCCCCGCCGCACCTCGACGTCATGGGCCTCGGGCCGCGCGTTCCGCTTCTGGTCATCTCCCCGTGGGCGAAGGAGGGCTACGTCGACGACACGGTCTACGAGTTCTCGTCGGTTCTGAAGTTCATCGAGACCCTGTTCGATCTCGAACCGCTCACAGGGCGCGATGCCGCGGCCGATCCCATGCTTGGGGCCTTGGATCTCGGTCGAGACAAAGCCTCCGAGCGCAGCCTGATCCTGAAGGAGCGGACCTGCCCGGAGGCTTGAAGAAATAAGCATCTCTGCCCATCAAGGCGAGCAGGAAACTACGCATTGTCGCCTAATTGACACGCTCTGCATCTAGCAACGACGGGGTTTCTTCCGTAGGCTTGATCTGGAATTCGCGGGCAATCGAAGGTTTGAATCAGGAGGTATCCGTGCGGTCACTACGTGTGATCGTCGTTGGCTTCGGGCCGATATACCGGGCGGGCTTATGCGCCGTCCTGCCGACGAGTGGAGAGGAGATGAATGTCTCCGTTGTCGGCGTGTCTGAAGACCTAGCCGGGGCGACGTCCCTGACCCGGCTCCTCCGGCCCGACGTCGTGGTCACCGATCTTGATTTTTCCGAGAGGGACCCCATCGCAGCCCTAAAGGATGCCTGTCCCCCGATTCGGATACTCGTCCTCGGCGAGTCCCGGGATCCTGCGCGGGCGGCTGGGTCCCTTAGTCAGAGCGTCGACGGATATCTGGCGCGGCCGATCGCCAAGGAGGATCTCCTGGACGCACTGTTCTCCGTTGCCGCAGGAGAGTCGGTCGTAGATCCGCGTCTGACGATGCCCACCCCACTCATGCGTAGAGGGCTGAAGGGTGCGTCCTTATCCGAACGAGAGCACGAGGTCCTGCGCCTCATCGCTCTCGGTCATACGAATGCCGAGGTCGCGGCACATCTCGTCATCTCCGTTCGGACCGTCGAGACCCATCGTTCGAATATCCAGCGGAAACTGGGCGTAAGAACACGCGCCGAGCTCGCCGGGGCGGCTTTCCGGGAGCGGATCGCGGCGCTCAACTTTACGGAGCAGACCACTACCGCCTAGTCTTTTCGGACTATTTTTCCGTAGTTCCTACGGATGCGCTGGGGTACCCCCTCCCACCAATGATGTGCCCCATGTCTCGCCCATCCTTGTCGCGCCGAAATCGGGTGCTCGCGGTCGCAGTGGCCGCGGCGCTCCTCGCGGGCGCGTGCGGTGGTTCCGAGGAGGGAGCGGCCGAATTCGCCGAGGGCTACAGGAAGGCCACCCAGGACTTCCAGACTCGAACCGAGTCGATCAAGACCGCCGCGAGCGCCGGAGGCGGCAGCGTCGAGAGCATCTTGTCCGTCTACGAGGACATCCTCGAATCGACCCGTCTTGCGACCGGCGAGTACGCCGAGCTCAAGGCCCCCCCATCGTTCGAGGACACGTTCGCAGGGGTCGTCACCTCGCTCGAGGGTCAGGTCGGAGCCCTCGAAAGCCTGATCGAGTCCGCGCAAGAAAACGACGTTGCTCAGACGGATCAGGCCACGCGCGACCTCGCTCAGCTGATGGCCGACTGGCAGGCCGCGGTTACCGAGATGAACGAATTGCTCGCCGCTTGCGGCGAGTGCGGCGAATGAACCCATCCATCAGGCACCGGGATTGAAAGGAAAGCAGATGCCTCGCACCCTTCGTTTGTTGGTCTGCACGCTCGTGTCGATCGGGCTTCTCGGGATACCGGTGCCACCGGGTGGGGCATCTGATCTAACCCCGGCCAACGTGGATCGCCTGAAGCACGGCGCGATGAAGCTCGCCGACTGGCTCGATTCCCTGCGCGACGAAGGTCATCTGGGGCGGAGGGTCCCGCTGCTCGGCACGAAACTCGGTGCCGCTCTCCACATCGGGGCGCAGCCGAACCCGGCGCCGGCCCCTGCCACGCCCGGGGTCTTCGACCATGCTCTGAAAACGCCGCTGAGCTCGATCGATCCGGGAACGAACACGGTCCAGGAGCTCGCTGATGCCATCGCGGGCTATTCGGGGACCAAGACCCTCGACGGACATCAGCTTGCGGTGACGTTCACCGTCGACCCCTCGAGCGTGGACGATTTGACCCCCGCCGGGGACACCATCACGGGTTTCGACCTCGTCGCCCGCGTCGAGCGGACGATCGCGGCCGCGCCGCTCGCGGTTTCCGTGGCGACTCCTGAGCTGACGCTCACTTCGGTCGATAGCAGCGGCGTTCCGGTAGAACTCGCCTTCGAAGCAACGTTCCAACTTCGTCACAACAGCGTCGGCGACTACTTCTTCGTCGCCGCATCGGATGGCGGAACCAGCGGCGACGACTATGCGGCGGTAGCGAACGACACTCCCCGCATCACTGCGACTGCGCAGTCACTCACGTCGCCCTCCGGAGCTGCCGGCTCGTACACGATCCCGCCCGCCGGGTTCAAGTCTGCTATCGGGTTCGGCGACCTCACCCTCGATCAGGACACTCCATCGACGTTCTTCCTCGACGCGTCTTACGTGGGAGACGTGATCGATTCGAACGGCGACGGGATCCTCGCGTTCCAGGAGCCGGGCAACCCCGGCGAGCTGATCGACGCAGAGCTGACGCTTCCTCGCTCGAACAACTTCCGCACTTTCCGCCAGGGCACCGCGACCACGAGCATCGCGGTGGACTCGCCTTTCACCGACGCCGATGACGACGCGGTCATCGCAGTGGCAGGAGCGAGCAACCTGTCCGGCGGCGACCCCACGCCTACCGCCTCAGGAACCGCCGTTGAGATGCTGGACGACTTCGAGAACGTCTCTGCCGTCGATGTGTTGGGAGGACTGGTTCAGTACGCGACGTTGCTCCGGGGTGTACAGACGCACCCCGACATTGACTTCGACCTCCCGATGGCGTCGGGACGTTTCTCCGACGTCTTCGAAATCCAAGGTGAGCTAAAGACGTTCATCGACGCCCGCGTCGTCTCGCTGCCCCCGGGCCAGATACCAGATTCGGCCGACGATCTCGTCGATTTCGAGACCGCTCTGGCGCTTGCCGAGAAAATGTCTAACAACAGCGCTACGAGCGGCATCCCGTCTCTCCAGGACACGAACGATGCCGGGACAGGCGACATCACTCCCTCGTACAACGCCGCGACGCAGCAGCTGACCTTCGACATCCACGTCCACAAGACGGTCACCGATTACGAGGACATCCCGGAACCCGCGACCGAGGGCGCCGTTCCCATTGACCAACGGTCCGAGGTCGGGATCCCTGAGTTCGGCGATGTGCTCCGCCCGACGACGGGGCTCGCCGGCGGCGCGCTGCCGGATAACAACACCAGCGACACGCTGACCAACGGCGCCTCGCAGGCGACGCGCAAGTACGAGTACGAGTACGACATCCCGTTCGTGATCGACCTCTCGGACGCGTCCACCGCAGGAGCCGATGGCGCCGACGACCCGGACACCGAAGGCATCGTGGAATTCGAAGACCCGATGCCGTTCGAGCGCTTCCTCGTACCGACCGCAGGTACCAATGAGATCGACCTGTCGGCCGACGTGCGGACCCCGATAAGCATCGAGGGCCAGGCGGGGTTCGTGAAGACCCGCATCAACGGCACGTCAGGTGCCGACTCGTACCACTTCTACCCGAACTCATCCGCCCCCGTGCTGACGGTCGACCTCAACTCGGTCACGGCCGGACTCGATGCCACACCGCGGTTGACCGACCTCCTCGACGACCTCCAGCACGACGACGGCAACCCCGACCCCGTCGGAGACCCGACCGAGCTCGCGCGCCTCGACCTGCGCTTCGACATGGAGCCCTTCAGCGACGAGGGCTACTCGATGACCGCCGGGAACCGAGGTGGCGTCACGGTCGACTGGACGAACGTAGCCCAGCCGTTGGAGAACACGATGGTCACGCTCACCAACGACACAGCACGCATGATCAAAGCCTTCGACATAGTCCCGGACGGAGACCCCGGTGCGCTTCTCACGAAGCTCGTGGACAAGGTCCAGAATGCCGCCAACCGGGTCGACGAAAGGCTCGACGAGATCCCCGAGTTCAACGGTTTCGACATCGTCGACACCGATATCCCTCTGCTCGGCTCCTCGATCAACGACCTGTTCCGAAAAGTGACGCAGGTGACCGAAGGCGGGACGACCCGAGCGGTGTCGCTGGCGACCCTCGTCAGCGAGAAGCTCGATCGCCTCCGCTCCGGCGATCTGCCCTTCAACCTGCAGGCGCTGGAAACCGCGCTGCAGAGCGAACTCGGCATCCCCGACAATGCGTTGAACTTCTCACTCAAGGATTTCGGGTCAGACCCGACGAGTCCCGAACTCGTTTTCCGCCTCCACCTGCAGAGAAACATCAACGAGCAGATCCCGATCAACGTCGATCTCGACTTCGGCAACATCGTCGGCGCCAACTCGACCGGAGATCTGAACCTGACCGGCTCGGGTGTGCTGGACCTGAACGTTCCGATCACTCTGAGCGCCCCCACGGCCGCCGACCTCACGGGACCGGTGGACGTGCTCAACTCGAGTGGCGTCTCCCTCGATCTCAACGTGCAGGGAAGTCCGCAGCTGACCGCCAGCCTCGGCCCGCTGCAGCTTCAGGTAGGCGATAACACCCGTAGCCAGATCAAGATGGGCGGCGGCTTCACTGCGTTCGCCGGACCCGACGGCGCGCCGGTGTCGGAAGGCGCGGAGGCTCCGGTCCCCTTCGACGACTTCATCGGCGCACTCAGTCCGAGGTTCAACCCGGGATCGGGGTCGCCGTTCAACTGCAACCCACCGGCCACCAACGAAGAAGCGCCCAACCCGCCTGAGATCCAGGGCACCATCGCCTGTGCGACGCTGCCGGTCTATCTCAACAACACGCCCGTCAGTGGCGACGTCGACTCGAGCTATCTAACGGTCGCTGTGAACGGGCTCGACCCCAGCGTGTCCGGCAACGTGGCCATCGCTGCCCCTTCCGGTCTGGAGACGGCGGTCCTCAACGACATCCTGAACATCACGTCGATGAAGGACGGGCTGGCCAAGCTGCGCGCGATCCTCGACCTCGCGCTGCAAGGAACGACTTACGGCGCCGAGTTGCCTCTCGTCGGCGACAAGATCGCCGCGGGCGCGAAGGCGATCGAGAAGTTCCAGGGCTTCGTGGATGCCCTTGTCACCCCGACGCTCGAAAGCCCGACTCTTGACCTCGCTAACGTCTCGGAGCAGATCCGGGCCTCGATCGAGGAAGCGCTCCCCGCCGGGATCCTGCGCGAGTCCGGTTACGCCGCGACGGGCGCCTATTACGCAGGGAACACGAGCCCCACCGCCGACGAGGAAGACATCCGCGTCGTCATGCTGTGCGGCGGATCGAACTGCCTTCCCGGCACGACCCTGGCGGACCTCGACGAGGTGACCGTCGAGTTCGAGCTCGGCCAGGGCAACGCCGCCGTTGCCAGTGGTGATTGCACCGGGGGCGGCTCGGGGACTCCCTGCGAGGCGAACGACCCGATCACCATCGACCTCGGGCTCCCGGGCATCAACTTCGGCACTGCCGGGGGTGGGCAGCAGGTCCAGCCGAGCGCGGGATGGAGCCTGCAGCTCGGCTTCGGCGTCAGCCGCGAGGACGGGTTCTTCATCCTCGACAACCCGATGCCGGCGAGCGGAACACCCGACAACTACGGCAGTGAGACCGAGCAGGAGCTCAAGGTCGGATTCGGAGTCGGCATGACCCAGAACCCCTCCGCCGACGAGCTCAGTGTGCAGCTCGGGTTCCTCGACTTCGGACTCGAGGACCAGCCCGGATTGCGTAACAGCAGCAGCGAAGAGAACCACGCCAGCCGGCTCGACGCACGAGTCACGGCCGACCTGCGCGTCCCCAATGGGGCCGCGACGTGCACGCCGGGTCTCCTCCCGCCCAACCAGACGTGCTCGGACAAGCTCACCGCCGACCAGCTCCTCGGCGCTCAGGTCACCGAGCTACTGAACCCGCTCATCGCGGCGGAAGCCGATCTCGACTTCACGCTGACGTCGGGCATCGAGGGCACGGTAGGCCACAAGCTCCCGAAGGTGCGCGCCGACCTGCGCCTCAACTGGCAGTTGGGGCAACCGGGCGCACCCGCGCCGGGGGACCCCGATTGCACAGGGGAAGACGGTGACGGCGGCAACACGTCGGATCCGTCGGTCGGCATCACCGACGTCGGCACCCCGGCGGTCTGTTTCGAGAACCTCGGGATCGATCCCGGGACCCTCTTCCAGGAGACCCTCCGCCCCATCTTCAACGAGATCAAGGCCTTGGCGAAGCCGGTCGACCCGATCCGTGAATTCATCTTCTCTCCCGTCCCCGTGCTGTCCGACGCATCGCGGCTATTCGGCGGCGACGACATCACCTACGTCGATCTCGCCGCGCTCTTCGGTGACTTCGACCCTCGCCTGCTCGAAGACATCAACGCGCTGATCGCGTCGATCCAGAGCTTCCCGACCGCGACAGGCGAGTACCTCGCGATCGGTGACGGCGAGTTCAAGCTCAGTGGGTCGCGCGCTGTTGAATCAGCGATCACGCCGGATCAGGCGAGGACGCTCATCCGAGACGCCGATCTGGAGATGTCGGCGGCGAAATCGCCTTCGATCCTGGGAGACGCGAAGTCGCGCATAGCGACGAACCAGGACAGCAAGGACAAGTTCGATGCCGCCATCGCCAACGACGGATCGCCCGACCTCACGTTCCCGATCCTGCAAGAGCCTGCGTGTGTCATGCAGATGCTCTTCGGCGGCGATTGCGGGCTCATCGAGTGGAACCCCGAGCCGCTGCGGCTCGACTTCTCGTTCGAGCAGGCCATCGGGCCGTTCTTCGGCGTCGTGTACGTGACCTTCGGCGGCTTCGCGGGAGCGCAGGCGCGGCTGTCACTGGGTTACGACACGCGCGGCTTCCGTGAACTGTTCGAAGGAGGAGTGGCGAACGCCGGCCCCGGCAAGTTGCTGAACGGTATCTACATCAACGACCTCGCGCCCGACGGTTCCGACCCCGCGGAGCTCGAGGTCTGGGCCGGAGTGACCGCGGGGGCCAAGCTGAGCATCGTGGTTGCCGAAGCAGGCGCACGCGGTGGCGTGCAGGCCACGGTGGGGTTGAACTGGCACGACGGGCCCGAGGTAGACGGCAAGCTGCGGATCAACGAGATCATCAGCAAGATCCATGTGCCGTTCTGTCTCTTCGACGTCCAGGGTCGACTGGAAGCGTTCCTTGAGGTCTATCTGACACTCGGCGTGTGCCCCTTCTGCGCGGAGTACTCCCAAGAGCTCGCCCGGGTCGTGCTCCTCGACTTCTCAGAAGGCTTCTGTCCCAATACCGTGCCGAACCTCGCGGATAACACAGCCGACGATGTCGTCCATATCCACGCGGGAGTGGATGCAGGGTTACGAGGAGGTACGTGGGGCGATCCGAACGTGGTCGGCCACGACGAGAACTTCGTCATCAAGGAATTAACACCACCCGGAACCTCTCCCAAGCGGTTCTCGATCACCGCCTTCGGACACACCGAGGAGGCCACCGGCCAGAGGATCCAGATCAACGATGCCGGTGAGGGAGACGACGTCTTCGTCTTCCAGGGAACGAAAGTGGGAGCAGAAGGCGGGGAAGCACCGGCCGAAACCGCAGGTGAGGCGCCGTTCAGCGCGAACGTGACCGCGACCCTCGGAACCGGGAACGACAGCATCTCGACCGGTGATGGGGTCGACGTCGTCAATGGCGGTGAAGGCAACGACATGATCACGACCGGCTTCGGTGCGGATCAGATCACCGCGGGGCCCTTGTTCGTGAGCGGGGACATAACCGACAACGACACGGTGACCGCGGGTCCGGGTAACGACAACCCCGTCGACGGCGGAGCCGGCAACGACACCATCGACGGCGGGCTAGGTGCCGACACCATCAGCGGCGGCTTCGGAGATGACCGGATCGACGGTGGTCGGGATGTCGTCGTCAAGCTGGGCGTCTCGACGCCATGCGCGAGCGTTCCCGCAGGCGCACCCTGTGACACCTTCGACACCGGTGACGACATCGCCGGTGGGATAGGCGACGACCAGATCGACGGCGGTAACGGCGCCGACACGATCTACGGGGACGAGCGCAATGCGAATCTCGCCACCGACATCGACGGATTCTGCTTCATCTTCTGCGGCGGGGATGACGTGATCACCGGTGGTCTCGGCGGGGATCACATCTACGGCGCTAGGGGTGCGGACGAGATAAACGGAGGTGTAGAGGATCCCCTCGTCGACACCAGCGTGGACGATATCCACGGCAACGGCGGCGAAGACGAGATCTTCGGCGCCGCCGGCGCCGACCTCCTGTACGGAGGTTCGGGTAACGACACGATCACCGGCCAGACCGGCGACGACGATATCTATGGACAGGGCAATGCCGACACCGCCTTCGGGAACGAGGGCACCGACGACATCTATGGCGGCGACGGTGACGACGAGTTGTTCGGCAACGCGAACGACGACAACCTCTTCGGCGAAGGCGACTCCGACTCGCTCTTCGGTGACGTCGGAGACGACGACCTCGACGGAGGAGCCGGTAACGATCGCCAAGATGACGGGGGCGGGCTGTTCGGAAACGACGGCGCCGACGACATCAAGGGCGGTGCCGGCATGGATGACCTCTTCGGAGGCGTCGGGATCGACTTCATGATGGGTGACGACGGAGGGATCAACGACTCTGACCCGAGCAACCGAGTGGGTACTCCGCTTGAGAGCTCCGGCGAGAACGACCGACTCTTCGGCGAGAACGCTGCCGATGTCATGTGGGGAGAGGGCGGGAACGACGAGCTGCAAGGCGGTCCGTCCGGCGATCTCATGTTCGGCAATAACGGCGACGACACCATGCTCGGACAAACCGGTCTCGACCGGATGATCGGTGGAAGTGCGCGCGACGACGCGTCGGACACCGGTGACCACATGTACGGCGGCACCGAGGAAGACACCATGATCGGAGACAACGGCGTGATCAACTCCGTCGTCCTCGGTCCGACGGGTCTCGCGGGCACGTTCGGCGACGACACGATGAACGGTGGTCCCAACGCAGACCTGATGTACGGGCAAGAAGGCAACGACACGATGTATGGCGCCGAAGACTTCGACCGGATGTTCGGCAATCTCGGCGGCGACTTCATGTACGGACAGGACGGTCCCGATTACATGCTCGGCGACTCGGGCACGATCTCTGAGTCGGCGGCGGCCGAGGGACCCGCGATCTGGCCGGGAGGCGCGCCGAACCGCGACGTAGTACTCGGTCTCGGGAGCGACACCGACGAAACGCCGAACCACGGTGGGATCGACACGATGGATGGTGGAACCGCAGACGACCACATGTGGGGTGGCGCGGCCAACGACATCATGAGTGGTGGCTTCGACGACGACTACATGGAAGGAAACAACGGCCAGGACCGGATGTTCGGGGCCAGCACCACGGCCGATGACGGTATCGAGCAGGCGAGCGACGGCCTCGACGATCTGTTCGACGGCGAGGACGACATGATCGGTGGGTCCTCGGCTGCGAACCCGCTGACGGCGACTCCTGCGGGTGCCGACGACGAGGGCGAGACCGAGATGTTCGGTAACGGTCAGGAAGACGTCATGACCGGCGACAACGCCAACATCACCCGTCTCACGAACGAGGCCGGGACCGAATGGGCGATCGACATCGTGACGCTAGGGATCGCACGTGACGTCGAATTGCTCGATACCGAGAAAACGGGGCCGGCGCTACTTCCTGTCTCGGGCGACGACACGATGTTCGGTAACGACGAGAGAGACCGCATGTACGGCGAGGCCGGCAACGACTGCGAGAAGGGCAACAACGACGAGGACTACGTCGAGGGCAACCAGGACACCGACGTGCTCGAGGGCAATGACGGACAGGACGACCTCATCGGAGGCAGCGCGCTGGCCGGGCAGCCGGACGATGTCGACCTGCTCTACGGCGGTGACGACGCCGATATAGGTATGGGCGACAACGCGATCGTCACACGACTCGTCGGACAGGACCCGGTTACTGGTAACAGCCCGGTGATCCAGGAGACGCCCTACGTGTTCGAGACGAACCGTCTCGAGATCCCGACCCAGCGTGAGATCAGACCGCTCGATCTCGCCTCCTACCTAGCGGACTCTGCGGGAGCCGACCGCATCTCCGGAGGGTCGGGCAGCGACGTGTTGTTCGGTCAGGACGAGAACGACACCATCACCGGGAATAGCAACGACGACTATATGGAAGGCAACGGCCATACGGATCGGCTGTACGGCGACGCGTTCGTCATCGGTCCAGAAGGTTGTGCCAGTAGTGACACCTTCCAGCTCTACGGCGAACACGGGGCCGGGTCTTTCGACGGGCAAGACGATCAGATCGGTGGCAGTTCGATCAAGGGGCATCGTGACGCCAACGACTTCCTGTACGGCAACGGCGAACAGGATTTCCAGCTCGGAGACAACGGCTACCTCTTCCGTACAGTGGTGGACGCAACCATCACCAACGCAGGTGGTTACCGCCACTACGACGATGCCAACGATCTGACGATCACGCGTCGCGCGGTGCGCTTCGACGTCGGGGTTCCGGAGACCGACGGAGTGTGGGGTGATGACTACTTCGAGGGTCACACCGGAGACGACTACCAGTACGGGCAGGACGGCGACGACGAGATGTACGGCAACGAGCACAACGACGACATGTTCGGTGAGCTCGGAGACGACCGGATGTTCGGACAGACCGGCGAGGACGCGATGCTCGGCGACCGCGGCACGATCACCGACGATCGGATCGTGGCGACGACGCAGTCCAGCAGCTGCACGCCAATCTCCTCGCCTTCCTGCGACCCCGCGTCGTTCACGATCGCAACGAAGGGGCCGCCGTTCATCACGTTCACAGCGTTCCGGCCCGATACCCTCGATCGCAGATTCGATCTGAGGAACGACGGCGACGGGGACGTCGACGGTGACGGCAACCCGATTGAGTCGCCGGGTCACGACGTCGGTGGACAGGACTTCATGCGAGGTGGGCCCGACCACGACTCGATGCATGGAGCCGACGGCGACGACATCATGAACGGTGACTCGTTCGGAGACATCCTGTACGGGGACGATGGAGCCGACGCGTTGTGGGGTGGCAAGGGCAGCGACGACCAGAGCAACCTGTCGAGTCGCGGCACCGACCCCGCGTGTGCCAGTGGACCCGGAGGGAACTGCACGGATGACTACCTCGACTACGTCTTCGGGGGCCACGGAGGCGACCCGAACCAGAACCAGGGCGTGATCACCGGAGGAGCGGACGTCATCGACTTCCGTCCGCGCCCCGACGGCGATCCGACGACATCCGGTGCCCAGCCGGATCCGGCGCTGTGGTTCGAGATCACCGACACCGATGACGACGTCGGCGGGCCCGACGACCCGAGCCACCTCAACAACCAGCACCACCAGGGCATCGACTGGATCTACGGCGGCTGGGACCGGGACGTGATGCAGTCGAACGTATCGGCCAATGGGCCGAACGACGGTGACCGCCTGATGGACTGGGACGGCGCGTACAACCTCTACACGCACTGCAACCCGGCTTACGGCGGCTACAACGACCTGAGGGCGCTGAGCCCGACCATGATCGGGTTCCTCGAGAGCTTCGCGTTCGCGACCGGTGTCGGCACCACCGTGGCGAACGTCCAGGACTCGGCCAGCTCTGCTTACCGGGAGGTGGCCATCGTCTACAGGCCGGATCTGAAGCACAACTCGGGCAAGGCGTACCCGACGACTCCAGGGCACTTCGACAGCTTCTCGTGCGCCCCTTGATGCACTAACGTGGTAGGGGCCCGTCCCGATGGACGGGCCCTACCCGTTCGCTGCGGAAGCGCTCCGATCGCCGATTGGCGGCTGCGGGAGTGATCGCGTTCGAGGGCAGGACACTTCACACGGTGCTCCGACGTCACGACTATCGCCGTAGTCCGGGGACCTCAATATCGGACGAATCCGTAGTAATTACGGATTATTCCGACCCGCAGGTTTGACACATTTACACGCAACTGTCCGTTTACTGGAGGGAGAGACAGATGCGCGTGTCAACGAGTCGCAGGGTTTTAGCCATACTGCTGGCATCGGCCCTGGTCGTCCCGGCCATCATCGCGGCAGCACCCGCGAGTGCAGATACACCGATCCCATCGGTACAAGGCTGGTCCACCGGGGGTCTTCCCGATCTAGACGTGAGATCCGAAGGGGCTAAGGCTCAGCCAAGCGCCGAACAGAAGGCGCTCTTGCGTCAACTTGGCGACGACATCGAGGTTGGGTGGACCGAACTCGCAGTTCCCCATTCGCTCCGCGCACGCACGGGACCTCTCACGAGCCCAAGCGACGCGGGCCCTATCGATACGGCACGGTCCTTCCTCAGGTCGTACGCGGTCTTGTTCCGCCAGACTCCTTCGGACATCGACGCTCTGAAGATAACGATGAACCACAAGCTCAATGGGATCACTTACTTGCGCTACAAGCAGGCGCACGGGGGCCAGGACGTACACGGTTCGTCTCTGCTCGTGGTGCTCGACGCCAAGAACAGGATCTGGATGGTCGGCGGCAATCTTGCGCCCAGCCTCGGCCCGCCGCTTCCTCCGGTGCTTGGTGCAGCAGGCGCCGTTGCCAAGGTCGCCGAGAACGTGAGTCCCCGTGACGCGATCGCGGTCCCTCATCAGATCCGCGCTGGAACGTTCCGCAACGACTTCGCACTACCGGACCTGAGGAGAGCTCGCCCCGTCACGACCGAGCTCGTCACCGTTCCTACCGCGGTGGGCGGAAACACCGCGTGGCGAGTGCTCATGCACGTCGCGAGCAACGTCGAATACGAGGTGCTCGTGGACGCTACAACCGGGAAGATCCTGTACCGCAGGAACCAGATCTCAAGCTCCGAGCCCCACGGTCTCGTGCACACGGGCGACGACCCCGAGGCGGGCGGACAGGTTCCCAACGTGCTGTTCAGCGGGATCGATGGGACCTGGGTCGCCGCCGATACAACCTCGGGTAACAACACCGACACGTTCCAGGATCTCTTCGACGACAACGCCCCCGCTGCCGCCGACCGGCCGGTCGCGGCCGATCAGCACTTCGATTACACGTGGACCGATCCGTGGGGCACGAGCAGCACGATCCCCGACAGCGGGGCCGATCGCGACGCGGTCGTGACGCAGCTCTTCTATTACACGAACTGGTTCCACGACTATGCGTACAACCTCGGCTTCACCGAGACCGCGCGTAACTTCCAGGAGGACAACTTCGGCCGCGGAGGCACCGGCGGTGACGCGGTATGGGCAACGTCAGACGACGGTTACGGCACCGGAACCGAGATGCTCTGCCTCAATAGCAGCAACCAAGCGATCCTGTGCCGTAACAACGCCAACTTCACTACTGGAGGCGCGGATGGAAGCCGCCCGGTCATGCAGATGTACGTCGGTGACGACGGACGCAGGACCCAGCGCGCCAACAACCGCGACACCGTGATCCACGAGTACGTGCATGGGGTCACGGGGCGGATCATCAGCGACACGAACCTGCAAGGTGGGGTCCAGTCTGGGGCGCTCGGGGAGGGCTGGAGCGACGCGTTCGCCACGTCCATCAACAACGATCCCGTCTACGGCGAGTACAACAACGGCGACTACGACGACGGGATCCGCGGCGTGGCCTACAACGAGGACAGCCTCGAATATGGAGATCTGTGCACGCAACATCCGGACGGATGCCAGGTCCACACGGACGGGCGGATCTGGGCGATGGCGATGTGGGAGGAGCGCGCCGCGCTGATCGCCAAGCACGGCTTCGACGACGGTAAGTCGCTCCACGAAGAACTGATGATGGGCGGGCTGTTCGTCACGCCCGACACCCCGAGCTACCACGACGCCCGGACCGGATACCTCGTGGCCGACGCGCTCAGGGATCTCTTCGGTGATCCCGACGCAGGCAATCAGTGCCTCATCTGGCGCGTCTTCGCGGACAACGAGCTGGGCGTAACCGCCGCCCCCGATGCCGACGACGACTCGACGCCGACGGTCAGTACCGATACGCCCGACGGGTGCGCCCCCGAGGCAGTTATCGCCGAGCCGGCGACCACACCGGAGGGAAGTCCTGTTTCTCTCGACGGTTCGACGAGCATCGTCAACGGTGACGACGGTGACACCCTTGCCTACGCGTGGGACCTCGACGACGACGGTGACTACGACGACTCCACCAGCGCGACCCCGACCGTCACCTTCGGCGACAACGGGATCTTCACCGTTTCTCTCCAGGTGACGAACACTGCCGGATATAGCGACACCGTCGACGCGACCGTGACGACGACGAACGTCGCGCCGACGGTCACGATCGCTCCCGATCAGATCACGTCTCGAGACGAGAACCAGTCGTTGTCTGTGACCGCGAACTTCACGGACCCGGGTTGGCTCGACACGTACACGAGCTCGATCGATCCGGGGACCACCGACATCACAGGCACCGCCGGGACCGTCGTCATCGGCGACGAGGGACCGCCGGCGAACGTCGGGACCGTGACCGGAACCCTGACTTACGGCGACAACGGAGCCTTTACGGTGACCGTGAGCCTCACCGACGACGACCTTGGGAAGGACAGCGATTCGTTTGAAGTGAACGTCGCGAACCTCGACCCGCAGATCACGATTGACGAGACCGACACAGTCGATGTCAACGGCGTGTCCACGTTCTTCGCCGACATCGGTGAGTTGGTCGAGATCCCGGCGGATGTCGAGGACGAGGGCAGCGACGACGAGACGGTGACGTGGGATTGGGACGACGGAGCTATATCCAGTCTGCTCTTCCGTAACGATCCGTCGTTCGACGATCCGGTTCTAAGTCCTACGGTGAACCCACGCGACTTCGTAACCGCGGCTTCGCATCTGTGGGTGAACGCCTGCATGTACGACGTCGGCCTCGAAGCCGTCGACGACGACGCCGGAACAGATTCGGATTCCGTCAAGGTACTGATCACCGCTCCTCCTTCGTTGACGAGGGAGGCCGGCTACTGGCAGCATCAGTACAAAGGCAACGGGAGGATCGATTTCAGCAACGCCCAACTCGAGTGCTACCTCGAGATCACGGCTTTCCTCAGCAACCTGTTCAATGAGGAGCGCGACGCGTCGACGAGGCAGATCGCCCACGACGATATCTTCGTCGCCGGCAAGAGGGGAAGCGCCCGCGAGCAGCTCGACCGGGAGATCCTGACGGCGTGGCTCAACTTCGCCAACGGCGGCGTCGAGTACACCGAGATGCTCGATACCGACGGCAATTTTGTGGGCGACACGTCGTTCGTCGACGTTATGACGCAAGCCGAATCGGTGCGCTTGGATCCACTGTCGACCCGTAGCGACTTGCTCGCTCAAAAGAACCTCCTAGCTCAGATAAACGGCAGAGACGGGCTCTAAGACAACCGGGGGT
>JALZEA010000090.1 GCA_030862265.1 Actinomycetota bacterium | reverse complement strand
ACTTCCGTCTGCCATGGTGTGTAGCGCAGTTTCATGATGTGGCCCTCGAGCTGTGGCTCGGCCGGTTGCGTGTCGAGGTTCCAGAGGATGAAGGCCACACCGCCCGTCTCGAGACCAAGCTCGATGCCGGTGGTATTGACAACGATGCGATCGCCCGCGTTTAGGGGACCGAGCATGCGCGGGAACCCCACCGCGTCGACCTCGCCATCCGGGAGCGAGACGCGGGCGCGGACGAGGTTGGAGCGCTCTTCGGTCAGTTCGACGATCTTGCCTTCCCGGAACGCCGCCATCAATAGGTCACAGGGACGCTATGAGCTTGGCGACGCGTTCGTCGACCGACCGGAACGGGTCCTTACACAGCACGGTCCGTTGCGCTTGATCGTTAAGCTTCAGATGGACCCAGTCGACGGTGAAGTCGCGGCGTTTGCGCTTGGCGGCGCGGATGAACTCACCCCGGAGCTTCGCGCGTGTCGTCTGCGGAGGTTCCTGGGTTGCGCGTTCGATGTCTTCCTCGTCGCACATCCGCTCCGCCTCGCCTCGACGCTCCATGATGTAGTAGAGGCCGCGCTTCCGATTGACGTCGTGATAGGCGAGGTCCATCAGGGCGATCTTCGGATGGGAGAGCGGAATGCTGTGCCGCGCCCTATAGCTCTCCACCAAGCGGCGCTTAGCGATCCAGTCGACCTGTCGCACAAGCTTGTCCTGGTCGTTCTCGAGGTTCGTTATCGCGTGCTCCCACATGCCGGCGATCTCTTTCATCACCCGGTCGTCGCGCTGGTCGACCCAGCGCAAGGCTTTGTCGAGGTATTCCTTCTGCATGTCCAACGCCGACGCTTCGCGCCCGTTGGCGAGCCTCACTTTCCGGCGGCACAGAGTGTCGTGCGAGATCTCACGGATCGCTCGGATTGGGTTCTCGAGTGTCATATCGCGGATCTGGACACCCTCCTCGACCATGCGGAGGAGGAGCGCGGTGGCGCCGACCTTCAGGTATGACGCCCACTCGTTCATGTTGGAGTCCCCGACGATCACATGCAGCCGCCGGTATTTCTCTGCATCGGCATGAGGCTCGTCGCGCGTGTTGATGATCGGGCGCGACCGGGTCGTTGCCGAGGACACGCCCTCCCAGATGTGCTCCGCGCGTTGAGAGATGCAGAAGAGCGCGCCGCGCGCCGTCTGGAGGACCTTGCCGGCTCCGGCGAAGATCTGGCGGGTCACAAAGAACGGGATCATGACTTCGGCCAAGCGGCCGAACTCGCCGTACCGTGAGACTAAGTAGTTCTCGTGGCTGCCGTAGGAGTTGCCGGCCGAGTCGGTGTTGTTCTTGAAGAGGTAGATCTCGCCGGAGATGCCCTCTTCGCGCAAGCGCGCTTCGGCCGCCTTCAGCAGCCCTTCGAGTATCCGCTCCCCCGCTTTGTCGTGGACCACGAGGTCGTAGACCGTGTCGCATTCCGGCGTCGCGTACTCCGGATGCGAACCCACGTCGAGATAGAGCCGAGCGCCGTTCTCCAAGAAGACGTTCGAGGAACGTCCCCACGACACCACACGACGAAAGAGATAGCGAGCGACCTCGTCGGGGCTGAGCCGGCGTTGGCCTTTGAACGTGCAGGTCACGCCGTACTCGTTCTCGGTGCCGAAGATGCGGCGCTCCATACATCAATCGTAAGGCCGGGGGTCCGGCGAAGCCGCACCTGGAAGTCAGCCCAGCTTCGTTATCTCCTCTTGGGAAAGTCGCGTGAACTTGCGCCGGCCGCGTGTGCGATCGAGAGTCGCAACCTCCAAACTCTCGGCGGGTAGGTCGCGGCCCTCGATAGAGCGCAAGGCATCGTTGCCGAGCTTCATGGCCGCCGTGAGCGAGAGGGACTTCTTCGGATACTTGTCTTTCAGATACGTTCCGAGCGCTTCCGCCTGGCCACCCATGGCGACCCATCCCTGTCGGTCCGTCACCGATCCGTCGTAAAGGATGTGGAAGAGCTCGTTGGTTGCCGGGGTATCACCAACGGCCGCGACGAGCACTTCACATTCGTAGGGCTTGAGCTCCGACGTGAAGATGTTGCCGAGACTCTGCGAGTACGCGTTCGCGAGCCCCTTCGCAGTGACGTCTTCGCGCGAATAGCTGTAGCCCTTCACGTCGACGAGACGGATACCGCCGATCCGAAGCTGCTCGAACTCGTTGAATTTCCCGACACCGGCGAACGCGATGCGGTCGTATATCTCGGAGATCTTGTGAAGCGTCGCCGAGGTGTTCTCGGCGATGAACAGGATGCCGTCGGAGTATTCCAGGGCGATGACCGATTTGCCGCGGGCGATGCCCTTGCGCGCGTAATCGGCCTTGTCCTTCATGAGCTGCTCTGGAGAGACGTAGTACGGAACCGGCACGGCTAGGTCTCTTCCTGCTCGGGCCGGCGGACGTCGACTGTGTGCGTCTCGGGCATCCGCATCTCGTCTTGACGTTCGGAGATGAGTTCTTCGAACAGGCGGCGGATGTCAGGTTCGGCGATTTCGATGGTGCCCGCTCGGCTGATCGCGACCACGGTTGGGAAGATGTTGCGCATAAGGTCCGGGCCCCCGGTACCGACGTCTTCGTCCGCGGCATCGAAGAGAGCCTCGATCGCGATCTTCACAGCCTCGTCGCGCGTCAACTCGGGGCGGAAGCGCTTCTTCAGTGAACTGCGCGCATCTTTCCCCCCCGACCCGGTCGCGTGGTAATCGTCTTCCTCGTAACGCCCGCCGGTGACGTCGTATTTGAAGATGCGACCCTCGCCCTTGCCCTCGTCGAAACCGGCGAAGATCGGGACGACGACGAGACCCTGCATCGCGGCCGGCAGGTTGGCCCGGATCATCTGGGACAGCTTGTTGGCCTTGCCCTCGAGCGTCAGGCGTTCTCCTTCGACCTTCTCGTAATGCTCCAACTCGGTCTGGAAGAGACGCACCATTTCGATCGCGGGACCGGCCGAGCCGGCGATGCCGACGGCGGAATGTTCGTCTGCCTCGAAGACCTTCTCGATCGAGCGATGTGCGATCTGGAAACCTTCGGTCGCACGCCGGTCCCCGGCCATGATCACGCCCTCGTCGAAACGGAGCGCGAGCACCGTCGTTCCCTCCGGCGTTTCAACAGGTCGCTCGAGGTTCCTCGCGGGAAGTCGATCGGGGGCCTGGTGTTTCAGCAATTCGCTGAATGACGAACCCGGTCCGTGCACCGGCATGCGCACGAGATCGTTCCTGTCACCTAGATCCATGCGTGGAAGATATACGCCCTAACGCAGGGCGTAAGCGATCATGTTGTTGAGGATCTGACCTCCAGCCACGGTGACCGCGTAGTCGGCGACCCCATAGAGATGGTCGAAACGCTCGGTCGGTTGGGGCAGGACGGCTCCGAAGATGCCGATGGTCCCGCGGCCCAACTCGATGCGCCCGACGCCGACGCGTTCCTCGTCTTCCACATAGGCGATCGTCTTGCCGCCGGCCTCTTCCCAGGTGGCGCGATCGACCGTCCAATGCGGTGAGGAGTCGGTTTCGAGAGTGAACCCGAGCGGGACCTCGTAATACGTCTGACTCGCCGTCGTGTGTACGTCGGCCATGTATGGATCTTCGAAATCTTCGATGTTGATGTGTCCGGCGCCGTGGATGTCCTTGCGCACTTGCCTCTTAGGGACGACGTCGAGACGGCCCAGGAGCCGCACCGCCCGGTCGGTAAGGATCAGGTTCCCGCCACGGCGCACGAAAGCCTCGAGTTGGCGCGCCACGCGTTCAGCGACGGGCTTGCGACCGCTCTTCGTGCGGGGAAATGGCCTGTCGGCGATGACGAAGGTGTCGAGGGTTTCGAGGCCCGTGCGGACAGCGTTCGACCACACCTTCTTGAATGGGATCGTGGCGAAGCGCGAGAGATCCTCGAAGTAACTCATACGCGTTGCGTGGTACGGCTGCGGATCGACGCCTTCGGGTGGCTTCGGTCCCCCGTACCCATCGGAGCTCTTCGTGACCTTCGGATCGAAGAGATAGCCGACGCCGCCAAGGCGGAGGATCGGACGAGTGCGATCAATCAGGGGGGCCTCGACGATGATCGTCTCGAGCTCTCCCCTCACTGAGGCGATGTGCGCGTCCTCGAGGGACGCGACCCAGGTCGAGTTCGGTACAAAATGCGAGAAGAAGTGCTCGACGTCGAGATCGACGGTGCCGATCTGTTCCGTGAACCAATCCCCCATGAAACCGGAGTCGTCGTAGCCGACGACATCGAAGCCCGTCGCGTACTCGGCCGGTTTCTGTCCCGCGGGGCCGGTGAAGGTATCCATCTCGACGCCCTGCAGTTCGAACCAACGCTCGATGTTGGACTTCATGTGACGCGCGAGATCGTTGTGGCGTTCTTGCTCTGTCGGGTTCCACTGGCCTGCCGGCAGCATGATGTCGGCGAACGCGTTGTTCGCGGACGTCAGTTCGCCGTGGAGGTCGACGCTCATCACCGGATCGATGCGGCGGACGAGCTTGTCCCACGCTTTCGGCTCGGGCTCGGTAAGGGCCAATGCCCGTCCGGTGTTGGTCCAACCCTTGGTGGGGAACTGGCGGTTCAGATCGACCCCGTTCGCGTTCCCTCTGCTGAACACGCCGCCATTCTGCGCGTCACCGGCGGCCCATCCGTCGGGATTGATCGCAGAGAGATAGATGTGGACCTTGCCCAGGGCGGCGCGCGCTCCGATCGTGATCGAGTCCTTGAGCGTCCCGTTGGCAAGCTCGTGGTCGGGTTCGTCGTCGGCCCAGTTGACGATGTCCTCGATGTAGCGAGCGGCACCTTCGACGCCGGCCCGCTCATTACCGTGGACCCCGATCGACGCCGCGACCGTGACCTTCTCGTCGGCCGGGACGTTGAAATCCGTGACCTCGACCAGGATCAACTCTCGCCGACCCGCGGAGAGGGCCTCCCGTCCCAGGAATTCGCTCACGGTGCGGACCCGGATGAAGCGCGGGTGTTCTTCTTCGAGGGCCTCGAGGCCCCCGAGGTATTCGCCATTATCGTGTTGCAGGAAGCTGACGGTGTTCTCGGCCTCCGGAAAGATCCGCCCCCCGCAGGCCTCGCGGGGCTCGTCGTCGCAGACGGGGCTGGCGGCGGCGGGCAGGACGAGCGCCGCCGTGGTGAGGGCGGCGCAGGCGATGGAGGCGAGGAGACGCTGCATCTCTCTATCTTCGACCTTTTCGAGACACCCCCCTCCATTTGCTTGTTTCGCTCAAGGGGCGTCGCCGAGCGTTCGATGGTTCAAAGAGGACAAGGGAGACAGGCATGGATCGGATCCAGCGGAACGGCGAGACGTGGCAACGCCAGCCCACGGGTGAATGGCTGAGGTTCGATGTCGCCAGCGGGCAGTGGCTGGCTGCGGGTAGCCCTCCGCCGCCCCCGCCGCCTCCTCCCGCCGACCTCTTCAGCCCTTACGTTCCGCTCGAGAAGCCCGCGCGCCGAGGCATCTCGCTCGACGGACTTCGCGCTTCGCTGGCCGGGTTGGATCGACGGATCGCCCTGATCGGGGGCGCCGCCTTGCTGGCGGTTCTGCTGGTGGCCGGGGGGTTCGTGGCGTTCGGCGGAAACGAGCCGGGCGTCGATCTGGCGGCCGCCGCAGGCGCCCCAGTGCCGGAGCCCAAGAAGCTCCCCAAGAAACAGCAGTTCATCCACGAGGCCGATCAGATCTGCGCCGATTTCATGACTGCGATGAACAAGATGCCAACGCCTACCGATATGCATGGCCTGGCCCAAGTGCTGAAAAAGATGCGAGGCATCATCCACGGTGTTCGTGACCGCGGATTGGCACTGGAGATCCCCAAGGACGCGCGCAAAGGGTGGGTCCGCTTCAACGGCAGCGAAGCCGATATGCGTGATATCGATGAGGTCATAGCGGCGGCCGAGAGGGCCGACGTAGCCTCGGTTCAGGCTCTCATGGAACGCAATCAGAGCCAGGCAAAGCGGGATCGCCGTTGGGCTAAGCGCTACGGCATGAAGGTCTGTTCACAAGAGCTGAGCTAAGCGGGGCCGGCCTTAGCGTTTCCCTCTGCCATCCTCGCAACCTTTAACGAATGAGGTCGAAGTTCACGCAGTAACCGCGGGTGGCTTCCGACGTGGAAATACAGACAGAATTCAGCGGACTTCTCGTACTCCAGCACGCTTGTGGCTTCTATGCCGACGCGACCTGCCAAGATCTTGTCCAACTCGGCCTCAGCACGTTTCGAATAGGCAATACGTGGCGTAGTACCCCAACATCCATCCCCATCGAAGCGACCTGCAAGATACGGGGCGATCGCTGCCACATCCAGACTGGCAAGGTTGTCCCGAGCATTACGAAACGCTCTCAGGAGTAGTCGCGAATTCACGTACACGTGATACGCGGTGGCCTGCATTTTGTATGGCTTGCAGATGGACAGATTCCGAAACTCCATAGCAAGCGAAGGGTCCACCACCTGTCCTTCGACAACGTAGGCGCGCGGTCTCACTCGATCCTTACCGAGCAATCTCGCTAAGTATCGGCCGAAGGCTTGGACCAATCGCGGCTCGATATTCGACAGTCCGACGCTGCTTGACCACCAGTAGCCGTCGGCACACCACAAGCCAAGGAAGTAGGGCGGGATCTCCATCTCTCACAACATATGAAGCAGGTACGACGAAAAACGGCCCCCGGAGGGGCCGCCAAACCTTGAGCACTCAATAGTGTGCCTGCCAATGGAGACCAGTGTCTTCAACTAGGAGTTCGACGAGTGACTGCTCTTTCAAGCAGGCTCGACAAACATGAGCTCCTTAGAAAGGAGGTGATCCAGCCGCACCTTCCGGTACGGCTACCTTGTTCGTGTCTGTCCCCAGGTCGCCAAGGGGCACGGACCATATCTTCATCCTGTTAGCGAACTTCCGTCCTCGTGCTCTCGAACGGTCGTTCCAGGAGCTCGGCGTGTGGTCTCTGAGGGGTCAATCGACCGGATGAGAGTTCCGATCGACGACTTCCCTGCTGATTGACCGCACCAGACGCATTGTCACTGTCGTTCTTTTCCTATTTGACGGCGCTAGGCGCCGCTATTTGAGAAAAGAAGACGAGTAGCGCTGGATACACGGTGTTTCCAGCAAATAGCCGAGTTCGTCGACGCTGTTGCCAGCGAAGGTCGCAACTTACTTACGACTTCACCCCAATCGCGGACCCCACCTTCGACAGCTCCCTCCCGCAAGGGTTGGGCCACTGGCTTCGGGTGTTGCCCACTTTCGTGGTGTGACGGGCGGTGTGTACAAGGCCCGGGAACGTA
>JALZEA010000061.1 GCA_030862265.1 Actinomycetota bacterium | reverse complement strand
GAAGGTCAGGCCGTCGAGTTCGACGTAACCGAAGGGCCGAAGGGCAAGCAAGCTTCGAACGTTCGTCCCGTCTAACCTAAGGCGACGCTAATCAAGTGGCCCCCTTTTAGGGGGCCACTTTCGCGTGAAGCTTCAGGTTGTCGGTGGAGCGGCGAGCTGCGCGTACGCCATCTGCAATTGCGCCAAGGTCTGACGCAACGGTGCGCTCGCGTCGCCCAGTTCCGACCCGACCTTGTCGAGCAAACCGGCGAACGCATCAATCGCGAGCCGAGCATCGTCGATCGCTCCCAAGTCAAGCTTGGTACCGGCGACGTTCGCGAGTGTGACGGCGACGTTGACGACCCATTCGAGGCTGGGCGTATCGGCGATCTGCTGCGCCACCTGGCGCGCCTGCGCCTCCTTTTCCGGCGTCCACACCTCTCCCTCTTCTCCCTGAGGAGGACCGCCCGGCGTCGATGAAACAGTCGGCGGCGGCGAAGATGACTCCTTTTGAGGTGGCGAAGGAGCGGGCGCCGTCGGTGACGCTTGTGATTGGGCGGCTGGGGGGGCCGAGGACGCCGCCGGATCCGAAGGCACGCTGTCAGTAGGTGTGGGAGGGCTTTCGCTGGGAGCCGGTGGAATAACTGCTGCAGGTTCGGTGTGCGTTGCCGCAGGACCGGCGGCGTCCGCAGGCCCGTCTGTCATTCGCGTCGATACGCGCTTATCGACGACGCGCGGGCGTCGTCGTTCGCTCTGCTCGGCCTGTTCTTCGGGGTTGGTTTCGTCCATACCGACCTCTATACTTACGCACGGTGTCGTCAAGCAGGGGCGCTAGCCCCTCACCTCCCGGTGGGAAGCTGCCGGCGGGTCGAGTTGTTACCACCCGAGCCGATGGCTCGCGACCGGTGACGCTACTTGGCGTCGCCGGTTTTTCGTATCTGGAGATCGACGAGAAGGAGTCGCTTGAGGACTAGGAGAGTCGCATCGCAGTCGAGTTAAGGGTCAACGACCGCATCCGGGTCGACCAGGTTCGGGTCGTCGGAGCGGATGGCTCGCAGGTAGGGATCCTCGACACCGCTGATGCTTTGAAGATGGCCGAGGAGGCCGATCTCGATCTCGTCGAGATCGCACCCCAGGCCGACCCACCGGTCTGCCGCATCATGGACTACGGCAAATACAAGTACGAGCAGGCCGTTAAGCAGAAGGAAGCGCGCAAGAAGCAGTCCCAGATCGTCGTCAAAGAGATGAAGATGCGGCCGAAGATCGACCGTCACGACTACGAGACCAAGAAGGGACACGTCGTTCGCTTCTTGCGCCAGGGCGCAAAGGTGAAGATCACGATCATGTTTAGGGGCCGAGAGATGAGCCACATGCAGCTGGGACGGAAGCTATTGGACCGTCTCGCGGAAGACCTCGTCGACATCGCCAAGGTCGAGGTTCCTCCGAAGGTCGACGGCCGGAACATGACCATGGTTCTCAATCCCTTGAAGGAGGCGATCGTGCACAAGCCGCCTCCTCCGCCGAAGGTTAGGGAGTCGCGCAGGGCGCCCGAGCCGACGCGTCCGAGTGAACCGCAAGCAGAAGAGAAGCCGGCGCGGCCCCCCAAGGTGACGCGCGCCGAGGGAGGTTGAGATGCCCAAGCAGAAGACACGTCGTAGCGCCGCGAAGCGTCTGAAGGTCACATCCACCGGCAAGATCCGGCGGCGCAAGGCGTTCATGAACCACTTTCTCGGAAAGAAATCGTCCACGCGGAAGCGGCGGCTGAATACGCCCGACGGCCAGATCTCGAAGGCCGACTCGAAGCGCGTTCGCCGGATGCTCGGCAGCTAGGGAGGGATGGCTCATGCCACGGGTGAAACGCGGCGTTACAGGCCGCAAGAGGCGCCGCGAGGTTCTCAAGAAGGCTAAGGGCTATTACTCATCGCGCGGCAAGCACTACAAAGCGGCGCACGAACAGCTCTTGCATTCGGGGGTCTACGCCTTTCGCGACCGCCGCGCCAAGAAGGGTGAATTCCGCAAGCTGTGGATCATCCGGATCAACGCGGCCGCGCGCGAGAACGGGATGTCTTACAGCCGTTTGATGGCGGGACTCAAGGCTGCGGACATCGACGTGGACCGCAAGATGCTTGCGGAGCTCGCGATCAGCGATCCGGGCGCGTTCGCGGCGCTCGCCGATGTCGCACGCGGGACTCTCGAGAAAGCGCAGTAACGGAGCACGGTCCGACAGTAATAACGAGCCTCTCTAACCCACGGGTCGCCGACGCGCGCAAGCTGCAGCGCCGCGCTTTCAGGCGCGAAACATCTCGCTTCTTGATCGAAGGCAAGCGCGCCGTCGGCGATGCGCTTTCTGCAGGGGTTCACGTCCATGAGGTCTTCGTTGCGAGCGACTTCGAGCTCGAGGGATCGTGGGACGCGCCGGTCCATCGCGTGGGCGACCGCGTGATCAGGGCGCTCTCTGATGCAGTCACGCCTCAAGGCATCGTTGCGGTTGCCGAGATGCCTACCGCCGCTCTCGAGATGATCTCAGGGGCGGACCTCAGTTTGATCCTCGACGGCGTCTCGGATCCTGGCAACGCAGGGACCCTCGTGCGCACCGCGGCCGCAGCCGGTGTGGGAGTGGTTGTGTTCCCAACCGGTTCCGTGGACCCGTTCTCGCCCAAATGCGTTCGCGCCGCGGCCGGCTCATTGTTCGCCACGAAGATCGTCGTCGATGTCGCCGCCGAAGAAGCGATCCAAGCCGCTCGCGCGAGCGGGACCAAGACGGTCGCCACCGCGATGGCGGGCATGGCGTACGACGAGTGCGACATGACGGGGCGGGTCGCGATCGTCGCTGGTAGCGAAGCGTGGGGGATCGAAGACGCTCACCGT
This sequence comes from Actinomycetota bacterium, assembly GCA_030862265.1. GTDB lineage: Bacteria > Actinomycetota > CADDZG01 > CADDZG01 > WHSQ01 > JALZEA01. The sequence goes on along the minus strand of JALZEA010000061.1, from coordinate 13,480 downwards.
GCCCTCTGCGACGAAGTGATCTCGATACCTATCGTTGGCCGTGTCGAATCACTGAACGTCGCGGTCGCGACGGGCATCGTGCTCTTCGAGTCGCTGAGACAGCGACGGTTATCCTCCGCCCCCAGGAGGGATCCAAGTGACTGAGTCGGAAGTCGGATTCGCAGAACTGATCTCCAAGATCGCGCACGAGCTGCGCTCTCCACTCACGTCGGTGAAAGGGTTCTCCGCGACCCTGGTCAAGCGATGGGACAGATTCACCGACGAACAACGTCTGCAGTTCGTCGAAACGATCCACGCAGACGCCGAGCGCATGGGTCGGATCGTGTCCGAGGTGCTGGACCTCGCGCGGCTCGAAGCGAATCGCCTCGAGATCCACCCCGCCGAGGTGGAGGTCGCCGCCGTGGCGCAGCAATCTGCCGAGCACCTGTCGGGGCTCGCCGGCGGCGACCGTGTGCGCGTCGAGATCGCCGAGGACGTGAAGGCGTACGTGGATCCCGAGCGCCTCGGGCACATGCTTCGCAATCTCATCGAGAACGCCATCAAGTTCTCCGATGAAGGTTCCATAACGGTCAGTGCTGAGCCGCGCAACGGGCAGGTGGAGATCGTGGTCCAGGACTCCGGCATCGGCATCGAAGAGGAACGGCTGGGCGATCTATTCCTGGGTCCTGCACCGGAGGGGCAGCGATCGGGTCCGTCGGGCACCGGGCTGGGTCTCTATCTGACGCGCCGGCTTGCGGAGGCTCACGGCGGTGACATCGCGGTCGCGAGTGAGGTCGGCAAGGGGTCCCGTTTCGTGATCTCGCTTCCCACCGAGGCGCCGGCGGGCTAAATGGATGCAGCAGAGGTGATGGGCGCCCTGGACAAGGTTCGGTCCGAGGGGTTGGCGGACATCAACGGGACGACCGACCTCGCCGCCCTGGAAGAGGCGCGTGTCCGGGCGCTCGGTCGGAAATCCCCACTCTCGAAAGCGCGGTCGTCGCTCGGCGTGCTGTCCGAAGATGATCGGCGCCGCGTCGGCAAGCTCGCGAACGAGGTCCAGGCCGCACTGGAGGCCGCCCTCGCCGCGAAACGTGCCGAGTTCACCGCGGTGGAAGAAGCCGCGCGCTGGGAGCGGGAGGCCATCGACGTCACCCTCCCGGGTTCGGAGCCCCCGATCGGGGCCTTGCATCCGCTGACGCGCACGATCTGGGAGATCGTGGACGTGTTCGTGGGACTTGGGTACCGGCTTGCGGAGGGTCCCGAGGTCGAGCTCGCGTCCTACAACTACGACGCACTCAACTTCCCGGCGCATCACCCCTCGCGCACCCCACAGGATGTCTTCTATATAGAGGACAGCGACGAGCAGGTCCTCCTGCGCACGCACACGTCACCCGTCCAGATCCGCGCGATGGAAGCGCAAGCGCCGCCGATCTACGTCGTCGCCCCGGGCCGCGTCTACCGCCGCGATATCCAGGACGCGACCCATACCAGCTGCTTCACGCAGCTCGAGGGGCTTGCCATCGATGAGCGCATCACGATGGCGGACCTCAAGGGTTCGCTGCACGCGTTCGCTCGACAGGTATTCGGCAAGGACCTCGATGTGCGCTTCAGACCCCATCACTTCCCGTTCACCGAGCCGTCGGCAGAGATGGACGTGCAATGCTTCGTCTGTCGCGGCGCGGGATGTCGCCTCTGCAAAGCCGAAGGCTGGATCGAGATCCTCGGATGCGGCATGGTCCATCCCTTCTTGCTCGAATGGGTTGACTGGGACGCGGAGCGCTACACCGGCTTCGCCTTCGGGATGGGGATCGAACGGATCGCGGCCTTGTCCCACGGGATCAACGACATCCGCTATTTCTGGGAGAACGACCTGCGCTTCCTCCAGTACTTCCGAGGGCTGTCGTGAAGATCAGCCTGAAGTGGTTAGAGGAGTACGTGCGCGTCAACGTCCCTCCGAAGCGCTTGGCCGAGCTCCTGACTGTTTCCGGGACGAAGGTGGAAACGATCCTCGAGCCGGGCGCCGGCATCAAAGGGGTCGTTGTGTCGGAAGTACTCGCCATCGATCAGCATCCGAACGCCGACAACCTGACCTTGGTCGACATCACGACGGGGACCGATCAGGAGCGTGTGGTTTGTGGAGCGAGCAACTTCGCGGTGGGGGACAAGGTTCCTTATGCCGGGGTGGGGGCTCGTCTACCCGAACTCGAGATCACCGAACGCAAGATCCGCGGCGAGGTGAGTCGGGGGATGCTGTGCTCCGCGGCCGAGCTGGGCGTTTCCAAGGACCACTCCGGTCTACTCGTGCTCCCGTCGGATGCGACGCTCGGCGATGACGTCGTCACGACCCTCGGCCTCGACGACGTCATCCTCGAACTGGAGGTCACTCCGAACCGGCCGGATTGCATGGGGATGATCGGGGTCGCGCGCGAGGTCTCGGCATTGCTCGGCAACGAGCTGAAGATCCCGGAGGTCTCACATCTCCCCATCGGCCGCGATCCGACTACGGTCACGGTGAAGCTCGCCGACCCCGTGGGCTGTCCTCGCTACGTCGCGCATCTGATCGAGGACGTCACGGTCGGTCCGTCGGCCGGTTGGATGGCGGCCCGTCTCCTCGCCGCCGGGATCCGGCCGATCTCCAACGTCGTTGACGCAACGAACTACGTCTTGATGGAGACGGGGCACCCTCTCCACGCGTTCGATGCCGATCGGGTCCACGAGCGCACCATCGTGGTTCGTCGAGCGAAGAAGGGCGAACGACTGTCGACCCTCGATGGAATCGAGCGCAGCCTCGATGCAGCCGACCTCCTCATCACGGATCCGCGCAAGGCGCTCGCGCTGGCAGGGGTGATGGGCGGTGAGGATTCGGAGGTGAGTGACGCGACCACGACGGTGCTTCTGGAGTCCGCTTATTTCGATCCGGCATCGATCGGTCACACCGCCCGCCGTTACGGGCTGCGCACGGAGGCATCGGCGCGCTTCGAGCGAGGGGCCGACCCCGAGGCTTGCTCCTTCGCGGCCGCTCGGTGTGCACACTTCATCACTCTCACCGCGGGCGCGCGTCCACCGACCGAGGTCGTCGATGCTTATCCGGTTCCCATCGAGCGACAGAAGGTGAGCCTTCGTCCGCGCCGCACGGAACAATTGCTCGGTATCGAAGTCGCGGCGCGCGCGCAGGCAGAGCGTCTACGGTCCATCCATCTGGAAGTGGCGGAAGGTGACGGAATCATCGAGGTCGTGATCCCCGGGTTCCGACCGGACATCACGCGCGAGGTCGACCTCATCGAAGAGGTGGCGCGCCTCGGAGGTTTCGACGTCCTCCCCGAGACCCTTCCGGCCGGAGCTGCCGGCGGGCTCGAGCCGGACCAGAGATTCGATCGAACGATCCGCCGCCAGCTCGTGGGATTCGGTTTGAGCGAAGCATGGACGTCCTCGTTGGGCACGGACTCCGACCTCGATCTCCTGCAACTCGCCGACGACCACCCCGCGCGTCGGATGGTTGCGATCGCCAATCCCATGATCGAGCAAGAGGACCGGATGCGAACGACCTTGCTTCCGGGGTTATTGCGGTCGCTCGCGCGGAACGTCGCTCACCATCATGGCGATGTCGCGCTGTTCGAGGTCGCACGCGTGTACGAATCCGGCGACGGCTCCCTTCCCGCCGAGCCGACCCATCTCGGTTGCGTCTTCAGCGGCCGGCGCCGGATGCCGGGATGGCGGGATCCGGCCGATGACTGGGACTTCTTCGCGGCGAAAGGCGTCATCGATGGAGTGATCGATGCCTTGGGTCTGGCCGAGTCCGCGGTCTATTCGCCGGCCAGCGGCATGCCGTTCCATCCGACGCGCGCCGCGACAGTGTCGATCGCTGACCACTCCATCGGGGTTGTCGGCGAGCTGCATCCTTCGGTCTGCGATACCTTCGAGGTGCCCGAGGGGTCGCTCGCGATGGAGCTCGACCTCGCCGAGATTAAAGAGCGCGCCGTCGAGCGCCGGCCCACCGAGGATCTGCCGCGCTTCCCGGCGACTTTCATCGACATCGCCCTCGTGGTCCCCGACAACGTTCCCGCCGCGGAGGTCGAAGCGTCGATCCGTGCGGCCGGCGCGCCGGAGCTGCAGGGCCTTCGGCTCTTCGATCGTTATCGCGGCGAACAGATCCCGGCAGACCGCAAGAGTCTGGCTTACGCTCTGGAATTGCGGGTCGCGGATCGCACTCTTACGGATGAGGATGCTCTCGGCGTCAGAGATCGGATAGTCGCGGCCGCGAAGGCTCGGTTCGGGGCAGTGTTACGCGCCTAACGCGGGAGGCAGCGGGTGGATCGTGACTTTCTTTCGGTCGACGATCTGGGATCCGAGGAGCTGTGGGGATTGCTGGATGCGGCCGACAAGGTAAAGGCCGATCCCGCAGCGTGGTCCACGCGTCTCGAGGGCAAGAGCGTGGCCATGGTCTTCGAGAAAGCCTCGACGCGCACGCGTGTGTCTTTCGAGGTGGCCATCACATCGATGGGCGGCAACGCGATCGTGCTTCGAGGCGACGAGCTCCAGCTCGGTCGCGGGGAGACGATCGAGGATACGGGGACCGTCCTATCGCGCTACGTGGACGCGATCGTCGTGCGCACCTTTGGACAGGACCGGATCGAACGGCTCGCCGACTCGGCTTCGGTCCCGGTGATCAATGCATTGAGCGACGACGAGCATCCGTGCCAGTGCCTAGCGGATCTCCAGACCGTCAGGGAAAAGAAGGGCGATCTGGGTGGTCTTCCGATCGCCTACCTCGGTGACGGCAACAACGTCGCGCATTCTTTGATGTTCGGGGGGGTAAAGCTCGGGATGGACGTGCGCATCGCGTGTCCCGAAGGGTACGAGCCCTTCCCCTCGGTCGTGGATCGCTGCCGCGACATCGCGGCCGAGACGCGCGCCCGATTGGTGGTCACCAACGTGGTCGCCGAGGCCGCCGTGGGAGCCGACGTCCTGTACACCGACGTGTGGGCAAGCATGGGTCAGGAGGACGAGGCCAAGAACAGGGCCGAGGTCTTCAAGAAGTACCAGCTGAGCACCGAGGTGGTGGACATGGCCAGCGAAGACGTTGTGGTCATGCATTGCCTTCCGGCCCATCGCGGCGAAGAGATCGCCCCGGAGGTCATCGACGGTCCCCGCTCGATCGTTTGGGACCAGGCCGAAAACCGGTTACACACACAGAAGGCGCTGCTCGCTCACCTGATCGATTGAAGGACTTTCTTTGAAGCTGCAACGACCGTTTGGGTCGTCTGGGCTGAAAAGAACCGAATGAAGCGACTCACCAAAGCGTTTTATGCGCGCAACGCGCTGACGGTGGCGCGCGAGCTGATCGGATGCCTCTTCTTTTACGACCACCCGCGCGGCAAACTTGGCGTGCGGCTCGTCGAGACCGAGGCCTACCGGGGCATCATCGATCCCGGATCGCATGGTTACCGGGGAGTGACACCCCGCACCGAGGTGATGTATGGGCCACCGGCACGGTTGTACGTGTACTTCACCTACGGGATGCACTGGTGCGCCAACATCGTGTGCGCGCGCGAAGGGGAGTGCGAAGCGGTGTTGCTGCGCGCCGGCGAGCCCGTCACCGGTGTCGATCTGATGCGGAAGCTGCGGACCGGGATCACCAACGACCGGCTCCTGGCGGCGGGGCCGGCCCGTCTATGTAAGGCGATGGGGATCGACAAGCGCCACAACGGAACCAGCTTGCTGCGCAGTGGGCGTTTCTGGTGTGCCGAAGATGCGACCACAGCCGAATACCGCAAGAAGGAGATCTCTCAAACGGTGCGGATCGGACTAGGGCCGGGTCGAGGCGACGAGATCCCGTGGCGCTTCGTCGTACCCGGCCACCCCCACGCGTCGCGCCGAAACTAGGTCAGGGATTGACCCAGATGGTTACCGTCGATCCTGGTTCGGCTTCGGACCCGCCTGCGGGGCGCTGTTTCCATACCTTGCCGCGGTTGTGGCGTGCCCGGCCTCCTGACTCCCGTTCCTCGATCACGTCGACCTGGTAGCCGGCCTCCTGCAAGCGGTTGCGCGCGGCTTGATGCTGCATGCCGAGGACGTCGGGCACAGTGTTGGTCTCATCATCATCATCCTCATCGCCTCCCTGTTCGCTGCGATCCGTGGTCGACACGACGAGGATCACTGTGGAGCCGACCGGCGCCTTCTGACCGCCGCGGGGATCCTGTCCGATCACCGTCCCGGGTGGATAGTTGCCGGAGTATTCCTTGATCGTTTCGACTTCGAACCCTTCGTCCTCGAGAATCGCGCGCGCTTCTCCCACCGGGAAGCCGAATACGTCGGGCACAGGCCGTCCCTGGCGCGGAGCGCGACACGTCTCCTTCGGCGCGGTCCCCGTGGGGAAGACCGCGCTCTGGCGGTATTCCTCGGGCGTCAGTTTGCTCGCCAGGCAACCGGTTCGGATATCGATCACCTTGGTGACGAAGCCGAAGTCAGGCTTCTCGAAAGCACTCGCGTCGGTTCCGGCAAGTGCGTTGCGCATGAACGCCGCCCAGATGTCGGCCGGATAGGACCCACCGGTAACGCCCTTTTGGTCGATGCGCGTCGGCTTGCACCCGATCGCGGTCGAGCACACTTGCTTCATCTCGATCTCGCCCTCGGGATATCCGACCCAGACCGCTGCGGCGAGATCGGGCGTGTAGCCACCGAACCACGCGTCGCGGTATTCCTGTGCCGTTCCGGTCTTGCCTGCGGCGGGCCGGCCGATATTGGCCGCGACTCCCGTGCCGCGCTGCATCACCTGTTCCAGGGCGCTCGTCGTGATGTACGCCACCGCCGGCTCAAGCGCTTGTGTCTTCTCAAGCGTCTCGTCCTCGTTCTTGTCGTAGATGACCTTGCCGCTGGAATCCGTGATCTTCGTGATCGCGACGGGCGGATGGTGGATCCCGTTAGTCGCGAACGTCGAATAAGCGGATGTCATCCCGAGCGGGTTGACGGCACCCGTGCCGAGCGCGACGGAGGGTGCGACCGGCAGCGGCGTATTGATCCCCATGTCCTCCGCGACCTCGACGACCTTCTCGGGGCCGATCTCGAGGATCAGCTGTGCGTAGACGACGTTCACCGAAAAAACGGTCGCCTCCAGCAACGGCAGTTTGGCCCCGAATTCGCTCTCCTCGTAGTTGCAGACATCCCAGGGACCACCGTTGTCCGCGCCAGGAAACGTCATGCACGCCTTGGCCTTGTATGACTTGGAGAGCGAAACGCCCTCGTTGATGGCCGCAGCGAGCGCGAAAGGTTTGAACGCGGAGCCCGCTTGCCGGCCCGTTCCGGGCGCGCGGTTCTCGAATATGAAGCCGCGTTTGGGACAACTTTCATCCTCGTCCGGATCGCAGGGAACGCGTACGCGTCCGAGGACCGGCTCGGCGGCGATGGCGAGGTTCAGCTTCGCGTGGGGATCTTCCTTGGGCCGGGCGAACCAGTCGCGACCGCCGACCATGGCGCGCACCTCACCCGTGTTCGGCTGGATCGCCACCAGCGACCCGTGTGGGTCGGACTCGTTGGGCAGCGTCGAGTTGACTGCGGCCTCTGCGGCGGCCTGCATGTCCAGATCGACGGTGGTGTGGATTTTCAGTCCGCCGGTAAAGAGTTGCTGCTGACGCTGCTGCGCCGTCTTTCCGAGCATGCGGAAGCGTGGGTCGTAGGTGATCAGACGCTGGACGTAGTCGAGGAAATAAGGCGCAGGGTAGGTGTCCTTCTTCGAGACGCGCTGGAGCTTTACTTTCTTGGCTTTGGCGGCAGCCGCGGCCGACTCGGTGATGAAATCGAGCTGGGCCATCTTGTCGATGACGGTGTCTCGGCGTGTCCGCGCCGCTATCTTGTCCTTGTACGGGTCGTACTGTTCGGGCAGCCGGATGATGCCGGCGAGCATTGCCCCCTCGTGCAGATTGAGCTTCCGCGCAGGCTTGCCGAAGTATGTCTTGGCCGCCGCTTCGAGCCCGTATGCCCCCTCGCCGAAGTAGACGGTGTTTAAGTAGCGCTCGAGGATCTCTTGTTTGGAGAGCTTCTGTTCGAGCTGTCGCGCCAGAGCCGCCTCGTTGATCTTGCGTTCGAACGTCTTCGGCGCGGTCTCGCCCGGCGCGATGAGGATGTTCTTCACGTATTGCTGGGTGATCGTGGAGCCGCCCTCGCGGATCTCTCCGCTCGCGGCGTTTGCGACGATCGCGCGCAGGATCGCCCGCACGTCCACACCATCGTGTTCGTAGAAGCGTTGGTCTTCGATCGCGATGACGGCTTCCTGGACGTGCTTCGGAACCTGCCGCAATGGGATGATCGTGCGGTTCTGTTCCTCGTGCAACGTGGTGATGAGCCGGTTGTCGCGGTCGTAGATCTTGGAGGACTGCGCGAGGTCCGGCGGCAGGAGATCACGCTCAGACAGGCGCGGAAGGTCGCCCAGCTGCGCGCACGAGGTGCTCACGATCGCGGCGGCCGAAAGCAGCGCGATGAAGGTCTTCAGGGGGGTCTGAGGCATGAGAACTGGACCGATCCTATCGAGGCCGGGCGGAAAGTCGGTCGTCTAGCATCGTCCGGCTGTGACTCCAGAAAAAGGCCTCGACCTCCTGACACGCCGAGCCGAACACATCGTCCCCGAGGAAGAACTGGAAGAGCGGCTCAAGGAAGGCAAGATCTTACGGGTCAAGCTGGGCGTGGACCCGACCGCGAGGGATGTGACGCTCGGGTGGGCAGTACCGCTACGAAAGCTCCGTGACTTTCAGGACGTGGGTCACACACCCGTGCTGATCGTGGGCGATTTCACGGCGCGCATCGGCGACCCATCCGGCAAGTCGGAGACACGACCCCAGCTCTCGAAGGAAGAGGTTCAAGCGAACGCCGAGGCACTCTTCGACCAGTTCTGGGACATCTTGGACCGGGACCGTGTCGAGATCCGCTACAACTCGGAGTGGTTGGAGCCACTCGACTTCGCGGATCTTCTGCGCTTGACCGCGCTCTACACGGTCGCCCAGATGCTCGAGCGTGACGACTTCGCAAAGCGCTACCGCGAGCAACGGCCGATCTCGATCGTGGAGTTCATGTATCCCCTCGCCCAGGCGTACGACTCGGTGGCGGTCGAGGCCGACGTCGAGCTCGGCGGGAATGACCAACTCTTCAACCTTCTCGTCGGGCGGGACCTACAGCGCGCCTTCGGTCAACGACCCCAGATCGCGCTGACCATGCCCTTGCTGGAAGGACTGGACGGCGTCCAGAAGATGTCGCAATCGCTCGGCAACTACATAGGCATCCGCGAATCCCCGGAAGAGATGTTCGGGAAGGTGATGAGCATCTCCGACGATCTCGTCGGTCGCTACGCGGAGCTCGCGACCGAGCTATCGATCGCAGAAGTCTCTGAGATCACGGTCGCGACGCGTTCGGGGGGGCCGGCGGCGGGGGACGCGAAGCGTCGGGTAGCCCGCGCGATCGCCGCGCTCTATCACGGAGAGGACGCCGCGCGCGCGGCGGAGTCTGCCTTCGATCGCACCTTCAAGGAACATAAGACGCCGGACGCGATCCCTGAGGCCCAGATCCCGGGAGACGCGATCGACGGAGACGTCGTCTATCTCCCGCGCGTGCTCGCGGAGCTGGGGCTGGCCGACTCGCGCTCGGCCGCTCGCCGACTGATCGAGCAACACGGCGTGAAGATCAATGGTGAACCGGTCGGAAGCGAAGAAGTAGCGATGAGCGATCTGCTCGGAGCGACGATCCAGGTGGGTAAGCGCCGGTTCGTTCGACTGATCGGCTAGGAGGAGGAACTTTCGTCGGCCTCCACACGTCTATGGTCACGGATTGTTATCGTCCCAGAACTTGCAAGGGCGGAAGTGGGAGATTAAACGAAAGGCGTGGGGATGACCCGTTCGACTGACAATCGGCTCCGGCGCGCGGCCTGGGCTTCGGTGATGGTGCTGTTGTTGCAGACGCTTGCCGTCGTCGCCGCGCCCCTCGCGCACGCGCAGCTATCGGGACACGTTGTCGATTGTGACGACGAGTCCGGCAACGACACTCAAACGAACGCCGCAGGCGACGATGAGATCTACTCGTGCTTGGTCACATCCGGGGGGAACCCAGTGAACGGGGCGCGGATAGATGTCGAGAACCTCGGGACCGCAAACGATCGCGATGCCGGCGCGACGGGGGCTCCCGATTTCAACGATGCGTGTACGACCGGTGTAAACGGCGTCTGCCAGTTCACGCTGGAAGGCGACCCGGGCGTAAGCGGCACCGCGAACGTCTGTTTCTGGAGCGACACGGGCAACGACAACACCTTCGCATTGACTGGTCCCGAGGAGGATGGGAGTGGTTGCGATGACGAGGCGGCACCCGCAGAAGGCGACGGGAACGGGACCGACGTCGTCGAGAAGATATGGACGGCGCCACCGGCGACCGCGACGGCGCTCGACTGTGATGACGAATCCGGAGACGATTCCCAGACGAACGCCGTCGGTCAGGCCGAGACGTACACGTGCTTGGCCACCGCGCCGGATTCCGGAGATGCCGGTACCGAACGGGATCCGGTTCCGGGTGTTCGCATCGACTGGGAAAATCTGAACGGCGCGAACGACCCGGACAATTCGTCCGCAGCGGGCTCCCCAGATGCCAATGACGCATGCACCACGAACGCTCAGGGATTGTGCACGATCGCGATCGGTTCGTCCGAAGGCCAACCGGGAAGCGCAAACATCTGCTTCTGGGGTGACACCGACAACGACAACGTCTTCGACCCCAACGGGAACGAGAACGACGGTGGAGGTTGCAATAACGAGTCTGTGGCCACGGAAGACCTCGATCTGATCGACGTGGTGACCAAGACCTGGACAGGCGTCACACCCACGGGGCTCGATTGTGACGACCAGTCGGGTGACGACGCCGAGACCAACCAGGCCGGAGAGAGTGAGTCCTACACGTGTACGGCCACCGCGCCCGACGGTTCGGATGCCGGCACAGAGCGTGATCCGGTCCCCGGTATCAGGATCGACTGGGAGAACCTGAACGGTGCCAACGACCCGGACAACTCCTCCACCAATGCGACCCCAGACGGGAACGACGCCTGCACCACTGCATCGAATGGCAGCTGCGTCATCGTGATCGCTGCGTCGGAGGGCCAGACGGGGAGCGCGAACATCTGCTTCTGGGCCGACACCGATGCCGACAACGTCTTCGACTCCAGCGGTGCCACGAACGATGGCGGCGGCTGCAACCAGGAGACTCCAGCGACCGAAGATGTTGACCTGATCGACGTAGTGAGCAAGACGTGGGCGGTCACTGCCGACGGTCTGGATTGTGACGATCAGTCCGGTGACGACGACCAGAGCAACAACGCTTCGGAAGCGGAGACCTACACGTGTAGCGCGACCGCTCCCGATTCCGGAGATCCCGGCAACGAGAGGGATCCAGTCTCCGGTGTTCGCATCGACTGGGAGAACCTCAACGGTGCAAACGACCCCGACAACTCGTCATCGGTGGGGACACCGGATGGCAACGACGCGTGCACCACGAGTGCTCAGGGGACTTGCACGATCACGATCTCACCTTCGGAGAATCAGCTGGGGACGGCAAACATCTGCTTCTGGTCTGATCTAGACAACGACAACGTCTTCGACCCCAACGGGAACGCGAACGACGGTGGTGGATGTAACGCCGAGAGCGCGGTAACAGAGGACACGAACCTGATCGACGTCGTATCCAAGACGTGGAGCAATACGCTCGCGCGCATGATCGGTTGCACCCCAGAGACGGCCGACCGGGAGATCACAACTACACACACCGTTACATGCGTCGTCACCAACATCTCGGGTGCTCCGGTGGCCGGTGTCGGTGTGACGTTCAGCGAGGCCGGCACCGGTGACTTGACTAGTGCGACGACCGCGGTGACGAATGCCAGTGGGCAAGTGACCGTCACCGCCTCATCGAGCGCGGCTGGTACGCAACAGATCACGGCAACGATCACGGACGACCTCACCGGTGCGGAACCGGGCGATGTCGATGAGTGCGATCGAGTCGCCGGTGACCCGAGCGGCGCTCCGGCCGGCGATTGTGATGACACCGTCGATGTCGTGTGGGAGCAGAGGGTCACCTGTCTTGGCCAGCCGGGAGAGATCGTCGGCACGACCGGCGACGACACGATCACCGGCACGGCCGGCGACGACGTGATCTGCGCCGGCCCGGGCGACGATGTCGTCAACGGTCTCGGTGGTAACGACCTGATCTTCCTGCAGGGCGGTAACGACCGCGCTTCGGGTGGAGGCGGACACGACACCATCCTCGGCGGCAGGGGCCGCGATTCCATATCGGGCAACGGCGGCCGGGACGTGCTTCGAGGTCGTGGAGGTTCCGACCTGCTGCGCGGTGGCGGTGGACGCGACATCCTGCTGGGCGGGGGCGGGTCCGACACCCTGCGTGGCGGACGGGGCTCAGATGACCTGCGAGGAGGTCGCAAGGGCGACCGGCTGTTCGCCGGGCCTGGTAACGACATTCTGAACGGAGGCGGCGGCCGGCGTGACCTGTGCCGAGGGGGCCGGGGCAACGACGTCTTACGGCGCTGCGAACGGCGATAGACGCATAGAAGGGCGTCCAGCTTCTCCGGAAGGGGCAGCTGATACAGGGGGAATATGGCCTTTGCGAGAAAGGTTGTCCCCTTGGCGGTCCCACTCTTGAGCTCGTCCCTGGAGGCTTGCAGCCTCAGGCGGGGCACTGGTAGAGTCACGGGGTTGTAGTTCGGCAGGACGTTGGCATGCCCGCTTCCGGAACTCCTGTTCGGAGCGGACTCGAACAGACAGGAGAGTCGCCTATAGGCACCTGAGCCGTACAGACCCAGGTTGCAAGGCTGCTCGCCGGTGCTGTTCGACCGGCGTTTTTTAGTGCCCGGACTGCCGAGGTTCGCACCTTGAGAACTGAATAGTGTGCCTGCCGGTCTGAGGAACTGCTTGTACTTCAGATCGGAGACCAGTGGACCCTTGTCAAAGAGAACTTCGAGAGAAGACCTTTGGCTGTAGTAATCCACAGAATAAATTCGGCAAAGACGCTTTCGATGAAGTAATCGTTAGTTGTTCGCGCTGAACAGTTTCAAATCTCTACGGAGAGTTTGATCCTGGCTCAGGACGAACGCTGGCGGCGTGCCTAATACATGCAAGTCGAGCGAGAAGCCACCGCTCCGTAAGGAGTGGTGGTGGAAAGCGGCGAACGGGTGAGTAACACGTGGGTAATGTGCCCTGAACTCTGGGATAACAGCGGGAAACCGCTGCTAATACCGGATAACCCTGCAGCGTCGCATGACGCAGCAGGCAAAGCTCCGGCGGTTTGGGATCAGCCCGCGGCCTATCAGCTTGTTGGTGGGGTAACGGCCTACCAAGGCTCTGACGGGTAGCTGGCGTGAGAGCGCGACCAGCCACACTGGGACTGAGACACGGCCCAGACTCCTACGGGAGGCAGCAGTAGGGAATCTTGCGCAATGGGCGAAAGCCTGACGCAGCGACGCCGCGTG
>JALZEA010000060.1 GCA_030862265.1 Actinomycetota bacterium | reverse complement strand
ACCTAACACCTAGCCCGGAACGGGGGCTACTGCTGGGCTACGGTCGTCTCCCCGAAAGAAGGATCGACGACGCGGTAGAAGCGCTTTCGTCGGTGGTCATGGAGGCAGGCGTAGCCGACGCGCAGGTTTGAACCCCGTGAGATTCGTTAAGGAACGCGGATGACCTGCGATTTTTCGTGCTCCTAACAGGTCACTATTCGAACTTGCCCGACCTGACCTTCTATGTTGTCAAGAAGCGGCCGATATCGAGTCCTTAGCCTCGGTGATCAATTGGCGGAAGACGACGTTCGACAGTTGCCGCTTGAGGCAGCGCATCGCTTCCTTGTCTGACTTTCCCGCAGCTCGCAGGCGCTCGATGAAGAGCTTCGTGTCGACGTCTCCGCGCCGCCGGGCTATCGCCATCATGTGCAGCGCGTAGTTGAGCTGACGGTTACCTCCTCGGTTGAGCCGGTGACGCTTGGTGCGGCCCGACGAAGCTTCAAGAGGAGCGGTCCCAGTGAACATCGCGAACGCGGCTTTCGAACGGAGCCGTCGGAGATCTCCCACCTCTCCAAGGATCTTGGCGGCGGCGATGAACCCGATGCCGCGCAACTGCGTCAATCCGGTGCCGGACTCGATCACTTTCGCAGCGAGCTGCTTCTCGACGATCGCGATCTTGTCGTTGATCCGGCGGATCTCTGCAATGCGGTCTCGGATGAGGTCGGCGCGGACGGAACGGTCGTTGCGCAACATGCCCATCGCGGTCTGAAGGCTCTTCTTGGTCGTCAGCTTCGGGACCCGCTTTTCGTAGCCGGGGTGTGACACGACGAGGTTCTTGTGGGTCCGATTGATGAGCTGGGTCCGGGCGCGAACTAGCTGGTCACGGTGCTCACTGAGCAGTTTGAGGTCTTGGAGCGTCTCGCTCCGCTGAGGCGCCGAGAGGCCTTCACCGCGAGCTGCGACGCGAGCGATGGCGAGAGCGTCTTGAGGATCTGACTTCCCTCGGGCAGGGATCTTCTTGCGCTCGCGATGACTGAGAAAGGCCGGCACCTCACGGACGTCCGCTCCACTGTCGAGGAGATGGCGAGTCACGGCTGCGCCGAAGTTGCCCGAGCCTTCGACGCCGATCAGCCGGGCGGCCCCGTGAGACGCGATCCAGCACCTCAGGCTCTCGTGCTCTCTCGGGTTGTTTGCGAACTCCCGGACCCCCAAGGGCCGTCCGAGATCGTCGAGTACCGCGACCGCGAGCGAGCTCTTGTGCGAGTCGATCCCCACCGTCACACCCATCCTGGCCTCCTTTCGCCAGCCGACCTACGATGTGACCAGCGGGAGGACACGCAGGCGTTGGGTCTCGAACACCCTTCTATCAAGTCACTTCCGCTAGCCGGTCCCGGCCGGAGGGACGAGTCAGGTCAGAGGTCATCGGCCTTACAGCCAAGACGTGCGGTTTCAGAGTCACCTCCGGCCGGTTACCGGCACTCTCCCTGAGGTGGAGAGTTCACTGGCGGATTGTCACGCCTGCGCTTTTCCCACGCCGTACGCGCCCGCGCGAGCGCGACGTCGGGATCACCGTCGGGTGGGTCTTCGGACGCCGCTTGGGCGCTCTCTCCAGGCTCGTTCGGACGCGGTGGTTTCACCTCGCTGCGCGCGGTTCGGACCGGGTCGGGAGACGTCCAAACGCGCACTTCGGAGACGAGCGCGCGGCCAACCACGCGGTTAGCGCGCGTCCTTATCTCGTCTTTCAGATAACCGACCTCGGTCGCCCACGTCGGGGAGTCTGTGCGGATGCGCAACACTCCGGCCTTGAGCGACGTCGGTTCCGCGTGCGCCGCGGTCGCGTCGCCGACGATCTCCGACCAACGCGTCCATAACAAACCCGTTTCCAGCGCGCCTTCCAGGCCGAGGCGCGCGCCCGCGGCCTGCAACAGATCGCGCATGCGGAGAGGATTCGAGTTACCCATGGCGGCTCACCTCGCCTGCGACAACCTCGAAGACGGCCCTCACGTCGCTGAGATCGAGGTCTTCCGCCGCGGTCGTCGTAACCAGCGCCTGATCCATCTCTGAGACCGTCTTCGCGAGCCACGCTCGCCGCGTGGGATCGAGCTCGCTGAAGACATCGTCCAAGAGCAGGACGGGTTGTTCTCCGAGCGCTGCGGTCAGCACATCATGCTCGGCGAGCTTCAGGGCGAGGGCCGCGGTTCGTTGATCCCCCTGCGACGCGTGCGTGCGTGCTTCGACGTGCCCGCCCTCGGACGTCGTAAGCACGACGGAAACGTCATCTCGCTGGGGGCCGACGAGGCTCTGCCCCCGCTCAAGTTCGCGCGGCCTGATCGACGCGAGCGCGTCCGCGAGTCGGCGCGCGATGTCCTCGGCCGGTTGCTCGGTGGCCGCCGGCACGGGATCATCGGCGAGCCAGCTGCTGGCATACGCGAGCTCGACACTGCCGGCCCCGGCGATCGAACCGTACCGTTCGGCCGCATAAGGGGCGAGCAAACGCAGCGCGTCAAGGCGCGCCTGGGTGAGGGCGGCCCCCGCGTTCACGAATGCCTCATCCCAGACATCGAGCGAGTCGTCGACCGGACCGCCTCGCCGTCCGGGGGCCGCGCGCAACAATGCGTTGCGCTGGCGCAGGACGCGCTCCCATTCCTTGCGGAGGCCCTCGCGGGCCGGCTTCAGCTTCACGACAAGTTCGTCGAGGAAGCGGCGGCGTTCGCCGGGGGAGCCTTTGATCAACGCCAACTCATCGGGCCCGAAGAACACGGCTGCCAGCACCTCGCCCAGCGAGTGCCCTTTCGGAAGGGCGGCACGGTTCACGAGTGCCCGCCGGCCCCGGCCCGGACGCAACTCGAGATCGATCCGCGTGGGCCGGCCGCCACGAGTCACCTCGCCGTGCACGATCGCCCGTTCCTGGTCGGTTCTCACGAGCACCGCATCGATCGCCCGAGGAGATGCGAACCCCGTGAGGCAATAGATCGCCTCGAGGAGGTTCGTCTTGCCTTGCGCGTTGCGACCGACGATGAGGTTGAGACCTGCCTCGAAGGCCACGTCGACCCGGTCGTAGTTCCGGAAATCCTCGAGACCGAGGCGCTCGACGCGCAAGGC
Organism: Actinomycetota bacterium; assembly: GCA_030862265.1. Classification (GTDB taxonomy): domain Bacteria; phylum Actinomycetota; class CADDZG01; order CADDZG01; family WHSQ01; genus JALZEA01. The sequence continues at coordinate 2,704 of JALZEA010000060.1, read as the reverse complement.
GCTTAGGACAACCGGACGGGCATCAGCAGGTAGGTGAACCTATCGTCCGCAGCCCCCTTGAGGATCGCCGGCTTCAAGCCGTCACCCGCCTGCAGCACGATCTCGGCTCCCCTGATCGCGGATGCACCGTCGAACAGGAACTGGGGATTGAACGCGATCACCAGCGGCTCACCGGTGTAGGCGGCGTCGATGATCTCCTGGCCCTCTCCGACGTCGGGGGTGTTCGCCGATACTTCGAGTTCATTACCGAGCTGCAGCTTCAACGGAAGGTTGTTCTGCGCAAGCAGCCCGACGCGCCGCGTAACGTCGATCAACGCCTCTTTGTCCACGGTCAGGACGTTCTTGTACCCCTCAGGAAGTAGCTGTCGGTAGTTCGGGAACTCGCCCTCGATGAACCGCGAACTGATCGAGGACGTTCCGAGTCCACTGCCCTTCTCCTCGCCCGGATCGATCGAGAACGAGATGAGGTTGTCGCGCACCACCGTCGAGAGCTTCGGCTCGGCCGCGTTCTGTAGTACGCGCACGAGCTCTTGGAGGGTGCGCGCCGGCAGGATCACCTTTCGCAGCTCGTCCGGGCCCCCGGCGATCGTCACCGTCGCTACCGCGAGACGGTAGGAGTCCGTCGCGGCAAGCGTCAGTGAATCCTTTTCCAGTTCCCACAGAACGCCCGTCAGGACCTGACGCGACTCATCGGGCGACGCGCTCCGCACCACTTGCGACAACGCGGTCGCAAGATCGCCACCGTCCATCGTGATACGCGTACCGTCATCGGTCGTTTCTTCGACGGGCAGCGACGGGTAGTCGTCTGCCGCGAGAGATTTCACACGGAACTGGCCTCTCCCCGAACCGATCTCGACCTCACCCTCGGAAGCCATGACGCTCACCTGGCCGGCGTTCAGGCTGCGCGACATCTCACCGAACAGCCGTCCGGGCACGATCGCCCGGCCCGGTTCGTCGACGCCGGCCTTGAACGACGCCTCGATCGTCAACTCGAGATCGGTGGCGGCCATCTTGACCACACCGTTGTCGCCCGCCTCGATCCTCAGGCCGGAAAGCACCGGGAGCGTGGCGCGGTTGGAGATCGCTCGAGTGGCGAACTGAACGGATTCCAGCAGATCGTCACGCTCACACCGGAACTTCATCTGTCATGTCCTCCGATCCGTTTTTCGATGAGCCGTTCTCTAATCTTGAATCTTTCAGGTCTTTGTTGCTGTGTTTCGCTTCACAGGTTTACTAAAGAGAGAGATATCTCTCTCATACGTATTAGTAGGCCCTGTTAACTCCGTGGATAACGCCTTCCTTTGCAGGTGAAGACACATATCTGTCTGTTGGCCACGTGAGGGAATCCCTTCGCGCTCCCACAGGGCCGCGCGCGGACTTCGCGCTCTCGGCCCCCACGCCAAGAGTTACACCGATGCAACACCGACTATCCACGCGCGGCCTGTTGGCGGATCCGCTCGGTCAACTCTTTGACCTGCTCAAAGGCCCTTTCGTTCTCGTGCATCTGCTGGCGAACCTTGTTGTTCGCGTAGATCACGGTCGAGTGGTCGCGGCCCCCGAAACGCTCGCCGATCTTGGGGAGCGACAGCTCGGTGAGCTCCCGGCACAGATACATCCCCATCTGACGCGCGGTCACAAGCTCGCGCGAGCGTGACGAAGAGCGGATCTCGTCCGGGCTGCAGCCGAAGTACTCGGCGGCTACGGAGATGACGAGGTCGGCCGTGACGATCGCTTCCCCGCCATCGGGGAGGAGGGACTGTAAGACGTTCTGCGCGAGTTCTGCGTTCGGCTCGGAACGTGTCAGCGACGCGTAGGCCGCGACCCGGATGAGCGCGCCTTCGAGCTCGCGGATGTTCGTCTGGATCCGTTCGGCGATGAAGGACATCGCGTCGGGCGAGACGTGGAGGGCTTCGGCCTCCGATTTCTTCTGGAGGATCGCGAGTCTCGTCTCGAGGTCCGGCGGCTGGATGTCGGTGATCAGGCCCCACTCGAAACGGGTGCGAAGTCGCTCTTCTAACGTGGGGATCTTCTTGGGGGCACGATCGGAGCTGATCACGATTTGACTGCGCCCATAGAGGGCGTTGAAGGTGTGGAAGAACTCCTCCTGCGTGCGCTCTTTGCCTTCTAGGAACTGGATGTCGTCGACCAGCAGGATGTCCGCGATCCGGTAACGCCGGTGGAAATCGGGGATCGTGTTGCGCCGCAGGGCGACGATGAATTCGTTGACGAACTGCTCGGTCGATATGTAACGGATGACCGACCCCGGGTGACAATCCCCTACATAGCGGCCGATGGCGTGCAAGAGGTGGGTCTTGCCGAGCCCGGCTCCGCCGTAGATGAACAGCGGGTTGTAGGACTGCGCAGGGGCCTCTGCGACGGCGAGCGCGGCGGCGTGGGCGAACCGGTTCGAAGAACCGATGACGAACGAATCGAACGTGTACTTGGGATGGAACTGCGGATGGTCCAACGCGACTCTTTCCGGCATCGGCTCTTCCGGGCGTTCGACAGCGTCGGCTTCTGATGCTTCTGCTAATCCCTCGAACTCGACGTCGGAGAACGTTTCATCGGCGAGCAGCACCACGTCGAGATCGGTGCCCGCATGCGCCGAGATCGCGGCTCGCAAGACATCGAGGTACTGACCCTCGACGAATTCCTTAGCGAAGCGGCTGGCAACGCCGAGAACGAACGTCCGACCGTCGATCCC
>JALZEA010000053.1 GCA_030862265.1 Actinomycetota bacterium | reverse complement strand
GCCTAACCGCCCACCAGTTTCCTTGTCTTATCGACGTCACGATGCATCTGCGCGACCAGCTCGGCGACCGATGTGAATCTGAGCTCGTCGCGCAACCGCGCCCAGAACTCGACCCGCAGGATGTTGCCGTAGAGGTCGCCGGAGAAGTCGAGGAGGAATGTTTCAACGCGCACCGGCGTGACCTCCGGATCCCCTCCGAATGTCGGGTTGACGCCCACGTTCGTCGCCGCGGTGAACCACGACTCCCCCACTCGGGCCCGCCCCGCATAGACGCCGCGCGCGGGATGTGCGAGATGAACGTCGAGATCGATGTTCGCGGTCGGGAATCCCAGCTCGGTCCCGCGATCGTCTCCGTGGATGACCTCGCCGTCGAGATCGAACGGCCGCCCGAGTAACTTCTCGGCGAGATCGACATCACCGTGCGCGACGGCTTCTCGGATGCGCGAGGAAGACACCGTCGCACCCTCACCGCTCGAGAGATCAACGGGTGTCGCGACGAACCCGTTCTCGGCGCCGAGCTTCTGTAGGAGCTCGACGTCGCCCGCCCGCTTGTGGCCGAAGCGCCAGCCCTCGCCTACGAAAACCGCGCGCGCGGCGAGGCCCTGAACGAGAACTTCGTCGACGAAGCGCTCGGGCGCCCAGTGGGAGAGTTCTTCGGTGAAAGGGATGACGAGGACGCGATCCGCCCCGGTCGTAGCGAGCAGCTCCATCTTGCGTTCGGGCGAGGACAGCAGTGGGGGCGCGGCCTCGGGTCGCAACGTCATCAATGGATGGCGATCCCAGGTAACGATGACGGATTCGAGACCTTGCTCTCGTGCCGCTCCGGTCGTCTGCGCGATCAACGCGCGGTGACCGAGGTGGACACCATCGAACGTGCCGATAGTGACCGCGGCGCCCTGGGGCGCGGCCGTAACGCCGGCCAGGCCGACGGTGACCTTCACTGCGACACCACCCGGTCCGGGACGAGACGGTCCGCGGCGCGGCGGTAGACGGCGACGAGCTCGTCCTCGAACGTCAACGCCGCCGGAGATCCTTCGGCAAGTTCGGGAGCGATGTCGCCGGGGAGCGCGCGGCCGTAGCCAACGTCGGTGGCGAGTTCGGGATCCAGTTTGATCTTCGGCAGTAGGCGCGCGACCTCCTGTAAAGGTCGCACGACGTCCTCCGCGACCGCGTCGAGCGCGATCGCGTCGTAGAGGGAGAAGCCCGATGTCTCGGTCCGTCGCAACGACGTCATGTGCGCCCCAACTCCGAGTGCTTGTCCGAGATCGTGGATCAACGTCCGGACGTAGGTCCCGCTCGAACAGGTGAGGTCGAACCGGGCCGTCTGCGCGGCAGCATCGAAAGCGCGCAGTTCGAATGAGTGGATCGTCACCGCGCGTGGGGCGCGCTCGATCTCTTCCCCCCGGCGCGCCTTGGCATACAGACGCTCGCCTCCGACCTTCACGGCCGACACCATCGGGGGGACCTGCTGGATCTCCCCGGTGAACGCGTCGAGCGCGGCGCGCACGTGATCTTCGGTGACGGTGCCGTCGCTCTTTTGGATCACATCACCGGACGCATCCTGGCTGGAGGTGGCGATCCCGAAGCGAGACTCCGCCGCGTAACGCTTCGGTCCGCTCTGCGCGTAGGTCAGGAAGCGGGTGGCTCTGCCGATCCCGATCACTAGAAGACCCGTCGCATCGGGGTCGAGCGTGCCCGCGTGTCCTACCTTCTTCGTCTTCAACGCCTTCCGGACGCGATCGACGACGTCGTGGCTCGTCATCCCCGCCGGCTTGTCGACCACAAGGACCCCGTCGGTCACGACTTAAGTTCTTCGCGGAGTTCGATGACGGTCGTCTCGACGTCGGGCGCGGTGAACCCCGCGGCAAGCTCGTGACCCCCTCCGCTGCGGGTGCGCGCGATCGCGCCCACGCTTACGGGACCCTTGGAGCGAAGCGAAACGCGATAACTGCCATCGGCCTGCTCCTTGAACAGGGCGGCGACGTCGGCCGCACGGGTCGAGCGCACGGAGTCGATCAGCTTGTCGGTCTCGTCGATGCCGACACCCGTCTCTGCAAGATCCTTAAGGGTCAGCCAGGAGTACACGAAACGGACGTCTTCGAACAGGACGGCGCGGTCGAGAACCCGGCCTACCAGCTTGAGATAGCCGAACGGCGACGATTCGAAGACCTCCTGCGCGATCGCGGTCGCGTCGACCCCGATCGCCAGCAGGTCGGCCGCGAGCCGCAGGGTCTCCGGGGTGGAGTTCGTGTACTGGAAGCGGCCGGTGTCGGTCACGAGTCCCGTATAGAGATTGGTCGCGATGTCGCGATCGATCTTCACATCGAGGTCCTGCAGCAAGCGCGTAACGAGTTCGGCGGTGGACGACACGCTCGTGACCACGAGATTGTAGGTACCGAAGTCATCGTTCCCGGGATGGTGATCGACGTTGACGACAACCCGGGCTTTGCGCATCAGTGGCTCGAGCGAGCCGAGCCGGTCCGCGGCACCGCAGTCGAGAGCGAGGAAGACGTCCGTAACCGGGAGGTCGCGGGGTTGGACGAGACCGTCGGTCCCAGGAAGGAACTGGTAGCCAAACGGGATCGCCGCCGGTGCGCTGCCCCACGTCGTGTGCGTTTTCTTGCCGAGTTGTTGCAGCCCGAGGGACGCGGCGAACAACGAGCCCAAGGCATCGCCGTCCGGGTTCACGTGACACGCGATCGCAACTTCGTCGGCCTTCTTCAGCGCGGCGACGGCGCGGTCCCAGTCGGCGACGTCGAACCTCACGATCCCTCCTCCTCCTCGTGGATCTTGTGCAGCAGGGCTTCGATCCTCCCCGCGGTCTCTACCATCGTGTCGAGTTCGAAGACGAGCTCGGGCGTGTACTTCAAGCGCATCTCGTGTCCGAGCGCGGCGCGCAGCCGGGGGGTGGCGGACTCCAGGCCCTTGATCGTTGCGGCCTGTTCCTCCGGGGTACCGAGGACCGAAACGAAGACCCGAGCGTGACGGAGATCGGGCGTGACTTTCACCGCCGTGATGGTCGCGAACCCAACGCGCGGATCCGTGAGCTCGGATATGAGCTCGCCGAGGACCTGCCGAGTGAGTTTCTGGACCTTCTCCGTACGTTGCGTCATGTGATGTCCTCGAGAGATACGACGGTGGTCTGACGATCGGAGATCTCCGCCCCGATGAGAGCCGCGCGCGAGATGACCTTTTCGACCTCCTGCAGCACCTTGCGGCAATGTCCGATCGATCCTGCGACGCAGCTCACCCCGAGACCGGCGCGCTGCCACTTATCGAGATGATCGATCTCGGCGATCGAGACGTGCAACTTGTTCGAGACGTTCTGGGTTACGGCTCTAAGTACCCGGCGCTTGTCCTTGAGGGACCTACTCTCAGGTATGAAGAGTTCGTAACGGCCGACGCCTATGAACATGTGAGTGGCCGGACTCCTAGCGAGCGACCTCTTGGATCTCGAAGGCCTGGATGAGGTCACCTTCTTTGACGTCTTGGAAACCTTCCAGGCCGATCCCACATTCGAAACCCGCGGCGACCTCGCGCGCATCGTCTTTGAAGCGGCGCAGCGACGCGATCGTCGTCTCGTAGATCACAGTTCCATCGCGCACGAGGCGCGCCTTCGCATTGCGGCGGATCGTCCCATCGGTGACCATGCAACCAGCGACGAGACCGAGCTTGGGCACGCGGAACGTCGCGCGTACCTCGGCCTGTCCGAGAGGAACCTCGCGTGTCTCTGGTCCGAGGAGACCCTTGGCTGCGTTCTCGATGTCCTGGACGGCTTGATAGATCACGCGATAGGTGCGTATATCGACGCCCGCCTCCTCCGCGAGGCCACGCGCTTGGGCGTTTGGAACGACGTTGAAGCCGATCACGATCGCGTTCGAAGCTTGCGCGAGGGTGACGTCGTTCTCGGTGATGCCTCCGGCTCCCTTGCGTAACACGTTGAGTTTGACGAGGCTCTGGTCGAGACGCGAGAACTGGTCATCCAGGGCTTCCACGGAACCTTGCGTATCGGCCTTCAGCAGGAGGTTGAGTTCGGGGATCTCACCCTCGCGCGTCGCGGCGAGGAGGCTCTGCAGAGAGACGCCGCGTTGCGAGACGAGTTCCGCGGCGCGCCGGTGCTGTTCGCGCTCCGAGGCGATCTGGCGCGCCTCGCGCTCGTCCTCTATGACTCGGAAATCGTCCCCGGCTTCGGGTAATGACTGCCAACCGAGGACCTGGACGGGTTGCCCGGGCTTCGCCTCGTCGACCTGGTTGCCTCGTTCGTCGAGCATCGCTCGCACTCGTCCCCACGCGGCCCCCGCGATGAGTACGTCTCCGGGCAACAACGTGCCGCGCTTGACGAGCGCCGTCGCCACGGGGCCTCGTCCCTTATCGAGATGGGCTTCGATTACTACACCGCGTGCGTCCGTGTCGGGGTTCGCCTTGAGATCGAGCTGGACGTCGGCGGTGAGCAGGATCATCTCGATCAAGGAGTCGAGGTTCGTACGCTGTTTCGCAGAGACGTCGACGAAGACGGTCTCGCCACCCCACTCTTCGGGCATCAATCCGTGGTCCGAGAGTTGCTGCCGTACCCGGGTGGGATCGGCTTCGGGCTTATCGACCTTATTAACCGCCACCACTATGGGGACCCCAGCAGCTTTGGCGTGGTCGATCGCCTCGACCGTTTGCGGCATCACGCCGTCGTCCGCGGCGACGACTAGTACCGCGATGTCGGTGACCTGCGCGCCGCGGGCTCTCATCGCGGTGAACGCCTCGTGACCCGGGGTGTCGATGAACGTCACCTCGCGCGAATCGTGATGGACCTGGTACGCGCCGATGTGCTGGGTGATCCCACCCGCTTCCCCTCCGGCGACGTCGGTGCGACGGATCGCATCCAGGATCGCCGTCTTGCCATGATCGACATGGCCCATGACGGTGACGACCGGGGGCCGCGCGACGCGGTTGCCCTGGTCCTCCTCCACTTCGGCCTGGAGGGCCTCGTCGGCCTCTTCCTGTTCGGGATCGATGACCTGCACGTCGGCGCCGAGCTCTTCGGCGACGAGCAGGACCGCGTCGTCGGACATCGATTGGGTGACGGCGACCATCTCGCCGAGCCCCAGCAGGATCTTCACGATCTCCGCGGGCGAGCGTTCGAGCTTGTCGGCGAGGTCTTTGAGCGTGATGCCCCGGTGGACGCGGATGATGCCCGCCGGCGCCGCGGCAGGCGCAGCCTCCGCCGGGGCGGGGGCGGGTGCAGCAGGAGTAGCCGGGGCGGGAGCGGGAGGGGCCGGTTTCGCGACCGGCGCGGCACTGGGTTGCGGCGCGCCTTTCGCGGCGGGTTTGGCCGCAGGCTTGGCTGGGGGTTTGGCCGCGGGTTTGGCCGCGGGTTTGGCCGCGGGGGTCTTCGGCGCGCTCGTCTTCTTGGGCGCGTCGGACGCCTTCGCGGGCGCGGCGCCGTTGGCGAGGTCCTTGCGCACGCGCTCGGCGACCGACTCCTCGATCGTCGACGCATGACTCTTGACGGCCTCGCCGATCTTTTCGAGGTGTGCGAGGACCTCCTTGGACGTGAGTCCAAGCTCCTTGGCGACTTCGTGCACGCGGGGTTTAGCCATCGGTCGAAATCCTAGTGTCGGCGGTCTCGGTCGCGGCTCCGTCGGTGTCAGGGGGCGGGGCAGCCTCGGCGGCAGCGGGCTCCGTCACGGCTTCCTCCGCCGGTTC
>JALZEA010000037.1 GCA_030862265.1 Actinomycetota bacterium | reverse complement strand
CCTGAGTCCCGCCGCGCGTGGCTGGGGGTATCGGTGGATTCGATCGACTCCTCGTTCGAAGCAACGGCTCTCGGACTCGATCCCGACGTCCGCGGGGCGGGCGTCGCGGGGACCTTCGCCGGCGACCCCGCGGCCGAAGCCGGCATCGAGGAGGGTGAGGTCATAGTGGAGATCGATGGCACCGAGATCGCGTCGGGCGAGGACCTGACGCGGACATTGATCGATCTCAGTCCGGGCGACACCGTGGACGTCGTCCTGGTATCACCCACGGGAACGCGTACGGTCGAGGTCACGCTCGGTACGAGGCCCCCGACGATCTGCGAGTAGTCCCCGCGCCCCGCGGACTACGCTGGGATCCGTGAAGGTGAAACTGCGTAATCCCGACCGCCTCGTCGAGGTGTCCGGTCCCCCGACGGTGGCCGCCCTGCTCGCCGAGCTACGGATAGTGCCTGAGGCGGTCCTCGTGATCCGGGATGCGACGCTGCTCACCCGCGACGAAGCTCTCACCGACGCCGACGAGGTTGAGGTGCGGCCCGTCCTCTCCGGGGGCTCACGCTAGTGAAGTGCAAAGTCTGTCGCGAGCATGCGGTCGTCGATATCCGGCGCCACAACGCGGGATTCTGCCGGGACCATTTCATCGCCCACATCCGCAATCAGGTGGCACGCACGATCAAAGAGTTCAACATGTTCTCGACCGACGACCGCCTGCTAGTGGCCGTATCGGGCGGCAAGGACTCGCTCGCCATCTGGGACGTACTGCTAGATCTCGGCTACGACGCGACCGGCTTCTACCTGGGCCTCGGGATCGGCTCCTACTCAGATCGCTCCAAGGACGCGGCCATTACGTTCGCCGACAAGATGGAGGCGAAGCTGATCGTCCGCACGCTCGCCGAGGAGCACGGCTACACAGTCCCGGAGCTGGCGAAGTTGACCGGCCGCGTCCCGTGTTCCGGATGCGGGATGAACAAGCGCTATGAGTTCAATCGGGCAGCCCTCGAGGAGGGCTTCCAGGTTCTCGTGACGGGACACAACCTCGACGACGAGGTCGCGACCCTGTTCGGCAACGTCCTGCACTGGAACACCGACATGCTCGCCCGCCAGGCACCCGTCCTCGAAGAGCGGGTCGTGGGGGCCGAACCCGTCTTGGTCCGGAAGGTCAAACCGCTCGTGCGGATCGCCGAGCGAGAGACCGCGGCCTACGCGCTGCTCAGGGGCATCGACTACATCGTCGAGGAGTGCCCGCTCGTCGAGGGCAACACGCAGCATCGCTACAAGGAGGCGATCACGCTGCTGGAGGAGGCCTCGCCCGGCACGAAGCAGCAGATGTATTTCGGCTTCCTCAAGAAGGCCGCGCCCCGTTTCGCAGATGAGTCGGGTGCGACCGACCTCGTCGCCTGCTCCGAGTGCGGTGCTCCCACGATCCGGCCGGACGACGGCGAGCCGCGTTGTTCGTTTTGCAAGACGAAAGCCGTGGCTCTGGCGCGTCGAGCAGAGGGCGGCGGCCTTCGCCCGCACAGGAGTTAGAGATGACCGCCCAAGGGCATCTCTTCTCCGCAGGAGACAAAGTGCTGCTCATCGATTCCCGCGACCGGCGCTACCTGATCACTCTCGCCACCGGCAAGCAGTGGCACAGCCATCACGGCGTCCTCGAACACGATGCTCTGATCGGCTCGCCGGCAGGGATCTCGGTCACGACCTCCGGCGGCACGAAGGTGCTCGTGTTCCGTCCGACCCTGGCCGACTACATCTTGAAGATGCGCCGCGGCGCGCAGGTCGTTTACCCGAAGGACATCGGACTGATCCTCGTGTACGCGGACGTCCACGAAGGAGCCCGCGTCCTCGAGGCCGGCACGGGATCGGGCTCCCTGACACTCGCCCTGTGCCGCGCGGTGGGGGAGACGGGCCGCGTCGTGTCCTACGAAGCGCGCGAAGACCATCACGAGCGCGCGGCCGAGAACATCGCGACCTGGTATTCGCAGGCCAAGCCCGAGAACCTCGAATTGCGCATCGGAGACGTTTTCGATGACGTCCCCGAAGCCGACTTCGACCGCCTCATCCTCGATTTGCCGGAACCCTGGCGTGCGATCGGGACCACGACAGATGCCCTCCTTCCGGGTGGCATCTTCTGCAGTTACCTCCCGACGATCCCGCAGGTGAGTCAGACAGTCGAGGCGTTGCGCGCGGGCGGGTTCGCGTTGGTCAGGACGTTCGAAGGTCTCGTCAGAACCTGGAACGTCGAGGGCCAGTCCGTTCGGCCCGACCACCGGATGGTCGCGCACACAGGTTTCTTGATCACGGCACGCAAGCTCGCGCCGATGTCGAAACCGGCCGATCCTGAGGCCCTGCAAGGCTCGTAGGCGGGCGTCGGACGCCGCGGTCAAGGAGGATCGGACATCGGAAGTCAAGTATTTATTCGTTACTGGAGAACGCCGAAGTAACTCTTTGATAACCGTAGCGTTCAAAATGGCAGGGAGTAGCATTTCGTCGTACGGGGAGGTGATCGCCGTTTCCGACAGTGAGCTCGAGCGCAGGATCTCCCAATACGACCGCGAGGTCTCCGAACTGCAGGGTCAGGTAAAGCTGCTCGAGGAAGAGCTCGCCCTCACACGTCGCAAGACCGAGATGGCGCCGCGGCGCATCCACGAACTCGAGCGCAAACTCTCCGAAACCTCCGCCGAGCTGGGCACTGCGCGCACGAACAACGAGAAGCTTGCCTCGACCCTCAAGGAGGCGCGCGAGCAGCTCGTCGCGATGAAGGAAGAGATCGAGAAACTCTCCAAGCCGCCGGCGAGCTACGGCATCTACCTCGAGACCTACGAGGACTCGACCGCCGACGTCTTCACGAACGGCCGCAAGCTGCGCGTCAACGTCATGCCCGAGATCGACATGACCACCGTGTC
>JALZEA010000035.1 GCA_030862265.1 Actinomycetota bacterium | reverse complement strand
GGATCAGATCTCGTGGGTATCCCTCGTAGAACCACGGGCTACCGACCAACGCGAGGTGAGGAAGCCCTTGGCTCGACACCGGCGCAGGAAGATCAGAGGCGCAAGCCGCGCAAAGGGCACTCCCCCGTTTCCGGCAACCAACGCAGGTCGCCGGAGCGAACAGATCCACAACACCACCGAGCATCAGTCGACGCTAGCAACCGCCTAAGACATTTTGCGTTTCGGTGGGGCGGAGCACTATCCGGCGCGGCCAGTGCGGTTAGCCCGAAGGGCTTACCGCATCCAGAGTTGTGGGGTCAGCGCGGTTTGTGCGCTTACCCCACAACTGGCTAGGTGCCTTCTTCCCAGCCTTCCAGGTAGGCCCGCTGGTCGGTGGTGAGCTCGTCGATGCGCACGCCCATCGTCTCGAGCTTGAGGCGCGCAACCTCCTTGTCGATCTCGGTCGGGACCTCGTACACCTTCGGCTCGAGCGACGCTGCGTTCGCCACGATCCATTCGCACGTGAGGGCCTGGTTCGCGAACGACATGTCCATCACCGACGCCGGGTGACCTTCGGCGGCGGCGAGGTTGACCAGGCGTCCCTCGCTCAGGACGTAGACGCGGCGATCGTCGCCGAGCGTGAATTCCTCCACCTCGGGCCGCACGGTCTTGTGCTCCGTGGCCATCGAACGTAGGGAGTGAAGGTCGAGCTCGATATCGAAGTGGCCGGCGTTCGCAAGGATGGCGCCGTCCTTCATCAGTTCGAAATGATCCGGTCCAAGGACGTGCTTGTTGCCGGTCACGGTGATGAAGATGTCGCCCTGGCTCGCCGCATCGCGACCGGGAAGTACCCGGAAGCCGTCCATCGCGGCCTCGAGCGCGCGGGTGGGGTCGATCTCGGTCACGACGACGTCGGCACCCATGCCTTTCGCCCTCGAGGCAACGCCGCGCCCACACATCCCGTAGCCACACACGACGACGGTACGACCCGCGAGGAGAACGTTGGTGGCGCGGATGATCCCGTCGATGGCGGACTGTCCCGTGCCGTAGCGATTGTCGAAGAGGTGTTTCGTATCGGCGTTATTGATAGCGACCACCGGATAGCCGAGCACTCCGTTGGCGGCCATCGAACGGAGACGGATTATGCCGGTCGTCGTTTCCTCCGTCCCACCGATGATCTCGCCGAGTTGATCGCGCCGCTGTTGATGCAGCATGGTGACGAGGTCTCCTCCGTCGTCCATCGTGATCATCGGACGGCGATCGAGGGCCGCTTTGATGTGCGCGTAGTACTGACTCTCGTCCACGCCTCGGATCGCATACGTCGAGATCTCGTAGGTCGACACCAGACTTGCCGCGGTCTCGTCCTGGGTCGACAAGGGATTCGACGCGCAGAGCGCCACATCCGCACCGCCGGCGACGAGCGTGCGCATGAGGTTCGCGGTTTCGGTCGTGACGTGAAGGCACGACGCGATCCGGACGCCGTCCAGTGGCTTCTCTTTCTCGAAGCGCTCTCGAATACGGGCTAGCACAGGCATCTGACGGTCGGCCCATTCGATCCGGAGCCGTCCGGCATCGGCGAGGTTCAGATCCAATACGTCGTTCTCTACCGTCACAGTCGTTCTCCTAGTTATCTCGGAGCTCGGCCTTGAGCTTCTGGATCACCTCGACGGGACCGGGATCGACCCCATAGGCGAGCCCGACATAGATCGCGGCGAGCTGGGTGATGAGTATCAGCGACAGGATACGTGCCAGCTCCGAGGTCCCTTCCGAACGCAACTCGATGACCTCGGCGAAGTTGTCCTCGGTCAGCCGACGCGTGAGATCAAAGCGAGTATCGACGCGCTCCCCGTCACCGGCGTCGCGCAACAGGATGGCGACGAAGCGCTCACGCGTCAGATCGGCGAGCTGGTTCCAGCCCACGATCTCGTTGTGGTCGAGCTCGGGGAGATAACTCCAGAACGCGGGCGCCTTCCCGTATTCGTTCAGGTCGCACTTGAAGCGATAAGCAGCCGTCGCGCCCAGCCCGTGGCCGCCCGAGACGACGGGTATCCGGTCGACGATGCGCCGGGCGAGGTCCTTTGCGGGGTTGTCGTCGACCGGTCGATCGCGTCGGCATCGGGCCGTTATCTCACTCAGGACCTTGACGGCTTCATCGACCTCGGCGTCGAGATCCGGGACGAGGCCGATCCGCACAAGCACGGCGAGGACCGGCATCGTCAGGTACCCAAGGGATGCCCGGGGTTGGAGTCCCGACGGGATGCGCACGTGCGCCAGACCATGTGACGTCGCCATATCGGCGAGAGGTCCACCCGACGAGATCGTCACGACGCGCGCGCCGCGCGCGTTGACCTCCTCGACTGCTGCGATCGTCTCCTCGGTACTGCCCGAGTACGAGATCGCGAAGGCGAGCGTGTTGCGCCCGACCCATTCGGGGATCGGTCCGTAGCTCTTGATGGTGCGGAAAGGGATGGGGAGACGAGGTTCCACCACCGCTTGCGTGACGTCGCCCGCGACTCCGGAGCCGCCCATACCGAGCACGACGATGCTTTCGACCCCGTCGCCTGAGGGAAGACCGGTCGCCGCGCGCCCGATCTCCCACGCCTCGCGGCATTGCTCGGCGAAGCGTTCGACCGCTCCCAGGACGTCCTCTGAATCGAGGCGCCGCAGCGCGGCGTCGTCATCGAGATCGATCACGGTTTCTCTGCTTCGTCGATCAACATCACGGGGATGCCGTCACGCACGGGATAGCGATAGTGGCACTCGCCCACGCAGGCGATCACTTCTTCGGATTCGATGTATTCGACGTCACCTCGGCAGTTCGGGCAGGCCAGGATCTCGAGCAGCTTCTCGTCGACGGGCACTTACCTCTCTCCTCTGATGACGGACAGGACCTCTTTCACTTTCTCATCTTTCAGTGCCTCGTTCTTCGCCTCAAGGTTGAGCCGCAGCAACGGCTCGGTGTTCGACGGGCGGCAGTTGAACCACCAGTCGTCGTATTCGACCGTCAGTCCGTCGATCGTGTCCTGCTCGCCGTCCGAGTACTTCTCGGCCAGCATCTCGAGGGCTGCATGCTGGTCGATCACCTCCGAGTTGATCTCGCCGGAATCGGAATACCGCCGATACGGGCGGAGGAGCTCGGACAACGACGCGCCGGCCTCCGACATCGCCTCTAAAACGACGAGGGCGGCGATCATCCCGGAATCCGCACGGAAGTTATCGCGGAAGTAATAGTGACCGGAATGCTCACCGCCGAAGATCGCGCCGGTCTCGGCCATGACCTGCTTGATGAATGAGTGGCCGACGCGGGTGCGCACGGGGCGGCCACCGTTCTCCTCGATCACTTCACGCACCGTCCACGAGCAGATCAGGTTGTAGATGATCGCCTCGCCAGGGTGTCGCTTCAATAGTCGTTCGGCGACCAGAGCCGTCGTCAAAGACCCGGATACGGGTTGATTCTTCTCGTCCACGAGGAAGATGCGATCGGCATCGCCGTCGAACGCGATGCCAACATCGCAACCACCGGCCGTGACCGCGGCTTGCAGATCGACGAGGTTCTCGGCTTCGATCGGGTTCGCGGGGTGGTTAGGGAACGTCCCATCGAGTTCGAAGAACAGCGGCACTACCTTGAAGGGCAACGCGTCGAACACCATCGGCACGGTCTTGCCGGCCATACCGTTACCCGCATCGATGGCGACCTTCAACGGTTTCAGCGCGCCCTGGTCAATAAGGGCCCGGCAATGGGTCGCATAGTCGGGAAGGATGTCGCGCGACTCGACCTCGCCCCGGCCCCCACCGAGCTCCCCCTCTAACGCGAGCTTCTTGATGTCGAGGAGACCGGACTCCTCGCCGATCGGGGCGGCCTGGGGACCACAGAGTTTCAGCCCGTTGTAGCGGGCCGGGTTGTGGGACGCCGTGAACATCGCGCCCGGCACGTCCAGCTTGCCCGAAGCGAAATAAAGCGCATCGGTCGAGACCTCGCCGACATCGATGATCCCGGCCCCCTCGGCGGTGGCTCCGGCTACAAAAGCGGCTGACAGCGAGGGTGAGGACACCCGCATATCGCGGCCCACCACGACCTTGGAGGCGCCTGAGAAACGGACGAACGCGCCACCTATACGCCGGGCTGCCTCCTCGTCCAGCTCCTCCGGGAAAATCCCACGGATGTCATAGGCCTTGAAGATCTTCTCGAGGGCGCCCACGTCGGGGCAGTCTAAAGGTCGCCTCCAGCTCCAAATCTGGGATTCACCGTTGACGGGAACCGGGATGTGAATGACCATCTGTCTCGTGGAGATGGAGATCGAGATGGATCTGGAGATCTCGTCCGTCCTCGCCGAACTGGAATGGCGGGAGCGGGCCGCATGCCTCGAGTACCCCGCGGTCCTCTTCTTCGGGCTGGACGATTCCGAAACGCCGGCCGAACGTCGCATCAGAGAAGACGAGGCAAAGCGCATCTGTTCGACCTGTGAGGTCAGGACTGAATGCCTCGAGTACGCGCTGCAGACGAAGGAGCCGTACGGGATCTGGGGCGGACTCACCGAACTCGAACGCAAAGCCCACCAGCACGGCCGCGCCAGCTAGACACGCCGCTGCCCGATCTCCGCCCTTCGCTTACAACATCACTCGCCAAACTCGCGCATCGGGCGCGCCGACGCGGCCCCCTCGAGGTTCTCGCTCTCGGTATCGAGCGCACGCGGGAAGCGATCTCGTCGCGTGAAACGCTCGTCATGTTCTCCGCAGATCCACTCGGCGTCGAGCCGCGTGAGGTACCGGGCGCCGCAACAAGACGCGCTCGCAGCGAGGATGGGCCCGCGTATGCGCGCGACATCGGCACCGATACCGCGAGTACGTTTCGCGCTCGACTCAGTGACGCGACCGGCTGTTACGTGGTGGAGATGGACGGACGTCTCATCCACGTGAGCTGGGTCAGTACCTCCAAAGCCTGGACGAGGGAGCTGCGCGCGTACATACGGCCTCCGACGGGTCACTGCTACATCTACGAGTCGTTCACCGCGCCGGGCGCGCGCGGAAAAGGGATCTATCCGTTCGCCCTCGCGAGCATCTGCCGCGACGCGGTGCAGCGCGGTTGGACGAGGGTCTGGGTGGCCGTGGAGGACAACAACCCCGCGTCGCTGAAATCGGTGCGCAAAGCCGGTTTCGAACCGGCGTTCACGATCGGAGTTGCCCGTCACCTGGGCCGGCTCGAAGTGAAATTGCCAGAAGAATTACCGGATCCGGCTCCCAGTATCGACACACAACGGGCATAACGGTCACGCGGCCTAGCGCGCGACCCCTCCTCCGGGCGATAATCACTACGAGGTCCAAGCTAGATCTGCGGGTGCTCGGTAGCCGGATCCCATCGACAGCGTCTGGAGGCAGGGGTCATCCTCTGCCGACGGGCAATGGCCGGCACGACCCCCTCAACTGGCACCTGTTGCCGGACGACGGTTTCAGAGGCGCCGGGTACCCGCATCCTAGGAAGCGACGTCGTTTTTAGTCGCGAAGTCAGTTATCGGATGTGTGGGGGCGAGTCAGTCCTTGCGCGACTTCTGGGCCGCGATCGTCAGGACCTCATCGAGCGCGATCGTGTCGCCCGCGCGTTCCCACCACTTCGCCTCGCATCGACGACACGAGAAGAACTGAACGCTCTGTTCGTCGGTCAGGTTCAGCTCGATCTCGGTGCAGTCGGTTGCCTTGCACTGTGGACAGCGCATCTCAGCCCTCCTCCCCAAACTATGTCCATCTTGAACGCTGAGGACCAAATCGGACATGGCCTAGGAGGGTGATTTGTCCGGCCACGACGGACTAGTCAGTAGGTTTGCCCTCCGAGCGCAGCCTTCACGTCGGCCGGCAGGTCCCTGCCTATATAGCGGGAGCGAAGCTTCTTGCCCTCCCGGAAGTAGGCGTACCAGTAGGGGCCGTGGGGGCAAGACTTACAGCCATCCCTGCCGCAGCGGACCGTCTCCAGGCGGTACGTCACGCCCGCGAGCTCGGGTGACGACGAGTCCGTCGCCGAGTCGTCGCCCATCGCCTGGAGGAGGCCGCGAACGAAGATCGCGACCCGCCGGAGGTCATGGCGGTCGAGTCTGCGCAGCTCGGCAAACAGGTTGCGATCCATTCTTAGGTAATCAATCTACCTAAGGAACGGCCTTTTCAGGCCCCGCTATGCCCGAAAAAGAGCTGGGACCTCACCGAGGCGGACTCCGTCTCACGGGATGGCTCATGGGCTACAGCACCGATGAGGTCCTCGTCGGGGACATGAGGGACGAACAGCGGTGGTTCGCTACGTCGGTCGTCGAGCAGCCATCCCCGCGGTGGATCGAGACGGTCCGCGCACGAGACGCACAGCACGTAGGCGTGCGGCGAAACCCGATCTCCGATCGGATCGTCGAGGAACGCGAGGCGCGCGTCATAGTCGTAGGTCAGGACGGCACCTCCAACCTGAGCGCATCCGGGCTTCGAGCAATGGTTCACGGAGGCAAGGTAACTGCGCGCCCTGACGAACCGGCGGATATGCGACGAGAACGTCGGCTATTTAGAAAGGGGTTGCGAGTAGAACCTGAACACGTACAGAGCGCCGGCTCCGACGGCCATGATCCCCAATGCCACGACGGCCCACCCCTGGATGTCGGCGCCGGTGTTGGCGAGGGTGTCCGTGGTCGGCGGTGGCTGCGCCGCAGGTTGTCCCGTGCCCGCCGTCGTCCCCGTGGTCGTGGTAGTCGTCGCACTCTCGGGCGCGATCGCGGGCTCGAAGGGATCCCGCACTTGCGCGGCCGCCGGAGTCGCGAGGACGAACAGAGAAATCAGGGCTAGCAGAGCGGCACGCATGGATCCCAGATTACGCGATCCGGCCGGATACTTCTCGCGCACATGACCGGGTACTTTCCCGGCATAATCCGAGCGTGCCGACTGCGAACCTAGGCGACCTCGAGCTCAACTATTCCGATCACGGCGACGGCTCGCCGGTCCTCGGGATCATGGGCTACTCGCTCGATAAACGCTTCTGGGCCGCTCAGATCCCCGCCGTCACAAAGACGCATCGCTTCATCGTCTTCGATAACCGCGGGATCGGGCGCTCCACCGGCGGCGCTCCGACGAGCATCGATCAGATGGCCGACGATTCGGTGCGACTACTGGACCATCTCGGGATCGAAAAAGCCGTCATGTTCGGAGTGTCGATGGGCGGCGCGATCACACAACGTCTCGTTCTCGATCATCCCGACCGCGTCGAGGCATTGATACTCGCGGTGACGTGGGCGCGCCCGATCGAATTTATGCGTCGCCAACACGAGCTGTCGCGCGAAATTTTCCAACTCGACGACCGTCTTTTGCTGCCCGCGGCGATGCTGAAGATGTTCACGCCCCACTTCTTCGAGGTCGGCCGCGAACTCGTTGACCAGATGACGGCGGCGGCGCAATCACTCGGAGCCGAGCGCCCGCGCGTGGACGTGTTGCGGGGCCAGCTCGACGCGATCGACAAGCACGACGTCTTGGCCGAGCTGGGCCAGGTGAGTTGTCCGACACTGGTGCTCGGCGGGCACATGGATCAGATCGTTCCCGGCTTCGCATCCGAGGAGATCGCGGCAGCGATCCCGGGGGCCGCACTCGAGATGTTCGCCACCGGCCACGGCTGCATGATCGAGGAGGCTGAGGGCTTCAACGCCGCCGTCGAGCGCTTCCTGGGTTCGCTCGCGTCCGCCCGCAAGAGATTCTCTTAGGTAACTCACGCCGTACCTAAGCAAGTTTTGTAACTCTGCCGGGCCTCGCGCTGACGGAACGGGCGCAAAAAAGTGTACGCCGCAGTGACTTTCAGCCGAGGCTTACTCATCTCTACGGCGTACCCCACCAGCTTAGGGGCGTCGCGCATCCGGATACAAGGGCCCGCGCTCGCTTTTCTTCGCGCTCTCAGCGCTTCTTTCGCGCTTCGCGGCTTATAGGTAGGAACGCAGCTCCCAGAGCTCGGGATAGAAGCGCTTGTCGAGGGTCGACCGTAGGTAGGACGCACCGGTCGAGCCGCCCGTGCCGGTCTTCGAGCCGATCTGCCGCTCGACCATGAGGACATGGTGGTTGCGCCAGAGCGCGAACAGCTCGTCGTGATCCAGCAATGCCTCGGACAGATAGAACTCGTCGGCGAAGCGCTCGCGCTCGCGCGCGACGCGTAGCAGCCCGGCGCGGCGTGCGGCGGGATCGTTCGCCGGCATCGGTACCCCGCGCGCACTCAGGAGCCCGCAGAACGCGTCCCATAACGTCGGTTCGGCCAGTCGAGCCTCGAGACGCGCCCGCGATCCGTCGTCAAGAGAGAGGCGTTCGAGGTAGTGCGGGTCCTTGAGCCCTGAGATGAACTCGATCTCGCGGAACTGTGCGGACTGGAAGCCGCTCGCTGGCGCGAGGTGGGTACGGAATTCCAGGAAGTCCTGCGGTGACATCGTCTCCAGCACCTCGACCTGTTCGATCAGGACGCGTTCGATGGAGTTCACCCGCTTCAAAAGATGCCGTGCGCGATGGACGTCACCCGCCTGCATGGAGTCCCGGATGGACGCGAGCTCGAAGATCAATTCCTTGAACCAGAGCTCGAAGACCTGGTGCACGACGATGAAGAGAAGCTCGTCGTGGGCGGAAGGGTCGGACAGCAGGCGCTGTTGCGATAGCAGCTCTGGAACCCTCAGGTACGAATCGTAGGAGAGCCGCCGATCCTCTTCGCCAAACGCAGGACGACGCGGGTCGCCGGAGCGGTCAGCCTCGGTCGCGGTTCTTCCTCTCCTCATCCGGGCCGGTCGAGGGGCTTTCGTCCCCCTCGTCTTCCGCCACAACGATCGGGTCGGGGGCCGAGGCATACAGCGGCCGGAGCGGCGCCACCACGGTCGAGACGATGGGCGTGCCCACCTCGATCATGTCGTAGAGCTGGATGACGTCATCGTTAGACATGCGCACGCACCCGTGCGACGCGTTGTAGCCGAGGCTGTAGAGCGCATTCGTTCCGTGGAAGCGGATCGCCGGTGCCGACCAGTTGAGCGCGCGCAGGCCCAAGGGATTGCCCGGCCCCGGTGGGATCTCCGCCGGCATGTCACTACCCCACGTATCGGGGGAGGGGTTCACCCACGTCGGGAGGTAACGCTTCTCGGTGACCTCGTACACACCGGTTGGTGTGGCGTATTCGGGTAGACCCGTCGCCACCGGCCAGCTGTGGGTGATCTCGCCGTCTTCGTAGAGGTAGAGCTTGTTCTCGCCGATCCGCACCAAGAGGACCTGATCGAACTCCTTGGTCGTTGCCTCCGGCTTGAGGACCTTGACAGGAAGCTCGACGATCCCCAGATCCTGTTCGAGCGCGGTCATCAACTCCGAGCGCGCTTTCGAGCGGAGCACCTTGCGTCCGGTGCGATCCGGCACGATCTCGACCCAACCGGTCGAGTAGTCGACGGTGGCGTCGCGTGCCTCGCGGTTGAACCCCGACGCGACGCCCTCGATGAAACCCCTCACCTGCTTGCGCGAGAACGAGATTGCGATGTCTTTGGAGAAGTCGAACTCGGCACCCAGAACCTTCATCTGCACGCGATCGAGGAAGGAGGCAGCCTCGCTGGCCGCGAGGGCGTGAGCAACCGCGTCCTCCGAGTTGTCGCGCGCCCCCAGCTCGCGCGGCGTGGTGGTCCACGAACGCTTCTCCCAACGAAGCTCCACGGTTCGGTCGAGCTGCGGGCCGATCGCGGTCTCGACGGCGGCAAGAGCTTCCGTCTTGTCCATCCCGCCGACGTCGACGCCGGCCACGACCATCCCGGGAAGGAGCCGACCGTCGAAGTCCTGGGCGTGGTCGTAAGCCGCGAAGGCAACCCCGGCACCCCCCAGCACCATCAGCGCACCGAGTACGAGCAGGGCGATCTTGGTCCTCGGACCCGGCCGCGGGAATCGGCGGCGGGGTGGGACGATGTCGGCGTTGGCTCTCATCTTGTGGTTGCTCCCTTGGGTGCGGTTCTCATCAGCTTAAGACGCCGCCGGGGCCTCCGAAGTTGCGCAGGTCCTCCAGGTGCATGACGATGGCTCATCCATGGACGTTTATGACTCGCTCCTCGACACGATCGGGCACACACCCTTGCTCCGCATGACCCATCTGGGCGCCGACCTGCAATGCGATCTCATCGCCAAGCTCGAGATGTTGAACCCCGGGGGATCGGTGAAGGATCGCATCGGCATCCGGATGATCGAAGCCGCCGAGAAGGAGGGCAAGCTCCGTCCGGGGGGAACGATCATCGAACCCACGTCCGGAAACACGGGCGTCGGACTCGCCATCGTCGCGGCGCTCAAGGGCTACAAGTGCATCTTCACGATGCCCGACAAGATGAGCCAGGAGAAGATCTC
>JALZEA010000030.1 GCA_030862265.1 Actinomycetota bacterium | reverse complement strand
AGAGCGAGGAGGCCCCTGCGCCTAGCCATCGAGGAACACCCGGGGGACGCGCGACGGGATGCGCGCGGTGATCTCGTAGTTGATCGTCTCGGTCAATCCTGCGAGCTCTTCGGCCGTGATGGCGTTCGTCCCGTCCGCGCCGATCAACGTGGCGACCTCGCCGACACCGATGTCGTCGTCGCCGACGTCGACCATGAACTGATCCATGCACACCGTTCCTGAGACCTTGTAGCGGCTACCTCCGATCAGTACATCGGCACGACCCGAGAGCCTGCGGTCGTAGCCGTCGGCATAACCGGCCGGTACGGTCACGACACGGCTCGCCTTCCGCAGTTCGTAGCGAAGCCCGTAGGAGACGGCGTCGCCGGCAGGAACCTCTTTGCTCATGGTGATCCGGGATCTGAGCGACAGGACGGGTCGCAGGTCGGCGGTGTCAGCGAGATGCGCAGTCGGCCACAGGCCATAAATGGCGATGCCACAACGCACGAGATCGAGATGACTGGCCGGTAGCGACAGGGTCGCAGCCGAGTTCGCGATGTGACGGAAACGGATCTCGATGCCGGCACGAGCGATACGCGACGTGAGTTCGTCGAACAGCTCCAGTTGCTTGCGCGTGAAGGGATGGTCGGGGATGTCGGCAACGGCGAGGTGGCTCCACACGCCCTCGACGTCGATACCGGGCAAGCGCGCGATGCGTTCGATGGCCGCTGGGACGTCGTCGGCGAGAAGGCCGACGCGGTGCATCCCGGTGTCGAGCTTCACGTGGACCGGGACGTCCTTACGTGCGGAGGTTGCGGCGTCGGAGAGCGCCGCGGCGAAGTCGGTCGTGTAGATCGCCGCGGTGAGATCGAGATCGACGAGAGTAGCCGCCGCCTGTGGCGGCGGTTCGGTAAAGACGTGGATGGGGGCCGCGATCCCCGATTCCCTGAGGTGGATGGCCTCAGCGACACGCGCGACGCCGATGCGCGTGGCGCCTGCATCCAGCGCGGCCTGCGCGCACTCGGGGTTGCCGTGCCCGTAGGCGTAGCCCTTCACCACGGCCATGACCTCGGCTCCCGCGGCGGTGTCGCGCATCACGCTCACGTTGTGCTTGAGGGCGCCGAGATCGATCTCGGCCCATACGGGATGTCCGCGCTCTTCGATCTCGGCTTTCGTGAAGCTCATTCGCTTCTGACGAGCGCGATCGCATCCGGCAATGCTTCGGCGACGTCCCATGCCACCACGCCTTCGTCTCCGGCGAGATCCCCGGCAAGACCATGGACGTAGGTCGCGGCCCATGCCGCATCGAACGGCTCCGACCCGCCGGCGAGTAGCGCCGCTACGGCACCAGTGAGCACGTCGCCCGTCCCGGCGGTCGCGAGACTCGGTCCACCCGTTGGATTGATCACAACCGTTCCATCCGGACCCGCAGTGATCGAGCGAAAGCCCTTGAGAACTACGACGCAACCGAAACGCTCTGCCGCCGCGCGCGCGGCACCGAGACGGTCTTTCTGGATCGCGTCCGTTTCCGTTTCCAGCAGGCGCGCCAGTTCGGCGGGATGCGGCGTGATGACGGCGGCTGCGGTGCGTTCGACCAGCGCGTCGGTGTGACCCGCGAGGACGTTCAACCCGTCCGCATCGACCACCACCGGTAAAGGCACTTCTCGCAGTACGCGCTCGACGAGACCGCGCTGCATGGCACCCTGGCCGAGACCGGGTCCGAGCGCGACCGCATCGGCGCGTTCTAATACCTCTTTGAAGGATTCGAGCGCGTCGGCGCCAAGGACGTCTGCATCGGTGACTACCTTCGTCAGGACCTCGGGGAGGGCTTCGGAGATGATGGGGTCGACCGATGTCGTGACGCCCACCGTCGCGTAACCGGCGCCCATCCGAACAGCACCACGAGCGGTCAAGATAGCGGCGCCACTCATGCCCTCGGAACCCACCAGCAGCGCAACCGCACCATTACTGCGCTTATGCGCGTCGACTGCTCGCGTAGGCAGGACGTTCCGGACGTCTACTTTCTGCGCCATCGCTACGCGTGCGTCGGGGACATCTATCCCGATGTCGGCGACGGTCACAGCACCCGCCAGCGCGGCCCCGCGGCCTATCGCGGTGCCGATCTTCTCGGCCCCCATCGCGATCGTGACGATCGCCTCAACCGCAGGACCGTCGGCCGCTCCGGTAGCGCCGTTCACGCCCGACGGGATGTCGACGGCAACGATCGGCACGCCCGATGTGTTCATCGCGTCGATCGCCTCGGCCGCCGGTCCTTCGGCCTCGCCGCGAAAGCCCGTGCCGAACAGTGCGTCGACGATGACGTCCGTACCGGTTAGAGCTCGCGCTTCAAAGGGTTCCACCGAACCCCCCCGTTTGCGGAACAGCTCAAGGTGATGACGCGCGGCCCCCTCGATGGCATCACTGTCTCCAACGAATAGGCAGCGGACACCGAGTCCTTCGGCGCGCATAACCCGCGCCGCGACAAACCCGTCGCCGCCGTTGTTGCCCTTGCCGCAGACGACGACCGCCCGCCGGCCGTAGCGGCCTCCCGCGACGTCGATGGCCCCACGGGCGACGGCCCGGCCGGCGCTCTCCATCAGGACCTCTACGGCCGTGCCGGCCTCGATCGTGGCCTTGTCGGCAGCCGCCATCTCTTGCGGCGACAGGAGAGGGCGCATCCCTACTCGACCGTGACCGACTTGGCGAGGTTGCGCGGCTTGTCGGGCGACAGGCCTCGCTCCTTCGCTACGTAGTACGCCAGCAGCTGCAGTGGAACGGTGTCGATGATCGGCGACAGCAGCGGTTTCGTTGACGGGACCTCGAAGAGCTCGTTCGCCAGCGAGCGCGCCCGTTCGTCGCCGCGCGGCGCGATCAGGATCGTGTCGGCACCGCGCGCCCGGACCTCTTCGATGTTCGCCAGCATCTTGTCGTACATGCGCCAGCCGGTGAGGATCCCGACCACCGGTACGCCTTTCTCTATGAGCGCGATGGCTCCGTGTTTCAGCTCGCCGGCGGCATATCCCTCGGCGTGGATGTAACTGATCTCCTTCAGTTTCAGCGCACCTTCCATCGCGACGGCTTGTCCGACCCCGCGACCGATGAAGAGGAAGTCACGCGCCCCGGCATAGCGCTTCGCCGCGCGATGAACGTCGTCGGAGATCTGCAGGACCTCTTCGACCTGCTCGGGCAGTCTGCGCATCGCCTCGATCGTCTCGAACAGTTTGTCCTGGGGCATCGTTCCGCGCTGCTGGGCGAGGTATAACGCGAGCAGGTTCATCCCGACCAGTTGTGCGAGATACGTCTTCGTGGCGGCGACCCCGATCTCGGGCCCGGCATGCGTGAATAGCACCGCATCGGCATCGCGGGTGATCGATGAGCCGACGACGTTCGTCACCGCGACGACGCTTGCTCCCATCTCTTTGCCGAAGCGAACCGCGGCGAGGGTGTCGGCGGTCTCGCCCGATTGCGCGATACCCACGACGAGAGAGTTCTCGTCGAGGACCGGGTCGCGATAACGGAACTCCGACGCCCGGTCGAGTTCCACCGGGATGCGGGTCCAATGCTCGATCGCGTGGCGTGCTGCCATGCCGGCGTGGAACGACGTGCCGCAGGCGACGATGACGACTTTGTTGATGCGGTGAAGGCGATCCTGGTCCCAGTGAACCTCGTCGAGACTGACGAGGTCGCCCTCGCCGATGCGACCGCGCATCGTGTCGCGCACCGCCGCGGGTTGCTCGAAGATCTCCTTGAGCATGAAGTCCTCGTAGCCGGCCTTTTCGGCCGCTTCGATGTCCCACTCGACGTGGACGGGCTCAACCGCGACCTCGTTGCCGTCGAAGTCGATCACCTTGTAGGCGCCGGCCGTAACCTCCGCGATCTGGCGATTCTCGAGTGACACCACGTCGCGCGTATAGCCGAGCAATGCGGGGATACCCGAAGCGATGAAGCCCGCATCCGCGGTCGCGCCGATGATGATGGGCGACTCCGCTCGGGCCGTCACGATGCGATCTGGCTGCTTCGCGTCGATACAGACGAGCGCGAACGCGCCGTTAAGAAGCGAGGTAACTCCGCGAACAGCCTCCAGCAGAGGCTTGCCGTCCGCGGTCAGGTCCTCGAGCAGGTGCGCGACGACCTCCGTGTCGGTCTCGGACGTAAATGTGTGCCCGGCCGCGATCAGCTCAGCCCGCAACGAGTCGTGGTTCTCGATGATGCCGTTGTGCACGACCGCGATCCGCCCAGTGCAATCGCGATGCGGATGGGCATTCTCATCGGTCGGCGCGCCATGCGTCGCCCAGCGCGTGTGACCGATGCCCAACGAGCCTTCGATCTTCTTGCCGGCGAGATCGGCTTCGAGCTTCTCGAGCTGTCCCGCCTTGCGCGCCACCGTGAGGCTCCCGTCGTCGACGACAGCTACTCCCGCGGAGTCGTACCCGCGGTATTCGAGCTTGCGCATGCCATCGAGCAGCACGGGCAGCGCGTGGTCGTCGCCGACGTATCCGACGATCCCGCACATTTAATAGGTCCCCCTGATTCCTCGGGCGCCTGGCATAAAGGCGCGAGTGGATAAGGATGTGCCGGATGGGACCACCTCGGCGCCGGTTTGTGACCCGGGGTCGCCCCCGAGGTTTGTCGACACCGTCACGACCGTGGCCTGAGCCGGGGGTCACCCGCCGAAAAGCCCCTATCGGGCCCTCGAGATCCCCCACCTCGTCGACTCTCCGCCTCCTACGCAGAGTCCTGGCGCTAGCTCCTGGCTACTGCTCCTTCCAGCCCGTAAAGGATACGTCTCAGGCAGGTAAAGGGACCCCGAACGCCAAGACTTAAGGGTGACAAATCCCCGCAAATCGCTCGTATCGCTTGTGGCGGTCGCACTGGCGGCCATCCCGGCGATGGAGACCTCTTCGGCGCAAGGCGTCGGACTGCCGGCCAATGTCGTCGACTACTCGGCGCTGGCCCTGGAGGCGAGCTACCCGACCTTCGATGCCGACGGTCGGCCCGCGGGCAAAGCGGCGTGGCGCGTCGTCACCGGCACCGGGAACTGTTGCGAGAACTATGTCGCCTCTGCTCCGAGCGGGCGCTTGCTCGACATGGGCGGCTCGTACATCCGCTACACCGACAACTTCGGCAAGACGTGGAAGGAAGTGCGCTCCATATCGCGCACGGTCGGCGGTGAAGGTGCGTTGTCGCCCGCGCCCGGGGGTGATGTCGTCGGCGTGACCTGGGATGCCTACTCCGGCGACCACGCGATCGCTTTCAAGTACGACGCCGAGCTCGAATCGTGGACCCATTCGGAGGCGGTGCTCAAGACGCCTTTCTTCGACCGTCCGTGGTTCGCGGTCATCCCAGGTCCGTTCACGTTCGGCGCCATCGAGGCCGAATACATCACGATCCTGAGGGGTGGGTTCCCTTCCAAAGACGTCATGTACATCAGCTACGACGGCCTCAACTACTTTCAGGCTTCCCAGCACGAGACGCAAGGCGCTACGGAAGAGCCGATCGAGCGCTGGCTCGATTTCGAACCCGCGGCATATCTCGACTGGGTCCAGCCGAACGTCTCGACGGGGGTTTCCGCGCTCCCCGGCATCGGCGCCCTCTCATGGAACGGCGGCATCCAATTCCCGATGATGCCGACCTCGGACACCGGGTTCGTGATGGAAGCGCCCGAAGCCGACTGGGATCCGTTCCTCTTCCCGAACGGGAAGTTCCCGGATGGTGATTACCTAGCCGACTCGCGCGGGAGGCTCCACCGCTTCTCGCCCGATCGCAACGCGAAAGGCGTGGCCACGGCGTTCGAGTACCACATCTCGTCGAACGGCGGCCGGGGCTGGACGAGCATGCGCATCCCGCTTCCCGAGAGGCACTACATCGAGGAGTACGACTTCAAGGTCAACGCGAAGCTCGGGATCGCCGCGATCGCCATCCACGCGCATCGCAACGAGAAGAAAGAATCGAAGGAAGCCGACCAGGACCTCGTCTACGAACTGGACATCACGCGCGACAAGGTGCGCGTCGAGCGTCTCTATTACGTCGGAACCGGCGATGCGAATGTTGGGGACTCCTTTAACGTCTCCGGAGGCGCGCGGTTCGATTTCGCCACCATCGCGATCCTTCCCGACCGCACCCTCGTGACGTCCTTCGTCGACAAGATGCACACGAGCCCCGCGCTCGCCTTCCTGCTCTCCCGCTAGAACCCTCGCTGGCTCCGCTTGCGCAGAAAGCTACGGTGGCGTAACCTACGAAACCGTAAGTTAGCCCGGCCATCGGGTTCAGCGAGCAGCCTTAGGAGGCGTCATGGACCAGAGCATCGCGGCACCCACCGTCCCGGATATCCCCGGGATCGCGCCATTGACCCGAGGGCAGCTGCGCGCACAGCGCATGGCCGTCATCATCCTGACGATCGCGCCCTTCGCCGGGATGATCCTGGCCATCACCCTGTTGTGGGGCCGCGCGGTCTCGGCGGTCGATCTCGCCCTCTTCGGCGCCATGTACGTCGTTTCGGGATTGGGCATCACCGTCGGTTACCACCGTCTGCTCACCCATCGCAGCTTCGACACGCCCAAGTCGGTGCGCGCGACGTTCGCGGTGTGTGGCTCGCTTGCCGTCGAAGGGTCGGTCATCTCCTGGGTCGCCGATCATCGTCGTCATCACGCCTTCGCCGACAAGGAAGGCGACCCGCACTCTCCCCACCTCGAGGAGCGTGAGGGACTGCTCGGGACGATCAAGGGCCTGTGGCACGCGCACATCGGCTGGCTCACCGATGAGGTGCGCACCGAGCGCGAGAAGTGGGCGCCGGACATGCTCAAGGATCCCATGATGGTCAAGATCGATCGCATGTTCGGCCGTCTGACGATCGTCTCGTTGGTCCTCCCCGCGGTGATCGGGCTGGTGGTCACGCAGTCTTGGGCCGGAGCCGTGAGCGCGTTCTTCTGGGGTGGTCTCGCGAGGGTGTTCCTTCTGCATCACGTCACGTGGAGCGTCAACTCGATCTGTCATTACTTCGGGCGCCGGCCGTTCGAGACAACCGACAAGTCGACGAACAACTGGCCGCTCGCGATCATCAGCTTCGGTGAGTCGTGGCACAACAACCACCATGCGTTCCCGACGTCTGCGGTCCATGGGATCCGTAAAGGTCAGATCGATCCGGGCGGAATGTTGATCGCGGCGCTCGAGAAACTGAAGCTCGCGTACAACGTCCACCGTCCCAGCCAGAAGCAGCTCGTGGGGAAGCTTCGGGCCGACTCCTGACCCCTGCGAAACGAGTGGAAGCACCTACCGAGCGCCGCGTCCGTATGTCCGGACGGGAGCGCCGGGAGCAGCTGATCGAGATCGCGCGCACGCTCTTCGCCGAGAAGGGCTACGACTCGAGCTCGATAGAAGAGATCGCGTTGCGCGCCGACGTCTCCAAGCCGATCGTCTACGAGCACTTCGGGGGCAAGGAAGGTCTCTACGCCGTCATCGTCGACCGTGAGATCCGATCGCTTCTTATGCGCATCACCGGATCGCTGGAGGCCGATCATCCCCGCGCCATGCTCGAACAAGCAGCCGGCTCGTTCCTCTCCTACATCGAGGAGGAGCCCGAGGGATTCGGAATCATGGTCCGGGACCGGCCCGCGGTCAGCACGTCCGGTTCATTCGGAAGCTTGTTGGGCGACATCGCCGCCCAGGTCGAGTACGTACTCGTCGAACAGTTCAAGTCGCGCGGCTACGACGCCAAGTACGCGCCGCTCTACTCACGCGCTCTCGTGGGGATGGTGGCGCTCGTCGGTCAGTGGTGGTTAGACGCCAAGAAACCCAAGCGCGAAGCGGTCGTAGCGCATCTAGTCAACCTCGCCTGGAACGGGCTGTCGCACCTCGATCCCGAGCCGCAGAAGAAGAAGGACTAGCCGAGACTCTTCTCAACGGCCTCCGCTAATCGCTCCGCAGTAGCCCGCGCCGTCGTCTCGTCCGTCGCCTCGACCATCACGCGCACCAACGGCTCGGTTCCCGAAGCACGTACGAGGATGCGGCCGTCGATCCCTAAGGCGTGTTCCGCCGCCGCGACGGCGTCCCATAAATCCGCCGCCTCATCAAGCTTGGTCGGGTCTGCGACGCGCACGTTCACTAGCACCTGCGGATAGGCATCGAAGACGTGCGCTAGCTCCGAGAGGGTCGTATCGGAATCGGCGACGATCTCGGCGATCTTCAGGGCGGTGAGGCAGCCGTCGCCGGTCGTCGAGTGGGTTCCGAAGATGAGGTGACCGGACTGTTCGCCACCCAGGACGGCGCCGTGCTCGGCCATGGCGGCAGCCACGAACTTGTCGCCGACGGGCGCGGTGACGACGGTGATGCCGGCCGCCTCGAGCGCCTTAACGAACCCGAGGTTCGCCATCACCGTTGCCACAACGAGGTCGTTCTTCAACGTACCCGCAGCACGGAGATCGAGCGCGCTCATCGCGAGCAACTGGTCACCGTCGACCGGGCTGCCGGTCTCGTCGACGGCCAGAGCGCGATCGGCGTCGCCATCGAACGCGATGCCGAGATCGGCACCGACCTCGACGACCTTCGCCGCAAGACCCGCAAGTGACGTCGAGCCGCAATCGACATTGATACGCGAGCCATCGGCGGTGGCGTTGATCGCGATGACCTCGGCCCCCGCTTCGCGGAACGCGCGCGGCGCAACGCTCCAGGCAGCGCCGAAGGCACAGTCGAGGACGACCGTCAGTCCTTTCAGGGGACGTTCGATCGCAGCCAGGAGATGAGCGACGTAGCGGTCTGCCGCGTCTCGCATCGTCTCGACGTTGCCGATGAAGTCGCCTTCGGGCCGGGCGTCGACCGCAGACATCGCATCCTCGATGTGGTCTTCGACTTCGCCCGGGGTCTTTAGGCCCTCGTCGGTGAAGAACTTGATCCCGTTGTCGTCAACGGGATTGTGAGATGCCGAGATGACGGCTCCGGCGCGTGCTTTGGAATCGATGGTGAGAAACGCGACCGCCGGTGTCGGAATGACGCCCGCTAGCGCCACGTCACAACCGGCCGAGTCGAGTCCCGCGATCAACGCTCCTTCGAGCATCGGGCCCGACAGGCGGGTATCGCGACCGACGACGATCGTGCCGCCGTCTGGCGCCAGCACACGTCCCGCGGCTCGCCCCAAAGCCACCACGAGATCGGGAGTGAGATCGCGGTTGGCAACGCCGCGCACGCCATCGGTACCGAAGAGTCGACCCATAGGGCGGCAATCATCGCAGCGATAATGCTTGCTGATGACTGAGCTCCACGCCGTGGACATCGCTCCGCTGCCGCCGGAACGCTTCCGCGACGTCCTCGATGCCGATCGCTACGACGCGTTCCTCGCGGCGATTCAACTCGCGCGCGCGTTACTGAAGGGCCGCAAGGTCGTGAACGTCAACTCGACGGCCTACGGCGGAGGCGTCGCCGAGATGCTCCGCTCGCTGCTCGCCTACGCGCGTGGCGCGCAGATCGACGCCCGATGGCTCGTGATCTCGGGCAACCCCGGCTTCTTCGAGGTGACCAAAAGGATCCATAACCACCTGCACGGCGCAAGCGGAGACGCCGGGGTGCTAGGGGCTGCCGAACGAAAGATCTACGACGCCGCGCTCACTCCGAATGCACGCGAATTGACCGCCGCCTTGTCGAGCGAGGATGTCGTGTTGTTGCACGATCCGCAGACCGCGGGCCTGATCCCGGCGGTCAAGGCGACGGGCGCAACCGTCATCTGGCGCTGCCATGTCGGACTCGATCGCCCGAACGACATCGCACGCGACGCGTGGGGTTTCCTCCTACCCGACGTGTCACATGCCGACGCGGTCGTGTTCTCGCGCGAGGCGTACGAGTGGGAGGGCCTCGATCCCCAACGGACCACGATCATCCCGCCCTCGATCGACGCGTTCTCGCCCAAGAACCAGGAGCTCTTGCCCGAAGCCGTGACCGCGATCCTTGGCGCCGCGCGGCTGATCGACAGCCCTGCCGCAGGCGAAGCGCGTTACACACGCGTCGATGGACAGGCCGGGCACGTCGAGCGTGTTTCGGAGTTCCACGACGGCGGCGCGCCCCCGCCGGCCGACGCGCGGCTCGTCGTTCAGGTGTCTCGTTGGGACCGCCTCAAGGATCCGGTAGGCGTGATCGAGGGTTTCGCGCAAGGCGTTGGCCCGTATAACGACGCCCATCTCATCGTCGCAGGACCGTCCGTCGTGGCGGTGGCCGACGATCCTGAGGGGGCCGAAGTGCTCGAAGAAGCTCGCGTCGCATGGGCTGCCCTCGCAGACGAGATCAAACCCAAGGTCCACCTCGCGACGTTGCCGATGGAGGACGGCGAAGAGAACGCTGCGATCGTCAATGCGCTGCAGCGACGCGCCGACGTCATCGTGCAGAAATCCCTGGCCGAGGGCTTCGGATTGACGGTCGCCGAAGGGATGTGGAAGGGGCGCCCGGTGGTCGCCAGTCGCATCGGAGGCATCCAGGATCAGATCGAAGATGGCGTCACGGGCGTGCTGATCGACGACCCCGAAGATCTCACCGAATACGCGGCGGACGTGTTGAGCATGCTCGACGATCCCGAGGCGTCAGAGCAGATCGGTAAGAACGCGCGCGAGCGGGTACGCGACGACTTCCTCGGCCCCCGACACCTCATGCAATACGTCGACTTGATAGGCCGTCTGGTCTGAGCTCCGCCCACGGCGAGCGGTCGATACGCAGTTAGTGAGTCGTAGAAGTTGCGTAGGCTGCGAGCGTGAGTCCGCTCGCCGACCGCTTCTTGAGGGCTTGCCGGTCGGCCCCCACCGATGCCGTGCCGGTCTGGTTCATGCGCCAGGCCGGGCGCAGCCTGCCCGAGTACCGGGCGATCCGGGAGCGCCACGACATCCTCGAGATCTGCCGGACGCCCGAGCTCGCCGTCGAGGTCACCTTGCAGCCCGTACGCCGCTACGGCGTGGACGCGGCGATCCTCTTTTCCGACATTGTGGTGCCACTCGCCGCCATGGGCGTTGACCTCGACATCCTGCCGGGGACCGGGCCGGTGATCGCTGAGCCGATCCGCACCGCGACCGATGTGGATCGCCTCCAACCACTGCAACCCGCGCAAGACGTGCCGTTCGTGCTCGAAGCCGTCGAGGCGCTCGTCGCCGAGCTCGACGTTCCTCTGATCGGTTTCGGCGGCGCGCCTTTCACCCTCGCGAGCTACCTGATCGAAGGTGGCCCGTCACGCACCTTCACGCGCACGAAAGCGCTCATGTATTCCGATCCCGCGACCTGGAACAAACTCATGGACCGCCTCGCGGAATCGGTGCTGGCCTACCTGCGCGCGCAGGTCGAGGCCGGCGCGCAGGCAATCCAACTCTTCGACAGTTGGGTCGGCGCGGTCGGCCCCGATGACTTCGACGCCTTCGTCGCGCCCGCAGTCGAGAGAATCCTCACGGGGCTCGCCGATCTCGACGTTCCCCGTATCTACTTCGGGGTCAACACGTCTGCGCTGCTCGAACGCATGGCGGCACTCGGCCCGGACGTCCTCGGCGTTGACTGGCGCGTGACGCTGACCGAGGCTCGCCGGCGCGTCGGGGACGAGATCGCGCTGCAGGGCAACCTCGATCCGACGGTGTGTCTCGCGGAGTGGCCCGCGGTGGAAGAACGCGCCCTCGAGGTGCTCGCCGGCGGCGGAGGCACCGGTCATGTCTTCAACCTCGGACACGGGGTGTTGCCCAACACCGATCCCGACGTGCTCGCGCGGCTCGTGGATCTCGTGCACGACTGGCGTCCATGACCGACGGAGTGCTCGTCATGGCGTACGGAACGCCGGCGTCGTTGGACGAGATCGAGGCGTACTACACCGACATCCGAGGCGGACGAGCGCCGTCACCGGACGACCTCGCAGAACTGACCGGTCGTTACCGGGTGATCGGAGGCCACTCGCCGTTGCGCGAGATCACACGGGCTCAAGCCACCGGCATCGGAGAACGCGTCGGCGCGCCCTCCTACGTGGGCATGAAGCACTCCGCGCCGTTCATCGCCGATGCTTTGGCGCGCATGAACGCGGAAGGCATAGGGCGCGCCGTCGGGTTAGTGCTAGCGCCGCATTACTCCTCCATGAGCGTCGGTGATTACGAGCGGCGCGCCCGGGCCGCAGCCTCGGAGGTGGGCTGGAGCGGGGAACTCAAGATGATTCCGAATTGGCACGACGAGGAGGGTTTCGTCGCGCTGCTCGCGGAGCGCGTAAACGCCGCGTTAAGCCGACTGACGGACGCGACCCGGGCCGAGGCGGTCGTGCTATTCAGCGCGCACAGCCTTCCAACCCGCATCCTGGAGCAGGGCGATCCCTACCCGGCTCAACTCGATGCCACCGCTCAGTTGGTCGCCGCCGCGGCCGGACTCGAGCGTTGGCAAGTCGCGTGGCAGAGCGCAGGGAAAACGGCGGATCCGTGGTTGGGCCCCGACATCTGCGAGGTGCTCGTGGAGCTCGCCGCCAAGGGCGTGCCCGGCGTCGTCGTTTGCCCCTGCGGTTTCGTGGCCGATCACCTCGAGGTCCTCTACGACATCGATATCGAGGCCGCCGCCCTGGCCCATGACCTCGAGATCGAGCTCGTGCGCACCGCGTCGCTCAACGACGATCCCGCGTTCCTGGATGTGCTGGCGGGAGTAGTGCGCCGCGCTCTAGACAAGTAGTGGGATCGGTCGCCGTCGTCGGCGGCGGGATCACGGGGCTGTCGTGCGCCTGGTTCCTCAAAGAGCGCGGACACGATGTAGTCGTCTACGAGGCTTCCGACCGGCTCGGCGGCAAGCTGTTGACCGGTTCCATCGGCGGCGTTGCGGTCGAGTTGGGAGCCGATTCGTTCCTGCCGCGCGACGAGCTTCCTCTCGATCTGTGCCGCGCGGTAGGCCTCGGCGACGAGGTGATCTCCCCCGCGGTCTTCGGCGCCTATATCTGGCACGGCGGAGCACTGCGCAAGCTGCCGGCAGGGTTCAGTTACGGGATCCCGGTCCGACCGTGGGCCGCGTGGCGCGCAGGTCTTCTGTCGTTCGGCGGCGCGCTGCGCGCGCATGCCGAGGTGACACACAACCGTCGTTTGCGGGAGAGTCGGGTGGCGGCCGCGCCGACTATCGGCCGCTTCGTGGCGCGTCGCTTCGGTCGGGAGGTGCTCGCGAATCTCGTTGATCCCCTCCTGGCGGGGACGCGCGCCGGTCGCCCTGAGGAGATCAGCCTCGAGGTGGGAGCCCCCGAGATCCACAGGATCGCCACGACGAAAGGGAGCGTCATCCGGGGATTGCGCGAAACCCAGAGAGAGATCGGCGCCGGCTCGCCGCATTTCGTATCGCTGCGCGGTGGTCTCTCGCGATTGGTCGATGCTCTCGCAGCCAGCCTGCCCGACGTGCGCACGAACTCTCCCGTCGAGAGCCTTCCCGAGGCCGACGCCGTCGTGCTCACCACGCCGGCGTGGGAAACCGCGCGCTTGCTCGCCGAAGAGGCCCCCATCGCGAGTGAGCTCCTTGCTCCCATCGGCTACGAGTCGAGCGCCACGGTGACACTGCTTTATCCACCGCACACGTTCTCGTTCCCACCCGATGGAAGCGGAGTCCTCATCCCGAGCAAGGCCGGTCTGACTTTGACGGCGGCAACGTGGTATTCGCACAAGTGGCCGCACGCGCGGCCTGCAGATGGCTCTCAGATCGTGCGCTGCTTCGTCGGGGGCCGCGGCCGGGAGGTGCCGGACGACAACGCCAACGCGAGCGAGGCAGCCGCGCGCGATCTCGCGCTGGTGATGGGCATCGATGCGAGCCCGAGCGAGGCGCACGTCACGCGATGGGAGCGCGGCCTACCGGTGTTTAGGCTCGGCCATGAGGAACTGATGTCCGGAGTGCGGGAGGACCTGGCAAGGGCGGCGCCGAGGATCGCGGTCGCCGGTGCGTATCTCACCGGGTCCGGGATCCCCGAATGCATCGCGCAAGCGAAGCGCGCGACCGACCAAATCGATTCGTTCTTTTCTGGTCGCCCCGCCTAGCGATGGGTGCCTGAAGAGAAAAGAACGCGAAGTAGGCTCGAAGGTGATGACCGACGACCTCGTTTTCGCGTCTTACCCGGCCTTCCAGGTGCTGCCCGACGCCCTCGCCGACGCCGATCGCGACGTCGCGACCAAGGAGATCCAGCAGGTTCTCGACGACTCCGCCGACCGCGTCACGGTGCGGGGCGTCTACTCGACCGCCGGCTTCTCGGCCGATGTCGACCTCATGTTCTGGTTCGTCGCCCCGAGTGTGGACGACATCCAAGACCTGACCGTGGCGCTGAAGCGCACGTCGCTGGGCCGGGCATGCGTGCAGACCCATGCGTTTCTCGGCCTGGTACGCCCGGCTGAGTTCGCGCCCGATCATGTCCCCGCGTTCTTGTCGAAACCACCTCGGAAGTACGTCTCGGTATACCCCTTCGTGCGCACCCCGGAGTGGTACCTGCTCGACCCCGAAGAGCGAGCAAAGCACCTGCGGAGCCACGGCGAACTGGGACGGGAGTACCCCGACGTCGAACCGAACACGACGAGTGCCTTCGGCCTCGGCGATTACGAGTGGATCCTCGCATTCGAGGCCGACTCGGTCGATCGTCTCGTCGAGTTGATCCGGGCGTTGCGCGCGAACGAGTCGCGCCTTTACGTCAACGAAGAAACACCTTTCATCACCGGCATCCGCAAAGACCTCAGCGACGCTCTCGCCGATCTGCCGTGGTAGCCGATCCGTTCGGCTCTCGTAGCGCCCTAGGCGACACCGGGCTCGACTATTACCGGTTGAGCGCGCTCGACGAGGTCGAGCTCGACCGCATGCCGATGACGGTGAAGGTGCTCCTCGAGAACTTGATCCGTCTGTCGTTGAGCGTGCACGCCGACGAGGACGACGTGCGCTTCCTCTCGATGTGGGGACGCAAGCCACTGGAGGACAGGGAATTCGCGTTCGCCCCAGCGCGCGTGCTGCTGCAGGACTTCACCGGAGTGCCGGCGGTCGTAGACCTCGCCGCGATGCGTTCGGCGATGAAGCGAGAGGGCGGCGATCCTGCAAAGGTCGATCCGCAGGTTCCTGTCGATCTCGTGATCGATCACTCGGTACAGGTCGATGCCTTCGCGTCGGACCGCGCATTCGCTTTCAACGTCGAGCGCGAATACGAACGCAACCACGAGCGCTATTCGCTGTTGCGGTGGGCCCAGCAGGCGTTCCGCGGGTTCTCGGTTGTGCCGCCTGGCATGGGGATCGTGCATCAGGTGAACCTCGAGCACCTCGCGAAGGTGGTGCAGACGATCGATCTCGACGGCGACGTCGCCATCCCCGACACGCTCGTGGGCACCGATTCACACACACCGATGGTCAACGGACTTTCGGTGCTCGGTTGGGGGGTCGGCGGCATCGAAGCCGAGGCCGCGATGCTCGGCCAACCCATGCCGCTGATCACTCCGAAGATCGTCGGCTTCCGCATGACCGGGGAGCTCCCGATCGGAGTGACCGCCACCGACCTCGTGCTGACCGTGACGGAGATCCTGCGCAACCACGGCGTCGTCGGAAAATTCGTCGAATTCTACGGACACGGACTGTCGAGCTTGCAGGTGTCGGACCGCGCGACGTTGTCGAACATGTCGCCGGAGTTCGGCGCCACCGCGTCGCTGTGGCCGATCGACGAGCAAACCCTGAACTACATGCGTCTGACGGGGCGGCCGGCCGATCTCATAGATCTCGTGGAGCGTTACGCGAAGGAACAGGAGATGTTCCGCACCGACGCGACGCCCGACCCTGAGTTCACCGAGACCTTGGAGCTTGATCTCACGACCGTCGTGCCGTCGCTCGCGGGCCCGCGCCGTCCCCAGGACCGCGTCGGGCTGTCCGGCGTGTGGAAGAGCTTCACGGATGTCTATGAGGAGCACGCCGCGACTGGTAACAGCGGCGTCAGGATCGATGCCGCTCGCATGGACAACGAAGGCGGAGCGCAACCGCAAGTCGACGCAACGCTCGAGCCCGAGATCGATGGACGTGATTTCGACCTCCACAACGGCGACGTCGTGATCGCCGCGATCACCTCTTGCACGAACACCTCCAACCCATCCGTGATGCTGGCCGCGGCGTTGGTCGCCAAGAAGGCGATCGAGCGGGGTCTGCAACGCAAACCGTGGGTCAAGACCTCGACCGCGCCGGGCTCGCGGGTGGTCAAGGGATACCTCGAGGGCTCGGGCCTGATGCGCTATCTCGACGAGCTCGGGTTCAACGTCGTGGGCTACGGATGCACAACGTGCATCGGTAATTCCGGTCCCCTGCCGGAGCCGATCGCCGAGGCCGTCGACGCACACGACCTCGCCGTCGTATCGGTGCTATCCGGCAATCGCAACTTCGAGGGCCGCATCCATCCGCAGGTGAAAGCGAGCTACCTCGGATCGCCGCCGCTCGTCGTCGCCTACGCCCTCGCCGGCACCGCGAACATCGATCTCTCCAAGGACCCGCTCGGGACCGACAAGGACGGCAATCCGGTGATGTTGAGTGACCTGTGGCCGACCCCGGCGGAGATCGCCGACGCGATGAGCTCGGTCAAGAGCGAGCTCTTCACCGAGGAGTACGCCAAGGTCTACGAGGGGACCGAGGATTGGCAGAAGCTGCCCTCGCCCGAAGGCCAGCTCTACGAATGGGATCCGGATTCGACCTACGTGCGTGAGCCGTCTTTCTTCCTCGATCTCGGCGACGAGCCGCCGCCACTCACCGATATCACCGGTGCACGCGTGCTTGCCAAGGTCGGCGACTCGGTGACGACGGACCACATCTCCCCCGCCGGCGCGATCCCGGCCAAGTCCCCCGCGGGCGAGTACCTGATG
>JALZEA010000024.1 GCA_030862265.1 Actinomycetota bacterium | reverse complement strand
CAGCTGGGGAGAGTGGGTCGCCGACATTACTCGCCCGGCCCAGGAGTTCCGCGGTCGCTATCAGCTCCGACTCGGCGAGGCACGAACGCTGATCGGACCAAGCTGTAGTAGCACCTAACCGAAGTACTCGGCAAGCGGGAGGTGGGGTCGCCATCTTGTATTCACGGCGGGCACGCTGCGACCATCTTCGGAGCGAAGCCGACATTCTGCCCCGGACCTCGAGGCGCTCGCCGCATGACTGCTGGCGTAAAAGTGCATCTGTCGGCGGCCGGGCCGCGGAGCTTCAAACCGCATGCCTATGAGGCTCTCATGCGTGCCGCTGGAGATGCACCTCTGGCGCCTCGAGAGTGACCGCGCTGGGCCGGTTGTCTCTTCCGCGCTCGCGAGTGAGGAGCGACTGGAGTCGATCATCGCCGCCGACATAGAGCTCCTCGGACTCGGTCCGCTCCTTCCGCTCGGCCGACAGGTGCCTGCTGCCCGTTTGCTGCCCGCGCTGATGCATCGGAAAAGCCGGAGGGGGGCGTTCGACTCCTGCTCGAACGGTCGTTGCAAGGCGGAGGTGTGACCCCCTCCTTACCATTTGACGTCTCAGGCAACGGGTCGCAATCGCACGGCAACGGATATGGCTTGTTTCTTCGGGTTTCGGCGCCCCGCGATTTGCGGCTGATTGCCACTGGTTGCGCCTGCTGGGCTCCATAAATGCTCCATACCTGGGCCGCGCGGATCCGCCCCCTGACGCTTGTGGCCGCCGGGCGGGGGCCGGCGGTCACGCTCGGTCGACGTAGCCTCAGGCGGATCGCCCGAACCAGCGCTCGCGTCGCGTCGCGCCGAACGCCTCCTTGTCGGCGGCGAGTTCTGGCGATGGCCCGACGAGCCGCGCAGTCGGAGTCGGCCCGCCGAGGAAGTTTGCCTCGACCTTGCCGACCGCTCCGCCGCCGAACTCGATGTAGCAGTTACCGGCACCATCCCACGGCCGCTGCAGCACATCGCCGCGGAGCCGCGCGGCGATGTCGTCGGCCACAACTGCGGCGGCAGACTCCGCGAACACACCTGCCTTCGCGACCGGAGCGCCCGTGACGTCGCCGACCGCGTACACGTCCGCGAACCGCGTCGCGAGG
This sequence comes from Actinomycetota bacterium, assembly GCA_030862265.1. Lineage (GTDB taxonomy): Bacteria > Actinomycetota > CADDZG01 > CADDZG01 > WHSQ01 > JALZEA01. The sequence continues at coordinate 1,671 of JALZEA010000024.1, read as the reverse complement.
TTGGTGGGGTCGACGGGGATCCAGCCATCGACCGCGAGGCCGGAAGTTTCCACAACTTGAGGGACGCGGTGGACGGGAATCCCGACGAACAGGTCGTAGGGGGCGCTTCTGCCGCTCGCCAGCCGCGCGTTCTTGGTTCGCGTGTCGAGCCCCGTGATGTGCTGGTTCGGCACGTACTCGATCGCTCGCTCCCTGAGAGCGTCGAGAATGCTCTGAGAGACCTGCTTCGCGATCGGGACCGGCGCCGCCATCGGGCCTATCACCCGGATCTCCGCGGCTTTCCTGATCCCGCGCTGCACGAGGTAGTCGTGCAGTAGCAGCGCGCCTTCGAAGGGAGCGGGCGGGCATTTGAACGGTTGGCCGAGAATCCCGATGAGGATCGTCCCGGACTCGAACTCGGGGAGCGCGTCGCGCATTCGCTCGGCGCCTGCGAGCGAGTAGTACTCGAAACCGCCTTCCTCGAACCCGGGAGTGGCCGCGAAGTCGTAATCCGCTCCCAGCGCGACGACGAGGACGTCGGCGTCGTACGACTGCCGGTCGGTGGTGACGTGCCGTGTCTCCGGTTCGATCGACGTCACGCACTCTCGGTTGAACTGGACGCCCTCTTTCGCGATCTCGTCGTAGGGGAGCAGGACGTCCACCGTGGCCTTCCGCCCGAACAGGACGTCCAGCTTCGAGTATCCGAAGCTGAAGGCGTCGTTCTGGTCGATGAGCGTGACGCGGACCTCGTCGGCGAGCGAGTCGGAGAGTCGCGCCGCGAGCTCCAGGCCAGCGAAGCCGGCGCCGAGAATCACAACGTGCTTCTTGTGCACTCGAGCGGACGATAACGCGAGGCACTGGCGAGCGTTCGCTCGGGACGCTCGGGCCACCCGACGAGGAGGTCGAAGTTCCCCGCCATCCGGCCCATCATCTCCTCGCTTTCGGCCGTCGGCGCCTCGTGCGCGACGAGGGTACGAACCCGCGCCCGGGTCAGGGACACGAGAGCCTGCGCGCCCCCGTCGGGGGGCGCGCAGGCTTCGTAGATCAGCGCGGCTGCGGAACGATGCGCATGTAGGGCTTCGGCTCCTGCCACTCGCCGAAGATCTCCTTGGCCTCGTCGTTGGAGACCGAACCGGCGATGATCACATCCTCACCCTGCTTCCAGTTGACCGGGGTCGAGACCTTGTGCTTGGCGGTCAGCTGCAGCGAGTCGATCACCCGCAATACCTCGTCGAAGTTGCGCCCGGTCGTCATCGGGTAGACCAGCATGAGCTTGACCTTCTTGTCCGGTCCGATGACGAAGACGTTGCGGACGGTCTGGTTGTCAGCCGGGGTTCGGGCCTTTGCATCGCCCTCGACACCCGCAGGCAGCATGCCGTACAGCTTCGACACGGTGAACTCGTCGTCACCGATGATCGGGTAGTTGGGCGCGTGGCCCTGCGTCTCTTCGATGTCGCGCGCCCAGGCCTCGTGGTCACCGGTCGAGTCGACGGAGAGGCCGATGATCTTCACGTTTCTGCGGTCGAACTCCGGCTTCATCTTTGCCATGTAGCCGAGTTCGGTCGTGCAGACCGGCGTGAAGTCCTTCGGGTGCGAGAAAAGGACTGCCCACGAGTCGCCGATCCACTCATGGAAGCTGATCGGGCCTTCCGTCGTCTCCGCCTCGAAATCCGGTGCGGTATCGCCGATCCT
>JALZEA010000015.1 GCA_030862265.1 Actinomycetota bacterium | reverse complement strand
GCGTGGAAGAGCGCTCTTTCGAGGACGAGATGGGCTGGGGGCGACTGGTCGCGGGGGCCCAGGTGCGGACCGGAGACCCCCTCTTCCCGCGCCTCGACGAAGCAGAGTCTTAGCGCTAGCCATGTGGTTCGACTCGCATTGCCACCTCCACATCTGTGAGGAGGAGGTTCCTCTCGACGACGTCTTGACGAGAGCGCGCGCCGCGGGCGTCAGCGACGTGTTGACCGCCGGCATAGACGTCGCGTCCTCGAGACGTTCGGTCGAGATCGCGCAGGCCGAGGGTGTCCACGCCGCGGTTGGAGTGCATCCGAATTCGAGCCTCGAGTGGGATGCCGCGGCCGCCGAGGAGATCGACCGTCTCGCGCGCGATCCCAACGTCGTCGCGATCGGTGAGTCGGGGATCGATCTTTACCGGGCCGACGCTCCGCTTGAGGTGCAGAAGAACGCGTTCGAGGACCACATCGCGCTGGCCAAGCGTCTCGACAAGGCCCTGATCATCCACACGCGCGCATCCATCGACGTTGCTCTGGACGTGTTGGACAACGTCGGCCCCCCCGAATGCTTCGTATTCCATTGCTGGTCGGGTGATGGTGCCGCGCTCGAGCACGCGCTTCGCCTCGGCGCCTTCGTTTCCTTCGCCGGCAACGTCAGCTTCGCGAACGCACAGGATCTGCGTACCGCGGCGCTCGACGTTCCGCCGGATCGCATCCTCGTCGAGACGGACTCGCCTTACCTGACCCCGGAACCCCATCGCGGCAAGCGCAACGAACCGCGCAACGTCGCGTTCGTAGGTGATGCGCTTGCGCGCGCGCTTCAGATCGACCCGCACGCGCTCGCCGAGCGCACCTCGCAGAACGCTCGACGGCTGTTTGCGCTCGTCCCGTGAATACCGAGCTACTAGGCGGCAAAGCGGTCCGCTCGCTCCTAAGACGCCATGGCGTGACGCCGAAGAGCTCGCTCGGCCAGAACTTCGTCATCGACCCGAACACGATCCGCAAGGTGATCAGCGCGGCGGCAATCCAACCCACCGATCGCGTCCTTGAGATCGGCGCGGGGTGCGGTTCCTTGACGGTGGGCCTCGCGGGGGCCGCGGCTCACGTCGATGCCGTGGAGATTGATCGCCGGCTGCTCCCCCCGCTCGAGGAGACAGTTGGGGGCGCAGCGAACGTGACCGTCCACCACGCCGACGCCTTGGAGGCCCAGCTCGCGGCGTTCGATGCGACCGTCGTCGTTGCAAACCTTCCCTACAACATCGCCGCCACGGTGGTCCTGAGGATCCTCGAGAGCGCGCCTCAGGTCCACCGCTTGGTGGTGATGACGCAGAGGGAAGTGGCCGAGCGCTTGGCTGCCGGGCCAGGTTCCAAGGTCTACGGTCAGACCAGCGTCCTCGTTGCATACTTCGGTCGAGCCGAGGTCGCGGGCACGATCGGACGCGGAGCCTTCTTCCCCGTTCCGGCGGTGGATTCGGCGCTCGTGAGGATCGTGCGTCACGAGACGCGAGCTGCCGTCGAGCACGCGATCTTGGTCCGGGTGGTGCGAGCGGCTTTCGCACAGCGCCGCAAGACGTTGCGGAACTCGCTGGCCGCGATCGCCGGATCGCCGGAGGAAGCAATGGCGGCGTTGTCGAAGGCAGGGATCGATCCCGGTGCGCGGCCGGAAGAGGTGGGGTTGGAGGGTTTCGTGGCGATCGGGAGGGAACTGGGATGAGTCTTGAGACCGCCGTGCGTATCCGCACGCATGGCAAGGTGAATCTCTTTCTACGCGTTCTGGGTTCAAGGCCCGATGGCTTCCACGAGGTCGAGACCATCTTGCAGGCGATTGACCTCTATGACGAGATCGAGGTTTCGCCGCGCTCGACCCCCGGCATCAGTGTCGACATGGGATTCGCGCCGACGATCGTGGGCGAACTCCCGGATGCCGAGAACAACCTGATCGCCCGTGCAGCCGAGGCTCTCGTCGAGATTAAGGATCCGGGGAGCGGGGTCGACGTGCGCGTCGTGAAGGGCATCCCCATCGGTGCCGGACTGGGAGGGGGCAGCGGCAATGCCGCCGGTACGCTCGTCGTGCTATCAGAGCTCTGGGGCCACGGTGGCGATCGGGCCACACTCCATCGGCTCGCCTCCGAGATCGGATCGGACGTGGCGTACTGCCTCGACGGCGGAACGGCCCTCGGCACGGGACGTGGCGAGAAGCTCACGCAACTCGCCGCGCCCGAAGAGATCTGGTTCGTGCTCGGGGGCTCTCATCGGTCGCTCAGCACGAGCACCATCTACGACGTCTGGGACGAGATGCACGGTGGGCACGAGGGACCGCGGAGCGCGTCCATGACACTCGCGTTGGGTGCGCGCGATCTGGAAGAGGTGGCGTCCCTACTTCACAACGACCTCGAACGCGCCGCGTTCGCGTTGATGCCTGAGCTCGCCGTGAACAAGGACGCGTTGTTCGATGCGGGCGCGCTGGGCGCGTCTATGTCGGGTTCGGGCCCGACATTGTTCGGGATCGCGTCCGACGAACAACATGCTCGTTCCATAGCCGGTCGCGTCGAGGAGCGATTCGACTGGGTGCGGGTCGTCCACAGCCGCTCGTCGTGCATTGAGCGCGTCGATTGACTCCTTAGTATGGGTTCCAGTGCCCCGTGGGGTAAGTGGCAGCCCGTGGGTTTTTGGTACCCAAAGTCCTAGTTCGAGTCTAGGCGGGGCAGCTCGCCAACCGACCAACCAACCGGAGGGGAGGGACCGCTGCCGAACGCACCGCTTTCGGTTGCCGCGATCATCTTGGCTGCGGGCGACGGCAAGCGGCTCAAGTCCGCCATACCGAAGGTCCTGCATGAGGTCTCGGGGAAGCCGCTCGTCGTGCACGTGTTGGCGGCTCTCGCCGGTATCGAGCGCGCCGCGACCGTTCTCGTAGCGTCACCGCGCGTTGACGAGATACGGACGACGGTCGCCTCACACGTGTCCGAGGACATCACGTATGTCGTCCAGGAACGGCCCGCAGGCACGGCCGATGCCGCGCGCCTCGCTCTCGAGGCATTACCCGCAGAGATACGAACCGTGCTGATCGTCCCCGGCGACACGCCGCTGGTGACGGGCGCCACCCTCGCGTCGTTGCTTGCGGCGCACCGCGAGCGCGGGACCGCCCTGACGCTGCTGACCGCGAGCGTTCTCGACCCGACGGGTTACGGGCGAGTCGTCCGAGGCGCGGGGGACCGGGTCGAGGCCGTCGTTGAAGACCGCGATGCCGACGAGCGTCAGCGTGCGCTGGACGAGATCAACGCCGGCGTCTACGTCGTTGAGCTCGAGCGTCTGCAAGCGGCGCTGCCGAAGGTTGGGGCCGAGAACGCGCAGACCGAGTACTACCTCACGGACGTTGTCGGGCTGATGGCGGCGGAGGGCGATGAGGTAATGGCCGTCGCGACGGATGCGGCGGAGACGCACGGCGTTAATTCGCGCGCCGATCTCGCGCGCGTCGAGGCCGCCTTCCGGCAACGCACGTGCGAACGCTGGATGGCCGAAGGAGTGACCATCGTCGACCCCGCAACGACATACATCGATGCATCCGTCGATATCGGCGACGACGCGGTCATCCGGCCGTTCACGTTCCTGGAGGGCGCAACCTCGATCGGGTCGGGTGCGGAGATCGGGCCGCATGCGCGCGTCGTCGATTCGTCGGTCGCGGCGCGTGCCTCCATCTCGTATGCCGTAGTACGCGGGTCCACCGTCGGAGAGGAGGCGTCGGTCGGCCCCTTCGCCTCGCTACGACCCGGCACGAGCCTCGGAGCCCGCGCCCACATCGGTACTTTCGTCGAGACAAAGGCGGCGACCATCGGGGACGACAGCAAGGCGAATCACCTTGCTTATCTCGGGGATGCCGAGATCGGATCCGGCGTGAACGTGGGGGCCGGGACGATCACGTGCAACTGGGACGGGCAGGACAAACACCAGACGGTCATAGACGATGACGCCTACATCGGTTCCGACACGATGCTCGTCGCACCCGTGCGTGTCGGGAAGCGAGCCGCAACGGGAGCAGGCTCGGTCGTGCGCGATGACGTTCCCGACGATGCTTTGGCTATCGGGGTTCCCGCACGGATAGTCGAGGGCAAAGGCGACAAGATGGGGAAGAAACCAGGACGGCCCGACGGGAACGAGGGAGGATAGGTCCGTGCAGCTTCCCACCCAGAAGCGTCTGATGATGTTCTCCGGAACGGCTCATCCCGAGTTAGCTCAGGAGATCGCCGATCACCTCGGCATGAAGCTCGGCAAAGTCGAGATAGAGACCTTTGCGAACTCCGAGAGCTACGCGCGCTTCGAGGAATCGGTGCGAGGTTGCGATGCCTTCGTGATCCAGAGCATCTGCGATCCGGTCGATCACAACGTGATGCAGTTACTGATCATGGTCGACGCGCTCAAGCGAGGCTCCGCGAAGCGCATCACCGCGATCTGTCCGCTGTATCCCTACTCGCGGCAGGATCGAAAGGCGCGCGGGCGAGAACCGATCACGGCCAGACTGATGGCCGACATGCTTTCCGCAGCGGGAGTCGATCGGATGGTTTCTGTCGACCTGCACACGGGACAGATCCAGGGCTTCTTCGACGTTCCCTTCGATCACCTGACCGCGGTCCCCATGCTGGCTGACTATTTCACCGACGTCATCGACGGCGACTTCGTGGTGGTATCCCCGGATCCCGGCGGCGTCCGGCTTGCCGACAAGTGGGTGCAACATCTGAGCGAGTTCCACGATCTCCACGGTGAGGTCGCGTTTTTGCACAAGCGGAGGCGTAGGGACAAGCGGAACATCAGCGAAACGGTCGGGGTTGTGGGTGAGGTCGAAGGGAAGACCTGCATCATCGCCGACGACATGATCGACACGGCGGGGACGCTGGTCAACGGCTCCGAGATCCTGCTCGAGGCCGGAGCGCGGGAGGTTTACGCCGCGGCGACCCATGCGATCCTCTCGGACCCGGCGATCGATCGAATCAAGAACTCTCAGATCGAGCAGCTCCTCGTCACGAACACACTTCCGATCCCCTCGGAGAAGCAGATCGACAAGATCGTCGTCTTATCGATCGCATCGGTCCTCGCCGAGACGATCAAAGCCGTTTTCGAGGAGGGCTCCGTCTCCGAACTCTTCCACGGCGAAAACCAGCCCTAGAACGTTCTTCTCGCGTTCCATCGCTCTCAGCGCGACGTTAGGTGAATAGTTGAGCTTGACCTAGCGCTCGCCGGATCTTTTGGGCGAGGTCTCGGGGAGCCGCGAGCGATTCCTTTGTTACGAACATCACTCGCCATCCCGTCTCCGCCAAACGAGTGAGGCGCGCGAAGTCATGATGCCAATCCTTCCGCCCCGAATGCCACCGATAGCCGAGGACTTCGATGGCAAGCCGTGCTTCCGGGATCGCGAAGTCGACCTTCGCCATGAATCGAGGTCCATCGAAGATCTCGAACTGGCGCGTCATCTGTGGCAGTCGATGTCGCCGCGCGAACTGAGCGAAGCGAGTCTCTAGAAAACTTCCGGTCGGGGTTGGATCTGTGCCGCGTACTGCGAGAAGTTGACGCATCTTCGCTACACCCCGTTTGCCTCGACCGTTCGTTTCCAGCCTCTTGAGGATGGTCGGTATCGAGGTGAGCCGCTTTCTCAGAGCCGCTTCCAGCGCGAGCTCAAGGTCGTCACGCGATGCAACGGCACCGAGATCAAGCAAGGTACGGCTCGCGCTCGTCAATGGGATCCCTTTCACTCTCGTTCGATCGCCGGTCGCAAGTGCGGATCTGTGCAGCACCAAGCTGTCGGGAACACCGTTCTTCCTTATCGAAGCGGTGATGTCCGCGATGTCGTAGCGAACATCGAGGTCGAGAAGCGTCGCGGCGGAACGATGTGACCCGACGGCAACGGGGCCGGCCCAAGCGACTCCGGCGTGCACACGTTGCTCGAGGCACTCGGGAAATCCGTTGACGATGAAAACACCAGGCATGACGAGGCGCCAGAAGGCTGCGCGCGTTAGCGGTAAAGCTGATCCTTTGAGAGACCAAGCGATTTCGCTTGGTCTCTCGAAACGACTCCGAATTGGGAGGTTGCGAGATCCAGCAGACCAGGGATGGGGACCATCCCTGGCAAGTTGGCACTCGGATCGAGACAATGTCGTGAGCGAGATCACAGCGCGTCGCGCCTGGAGCGACGAGAGGTGAAAAGAACCGCTAGAATGCCTGCTTCCCCCGTACTCAATGAGGTAGATCTGTGGCCGAAGTAAGTCTCAAAGCGATCAAACGCGAGGGCTCTGGCAAGGGCGTGGCTCGCCGCGCCCGGGCTTCCGGCCGGGTCCCGGCGGTCGTCTACGGCAAGGGCATGGAGCCCGTGGCCATCGAGGTCGACCGTAGGGAGTTCGTCACCGCCCTGCTCACCGATGCCGGACTCAACGTCCTGCTCAACATCGAGATCGATGGGACTTCTACGACCGCGATCACGCGTGAGCTGCAGCGCGACCCGGTACGGGGCACGCTGCTCCATGCCGACTTCGTGAAGATCGACCTTACCCAGGAGATCGAGGTCGAGGTCCCCGTGCACCTCGTGGGCGAGTCCCCCGGCGCGAAAGAGGGTGGCGTGCTCGAGCACCCGCTCTTCACGATCCACGTCCGTTGTCTTCCGAGCAACGTCCCGGAGAGCATCGACGCGGACATCTCAGGCCTGAACATCGGTGATCAGCTGCGCGTCGCGGAGCTCGCCACCGGCCGGGACTTCGAGATCCTCAACGACCCCGACACCGTGGTTGCGTCCGTCGCCGCCCCGATCACCGAAGAGCAGCTCGAGGCTATGGTCGCCGAAGTGGGAACCGCCGAGGAAGCCGCCGAAGAGGCTGCTGCGGTCCCCGAAGGGGAAGAGGCGGCACCGACCGAGGAGGAGGGCGCCGCACCTGCACCCGCCGAAGGCGCTCCCGAGGGATCCAGCCCGGAGGGCGAAGCCGGCTAGGTGCGGCGCGCGACGCACTGACTTCTTCCTGAGACATGTCGTGGTTCCGGCGCGGGCGAGATCGCGATCCAGATGACCCTGGCCGCTGGGTCGTCGTGGGGCTCGGCAACCCGGGAGAGCGCTACGCGTCGACACGCCACAACCTCGGCGCGATGACGGTCGACCTCCTACTCGAGCGTGCGAACGCTCGTCTCAAGAGCCACAAGAGCGGATGCCTGATCGCCGAGGTCTCTCTGGCAGGTGAACGCGTCGTGCTGGCGCGGCCCACGACGTACATGAACGACTCCGGCCGACCCGTTGGTCAACTCGTGCGGTTCTTCCATACACCGATCGATCGAGTCGTTGTGGCCCACGACGAGCTCGATATCCCCTTCGGTGACGTCCGCGTCAAGACCGGCGGGGGAACCGCGGGCCACAACGGTCTGCGATCGATCGTCAACCACCTTGGCTCCCCGGAGTTCGCGCGCGTCCGCATGGGAATCGGTCGCCCCCGCGGTGATCAGGACGCGGTGAAGAAGGTGCTCGACTCCTTCTCCTCGGCCGAACGCAAGGAACTGCCGAATGTTCTGGCCACCGCGGCCGACGCGGTCGAGACGATCGTGTCTTCCGGGATCGAACGCGCGATGAATGTGTTCAACGCGAAGCAGCGATGACGGCCACGCTCGCTCCGCTCCTGGATCTCCTTCCACAGGAGGAGATCGAGTCCCTCCTGGAGGCGGACGCCCCGCTAACCGTGCCCGAGGCCGCGCGTCCATACCTCCTCGCGTCTTTGGTCCGGCACCTCGATCGTCCGTTGCTCGCAATCACGTCTCGGATCGAGGAAGCGGACCACCTCGTACGCGACGTACAAGCGTTCTTGGGGCGCGGGGGGGCCGAGGTCTTCCCGGGTTGGGAGGTCCTGCCCGGCGAGCCGCTGTCGCCGTCGGTCGACACGATGGGTCGCCGGATCGACGTGCTCGCGCGGCTTCAGCGCGGCCAGAATCTCGTGGTCGTCACGACGGCGCAGGGAGCCACGCAGTTGGTCGCACCCTTGTCGATCTCGGACGTGGTGGACCTCTCTCAAGGTGCATCGATCGAACTCAACGAACTGGCCGCGACGCTCGTCGAGCTCGGCTACGAGCGCAACTACATGGTCGAGCGACGCGGCGAGTTCGCGATCAGAGGTGGGATCGTCGACGTCTTTCCGCCTGCATCGGAGCGTCCGGTCCGCGCGGAGTTGTGGGGCGACGAGATCACTTCGTTGCGCGAATTCGCGCTGGCGTCCCAACGCAGCCTCGACGACGTCTCCTCCGTTTCCGTCACCGCATGTAGAGAGTTGCGCGCCGACACCGCGACACGTGCCCGCGCGGCGGAGCTGGCAGCGAACTCGGACGATCCCGATCTGGCAGCTTTGGCGGAAGGCATCCTCGAACCCGGCGCCGAACGTCTGTTACCTCAGATCGCCGGTGAGCTCGTGCCCCTGCCGACTCTGTTCCCGTCCCAAACTCCCGTCGTCATCATCGAGCCGAAGCGCGTGCGAGACCGCGCCGACGAAGTCATGGAACAGGTCGGCGAGTGGCTCGCGTCGACCAAGAACGTCGACAGCTATTACGCGGGTCTCGACGCCGTGTTGGCGGGGGGTCCAACACCGATCCTCATGTCGAGCTTCACCGAGCCCCAGAGCCACGACCTGACGATCGAGACGTGGACCGCGACGGCAGGTAAGCCGGACGAACTGGCGACCCGGCTCGGAGTGCTGGCCGGTGAGGGCTACCACGCGATCGTCGCGGCGTCCCTGCCGGAGACCGCAGAACGTCTCCGTGGCAACCTCGCGCAACTCGGCCACAGGTTCGAAGTCACCGACGCCGCGCCGGGCGACGGTCAGCTAGCAGCGAGGACCATCGTGGTTGCCGAACTCACCCGTGGCTTCGTGCTGCCGTCGGCCAAACTCGCTCTCGTCGCGGAGTCGGACATCACCGGGCGGCGATCGGGAGCCGCGCGCAGGCGTGTGTCCGCCCGTCGTCGTCGGACCGAAGGGCCGCTCGACCTGTCGCCTGGCGACCTCGTCGTCCACGACCTCCATGGGATCGGCCGGTTCGCAGGGATGGTCGAGCGAGAGCTGCTCGGCGTCCACCGCGAATACCTCGTTATCGACTACGCCAAGGACGACAAGCTCTACGTCCCGAACGATCAGGTCGACCTCGTATCGAAATACATCGGAGGCGAGGCGCCGCGCATCAGCCGTCTGGGATCGGCCGAGTGGTCCAAGACGAAGGCCCGCGTGCGCCGCAAGACGCGCGAGATAGCCATGGAGCTCGTGAAGCTCTATGCAGAACGTGCGCGTGCGCGCGGGTTCCCCTTCGGGCCGGACACGCCATGGCAGAGAGAACTGGAAGAGACGTTCGCGTTCGAGGAGACGCCCGATCAATTGCGCGCGGTGGACGAGGTGAAAGACGACATGGAGGCGCCGACCCCGATGGACCGACTCGTCTGCGGCGACGTCGGCTACGGGAAGACGGAGATAGGCGTGCGCGCTGCATTCAAGGCGGTTGCGGCCGGCAAGCAGGTGGCTGTACTCGTTCCGACGACGATCCTCGCCCAGCAGCATCTCGCGACGTTCAAGGAGCGCTTCCACAACTTCCCCGTACGCGTTGAGATGCTGTCTCGTTTCCTCTCCGCGGCGGAAGCCAAGAAGACGATCGCCGAACTCGAGAACGGGAAGATCGACGTGATCGTCGGTACGCACAAACTCCTGCAGCCGTCGATCAAGTTCGCCGACCTCGGTCTCGTGATCGTGGACGAGGAGCAGCGCTTCGGTGTCGACCAGAAGGAGAAACTGAAGGCGTTGCGAACGAGCGTCGACGTCCTGACGCTTACGGCGACGCCGATACCGCGCACGCTCGAGATGGCGATGGCCGGGATACGAGACATCTCGATCGTCGACACTCCACCGGAGAATCGCCATCCGGTGCTCACCTATGTCGGTGCCTTCGACGAGGACACGATCACGGCCGCCGTCCGGCGCGAGCTATTGCGAGACGGACAGGTCTTCTACGTGCACCACCGCGTCGAGACGATCTCCAGAGCTGCGCAGATCCTGCAAGACCTGGTACCCGAGGCTCGGATCGGTATCGCCCACGGGCAGATGGACGAGCGCGCGCTGGAGTCCACGATGATCGATTTCTTCGACGCGAAGACGAACGTTCTGGTCTGCACGACGATCGTCGAATCGGGTCTCGATATCCCCACCGTCAACACCATGGTCGTCGAGCGTGCCGACCTATTGGGCCTCGCACAGATGTATCAGTTGCGCGGACGTGTCGGTCGCGCTCACGAACGGGCCTACGCGTATCTCTTCTATCCGCCGGAGCGGTCTCTCACCGAAGGTGCGCACGAGCGACTGAAAACCATCGCAGAGCACACGGGCCTTGGCTCCGGATTCCGGATCGCGATGCGCGACCTCGAGATCAGGGGGGCCGGGAACCTCCTGGGTGAGGAACAGCACGGACACATCGCCGAGGTCGGCTTCGATCTGTACGTGAAGCTGATGGCGTCCGCGGTCGACGAGCTGAAAGGACAGCCGTGGCCCGAGGAATCGGAGGTGCGCATCGACCTTCCGATGGCGGCCTTCATCCCGAAGGACTACATCGCCGACGAGAATCTGCGCCTCGAGGCTTACCGGCGCATCGCCGCCATCCGCGATCCCGAAGAACTCGCCGAAGCGCGGGCGGAGTTGCTCGATCGGTACGGCAGCCCGTTGCCGCCGCCCGTCGACGCGCTGTTCGAAGTAGCGAGTCTGAGACGCGTGATGACCGCCGCCGGCATCACGGAGGTCACGACGGTCGCGCGCAAGCTGCGCATACGACCCATCGAACTCGAAGACTCGCGCCACGTCCGGCTGCAGCGATTGATCCGCTCCGCGGAGTACCGACCGGGAACGAGAACTCTTCTGATCCCCGAGCGCGAACTGCCGGGCGAAGGTGTGATCGCGTGGGTGTCCAACATCTTGGAACAGGTAGCCTCGCCCGCATGATGCGCCTGTTGATCAGCGCGTGTGCCGCGTTGTTGTTCCTCGTTGGTTGCGGAGGTCTATTGGCGCCTGCCGCGGCCGTCGTCAACGGCGAGAAGATCACAACGGAAGAGATCCAACAGGCCGTCGAAGACTTCCAGGCATCGCCGGAGTTCAAACGCCTCGCGGCTCAAGGTGATGCCGATGCCATCACGCGCGAGTTCGAACAGTCCTTCCTGTCGCAGCTGATCCGGAGGGCGGTGATCCAACCCGAAGCAGAACGTCTCGGCATCTCGGTGACCGGCGACGAGGTGGATGCTCAGCTGGACGAGATCCAGGCCGAGTTCCCCTCGGAGAGCGCATTCACAGAGGCCCTCAAGGAGCAAGGGCTCACCCTGGAACAGCTTCGACAGCTCGTGCGTGACCGTGCCTTAGAGGAGGAGTTGCGGGCCGAGATAACCGCCGAAGCAGGCCCGGACGAAGCGCAGCTGCGCGCCTACTACGAGGACCATCTCGACGACTTCCTCGAGACCGACACCCAACACATCTTGGTGGATGACCGCGGGCTCGCGTCCCGCATCTCAAACCAATTACGTGCGGCGCGCAACGCTGACGTCGACGATCTGTTCGACCGTCTCGCCAAGAGACATTCGAAGGACAAGTCGAATAAGGCGCTCGGTGGCGGGCTCGGCTATAACCCTCCCGGATCGTTCGTGCCGGCTTTCGAGGCCGCCGCCGATGCTCTGGAGATCGGGGGCATCTCCGCGCCGGTCAAGACAAGGTTCGGCTGGCACGTGATCCGCGTCAACGACCGGCGGCCTCAGCCCTTCGCCGCGGTTCAGGAGGAGATCCAGGTCGAGCTCGGCGCTCCCACCGACGATGAGGTCTGGGAAGACTGGGTGGCCGAGGCCTACGAGGCCGCCGATGTGAAGGTCAATCCCCGCTATGGGGAGTTCAATCCCGAGACCCAGACCGTGGAAGACGTTTCCGCGCGCACGGTGCCGGGGGCCCAGGAGACGCCGCGGGATCTACAGCCGACTCCGTCCGGAACCCCTTAGCACGGTGGCCTTGCTCGTCGTTCCGCTTCGTGCGGCGGAATGGGATCAGCTGACGCTGTCCGAGTGGGACCGCGTGCGCTCGTGCGAGCGTGTGCTGTTCGAGGACCCGAAGCATCCGCTGATGCAACGTCTGCGCGACGACGGAGCCGATGCGAACGTCTTCGATGACGAGGTAAGCAACGACAACAGTGGCTGGGCGCTGGTCGCGGATCCGGGTTCGTCACGGGTGCTCGACCTGGCGCGCGACGGGGCCGACGTGATGCTCCGCGACGCGCCGGATGCGCTTACCGCCGCACATGGGGCATCTGTTGCTCGGGACGCAGCCGCCGCGTTCGCACGGCTCACCGCGATAATGGCGCGTCTGCGAAGCGAGGACGGCTGCCCGTGGGATCGCGAACAAACGCACAAATCTCTCGAGGTCCATCTGCTGGAGGAGGCTTACGAGGTCCTGGACGCGATCGACAGGGACGCGACCGGCGCCGACCTCGAGGAGGAGCTCGGCGATCTCTTGTTACAGGTCGTATTCCACGCGCAGCTCGCGCTCGACGATGGTCGCTTCGACATCGCCGGCGTGGCGCGGGCGATCGCCGCGAAGCTCCTCCATCGCCATCCGCACGTGTTCGGCGATATCGAGGTGGCCGACGCGGACGAGGTCGTCGCGAACTGGGAGACCATCAAGCGTTCCGAAAAGGAACGCTCTGGTCCATTCGAGGGCATGCCGGCCGGACTGCCCGCCCTGCTCGCGGCCGCCAAGACGCAGAAACGCGCCACGTCAATGGGTTTCGCGGCGAGCGAGAAGGATGCGTTCGACGCTATCGGCGACGCCCTGGCAGGGGAAGTCGACGAGGCGGCGGTTGGACGAGCGCTCTTCTGGATCGTGGCGCTCGCTCGGCGGCGCGGGATCGACCCGGAAAGCGCGCTGCGAGCGACGCTCGCCACCTTCAAGGCAAGCCCCCAACTCCGCCCCTAAGCTCCTATCCGCTGCTACATTAATTGTTACGTCTGTATAGGAGAGTGAATCATTGTGAGTGAGGTGGTCTTCGTGCGGGGCCGTGAGGTCCTCGATTCGCGCGGCAACCCGACCGTCGAGGTCGAGGTCGCGCTCGCCAGCGGCGCCAGCGGGCGGGCCATCGTGCCCTCCGGCGCTTCGACCGGAGCCGGCGAGGCCCTCGAGCTGCGCGACGGCGAGGATCGGTACCGCGGGAAAGGCGTAAGAACAGCTCTTCGCAACATCGAGGATCTCATCGCGCCGTCCTTGCTCGGCCTGGAAGCCCTCGACCAGCGCACGATCGACACGAAGCTGCGCGATCTCGATGGCACCGACGACAAGTCGAAGATCGGCGCGAACGCGATCCTCGGCGTTTCGCTGGCGATCGCGCATGCGGCCGCCGACGAACAGGGCCTCGCCCTCTTCCGTTACTTAGGTGGGCCCGACGCGCACACCTTGCCGGTTCCGATGATGAACGTTCTGAACGGCGGAGCGCACGCCGACAACTCCGTCGACCTGCAGGAGTTCATGATCGTTCCGCTCGGCGCGGCGAGCTTCGCCGAAGGCTTGCAGTGGGGATCGGACACGTATCACGCGCTGAAGAAGATCCTTGAGACACGGGGTCTGTCGACGGGCGTCGGAGACGAGGGTGGTTTCGCGCCCGATCTCAGAGCCA
>JALZEA010000011.1 GCA_030862265.1 Actinomycetota bacterium | reverse complement strand
CGCTCGCAGAAATCGCGTGCCGTCTTGCGGACGCTCTGTTGCTCCTCGGTCAGCGTGAAGTCCACACCGGGCAGGATAGCTAGGCGCTAAGACTCCTGGACGTTCCCGGGATGGATCCTCGTCTAGCCCTCTGCGTAGTGAGCGGCCCCCTGGAACTCGACGAACACCGCAGGTTCGTCTCCGACGACCCACGCGTCATGCCCCGGACCGATCCTGTAGACGTCGCCCGGACTGACGTCGCCCTTGCTGCCGTCCTCATGCTCGACGTGGAGCTGACCCGAGACCACGTACCCAACGTGCTCTACTTGGCAGGTGTCGGTCTTGGCGACGGGCTTGATGCATTCGGACCAGCGCCAACCCGGCTGGAACGTGTAACGGCCGATCTGACCCCCGCCGAGGTTGACCAGTTCGACCGTCGTCTTGTCCGGAGTCCGAGTTTCGTCCGGGGAATCGAAGTTCCTACTCTCAACACCAGGCATTTGTCCTCCCTCAGATCCAGGTCCTCGCCGGACCGGTTTGAAAGAGGAGCTTCGACCAATTCGCGATCCGGCGCAAGACCTAGGTTCGGTGGCATCGTCAACGCGAGGGATGATTGCGTGATGGCCGATCTCTTATTCGCCGATCGCTCGGACCGGGGCAAACTGCGCCTTACCGGTCCGCAACGCGCTTGGTTCCTCGAACAGATCCTGACGAACACGTTCGAGGATCTGACGCCCGGCGGATCGCGCGATGCCGCACTCCTCACCGCCCACGGCCGCATGGTCGGTTACATGGAGACCGTCGCGACCGACGACTCGCTGTTGATGCACTTCGAGCCGGAGTTGAAGGAGACCCTGCCCGAAGCGATCGGACGCTACGTCCTGGCGACCGACGTTGAGATCGGCGACGTCTCCGACGACCGAGCGCTGATCCTCATCGCTGGCGACGGGTGGGAGCAGATCGCCGCGAATCTTGGAGTGCAGACGATCCCCCATCCCACGCGGTCGCTAGGGATTCCCGCGGGATACGTGTGGGTAGCGCGCGACAAGATCGTGGGAGTTGTCGCTGCCGTCAAGGATTGCGGGGCGCGGGCCGCGGAAGAATCGGAGCTCGAAGCGATACGCATCGAGAACGCGGTACCGCGCTGGGGGCGCGAGATGGACGACAAGACGTTCCCACAGGAGGTCGCCATCGACGAGGACGCGGTGCACTACGACAAGGGCTGCTACGTCGGCCAGGAGGCGATGGCGAAGATCCATTTGCGCGGCAAAGTGAACCGGCGGTTGCGTGCGCTGGAGTCACCCGAGCCTCTTGCACCCGGCACAGAGTTGTTCTCAGATGGCGACCAGGTCGGCATCGTCACCTCGTCGGCAGACAACAAGGCGCTCGGGATGTTGCGCTACACGATCTATCCGGGTGATCTTGTGACCGCCGGTGATCTCGACGTCAAGGTGCGATGACGCACCATTACGAGAGCGATGACCTCATCGTGCGCAAGATCGAGGTCGGCGACATGGAGAACAACGTCTACGTCCTCGAATGCCCTCACACGCACGAAGGGTTCCTCGTGGATGCGTCCTTCGAAGCCGACAAGATCGTTGCCGAAGCCGAAGGCGCCAACATCACCGGCATCCTCATGACTCACGGACACTTCGATCATGTCCAGGTCCTCGGCGAACTCAAAGAGCGCCTGAAGGTTCCGGTGTTCGCCCATCCCGGTGACGACTACCCGATCCCGATCGACGAGACGCTGTCCGACGGTGACGAGCTCAAATTCGGTAAAGACCATGTGCTGAAGGTGCTGCATACGCCCGGCCACACGCCCGGCGGCGTTTGCTTCCTCACGGGCAAGCACTTGGTTTCGGGAGACACACTGTTCCCGGGCGGTCCGGGCAACACGTGGGAGGAAGCCGAGAAGTTCGCGCAGATCATCGAACAGATCGAGACCAAACTCTTCACGCTGCCCGACGACACGATCGTGTATCCCGGGCACGGCAAAGACACGACGATCGGCACCGAGAAGCCGCACCTCCAGGAGTGGAAAGACCGGGGCTGGTAGCGACGACGATGGATCCCGCGCTGCTCGCAGCGGCGCGTACTACCCCCGGTTTCCTGCCCGACGACGAAGGTATCGCCCTGTACCACGCCGGACTCCGGGGAGCGGAGATAGGACCTTTGCTCGAGATCGGTAGCTACTGCGGTAAGTCGGCGATCTATCTGGGGGCCGCCGCGCGCGAGTGCGAACAAGTTCTGTATTCGATCGACCATCACCGTGGCTCGGAGGAAAATCAACCGGGCGAGGAGTTTTTCGATGCGCGCTTCGTAGACGCGGACGGCCGCGTCGATACGCTGCCCGTGTTCCGAAGGACGATCGAAGATGCCGGGTTGCAAGGATCGGTCGTCGGGATAGTTGGAGTGTCAGAGGTAGTCGCGAGTCGGTGGTCGACGCCACTTGGGCTCGTTTTCATCGACGGCGGCCACTCGGCGAAGGCCGCGCATGCCGACTACGACGGCTGGACGCCTCATCTCTTGAGCGGCGGAGTGCTCGCGATCCACGACGTCTTTCCGGATCCCAAGGACGGCGGGCGTCATCCATTCGAGATCTACGAGCGCGCCCTCGAGTCGGGCCGCTTCGAAGAACTATCGGCGACGGGCAGCCTCCGTGTATTGCAGCGATCGCCTAATCCCTAGCATCCCGGGGTAAGGATCGCCGCCTGACCAACCAGTGCGCTCTTGCCTCGGCCGGCGCGAAAGGTGCCGCCGTCATCCCAGATCTGCTCGACGTATCTGCCATCCAACGCGTACCCCACGAGATGCCAGCGAAGGCGACCTCCGGTCGCGCTGACGACCGTTGCCGAGACGAGGTCGCGGGTGCCATCGTCGTCGACGTCGTCGCATCCAAATGACGCCCCGGCCGGGATGAGCGACAAGCGCACGAAGTCGAGCCCGCGTACGAGGGTGAGCGCGCCACCGCCCCGTGGCCTCACCTCGATGAGTCGACCGTCGATGAACCTTGCAACGGCAACGTACTCAGCAGAGACGGTGGTCCCGCCGAAGAAGATCTCGTCGCTTCCGTCTTCGTCGACGTCGTGGACGAACAGCGTCTCACTCATGCCACCGCCGTCGATGCGGTCATGTGCTCCTGCACCGGTGCACACTCCGAGGCGCGCACGTCCACCCTCGGAACGATCCAGCCAGTCGTGGAATAGGAGGTCCGGGAGATCATCTCCGTCCACGTTCGTGATCAGGGTCTCCCGGCCTCTGCATCTCTTGTAGCGAGACGACGTGACCAGGGCGTGTTCGGCCGTGCGCGCGAGCTCCACGTTCTTCAAACAGCTCATGTCGAGCGCGTGGAAAGAGACGGTGACATCGACTGCCGTCTCGGGGTCGAGATACGACGCTTGGAGCTCGCCGGAACTCGGGTCGAACCACGTGTTGATCTCCGCGTTCCGGGGCGGATCGAACGCGGCGCACCCAGGACTAGGAGTGGGTCTCTCCACGTGGGGCAGCGCCTGGTTTTGAGGCGCAGGGTCGCAGCCAACGAGGACTAGAACCGCCCCGGCTAGAAGCCACGTCTTCATCACTCAATATTGATCGCGCTCGCGTTTTAGTCCCGGTCTATTTGAGAAGCAGTGTCGCGAGGCGTCGACGCGTTGCGAGTAGGCCGGCGATTCCCATGGCTACTAAGAACGCGACGTGCCAGAGAAGCGCGGGCCCGACGAGGCCGAGGGTGAGGCCTCGGATCAGCGCAACACCATGATACAGCGGCGATAGTTGCGCGAGCAGCCGCACCGGCTCCGGGTAGACGCTCAGCGGGAAGAACGTCGCGGAGAATAGGAACAGCACTAGCGATGCCAGGTTCACCATGTCGAAGTCCTGCCAACTGCGCATGTAGGTCGTCGAAGCCATGCCGACCGCCGCGAACGCGAAGCCGATCAGCAGCGCCGCGGGGAGTGCCAAAACGGCCCACGGAGAGGCGAGCAGGCCTAGGGCCCAGATAACGCCGATGAATCCCGTCGCGTAGATCGCGCCCCGCATGAGCGACCACGTGATCTCACCGATAGCGATATCTAAAGGAACCATCGGTGTCGCCAGCATCCCGTCATAGATCTTGGCGAACTTGAGTTTCCAGTAGATGTTCATCGTCGATTCGTAGATCGCACCGTTCATCGCTGACGCTGCGAGCAGAGCCGGTGCGATGAATTCGACGTACCGGACTGGCTCGCCGCTCGCACTCCGGATGTTGCCGACGAGTTCGCCGATACCGACGTTCGCGGCGAACAGATAGAACAGCGGTTCGAAGAAACCACTGAAGATCAGCAACCAGAGGTGGCGGTAAACGAGGAAGTTGCGCTCGAGCACGTTGGCGGCGTTGGTGCGGCCGAGGAAAGCCGCCGACATCCGCATAGTGAGCGCGCCGGTGTGCGCGCTCATATGTACAGCACCTTGGGAAAGGTCTTGCGAGCCCACAAGTAGCCGAGTCCCGCCCAGGCCGCGAGGAACGCCACGTGTGCGGAGATCGGCCACGCCGTCTCAAGCCCGAGCGCGATGGCCCGGCACATGTCGACCCCGTGCCAGAGAGGTGTCGCATAGGCCAGCGGCTCGAGCCAGTTCGGTAGCTGTTCGATCGGGAAGAACGTGCCGGAGAACAGGAACATCGGGATGACGACGAAGCGGAAGATGGACGCGAGCCTGCTGTCGGCCTTCGCTATCGGCGTGTAACCCATCAAAGGAGCGGCGATCGCGATCCCAGTCAACAAGGCTGGGAAGATGGCCATGAGTGCGCGTTCCCATGGAATCGCTCCAACCAAGATCGCTATAGAAACGAACGCGACACACGTCATCAGCGTGCGGATCCCGATCCATACAAGGGTGCCGGCTACCAGTTCACGGATACCGACGGGCGTTGCGAGCGCGGCGTGGTAGTTCTTCTGCCACTTGAAGCCGGCCATGACGGGCCACGTCGATTCCCCCGCGGCAGTCTGGAACGCAGCCGCGGCGAGCAATCCGGGGGCGATGAACTCGAGGTAGTCGACGCCCGTCGGGATGCCCGAGGTGCCTCGGTCAACGAGCGATCCCAACCCTTGGCCCATCGCGACGAGAAACAGCAGCGGATTGACGAACGCGGTGATGACCGAGCCCTTCCACAGTCGCTTGTAGGCGAGAGCGTTCGCTTGGACGATGCGCGCTGCTATCGCGGTGCTCAATCCACCAACATCCGACCCGTCAGCCGGAGAAAGACATCCTCCAGGGTGCTGCGACGGACCACTGTGCTCTCTGGGTGGATACCGAGCGCCGATACCTGCTCGCTCGTTGCGTCGCCATTGTTCGTGTAGAGCAGGACCCTGTCCGGCAACGCTTCCACCCGATCAACCAAACCGTCGAGCTGTGCGACGGCGTCGTCTTGAGCACCGACCGCGAAGCGGAGTTCGACAACCTCGCGCGTCGAGAACTCGGCGATCAGTTCCGCGGGCGATCCCTCGGCCGCGATCTTCGCCTTGTCCATCACGACGAGCCGATCGCAGAGTTGTTCGGCCTCGTCCATGTAGTGCGTGGTGATGATGAGCGTGACGCCACGCTGCTTGAGGCGATACAGCCGGTCCCACAGAGCGTGCCGCGCTTGCGGGTCGAGCCCCGTCGTTGGTTCGTCGAGGATCAGCAGCTCCGGTTCGTTGATCAGTCCGCGCGCGATCGTGAGCCTGCGCTTCATCCCACCCGAGAGGCTGTCCACGATGCTCTTCCTACGATCACCGAGTTGCACGAAGTCCAGCAGTTCGTCGGCGCGATCCCGCAGCGTCTGTCCACTCAAGCCGAAGAAGCG
>JALZEA010000009.1 GCA_030862265.1 Actinomycetota bacterium | reverse complement strand
CCATCCGGGAGCACCGCTGACGACGTCGCGTGTCATGACGTCGGCGACGGTGGTCTCGTCGACGTTCTGCTTCTGGGCAACCGCGTGAAGGATGTCGCGCTCGGTGATGATGCCGGCGACCTTCTCGTTCTCGATGGCGATGGCACACCCAACCCCGCGATCGCTCATCACTTCGGCGGCGCGTCGCAAGGAGCTGGCCGGGTCCACGGTGAGCAGATGGCGGATCGCGATATCTCTTAAGAGCTTCATGGGGGCGCAATCTTGTCCCACGCTTGACCAGGCGGCAAGTCCGCTATTTTCTGCCTCATGATCGTTGGGGCACATGTGCCTTCGAAGACACCGCTCGAGGAAGCGGCGGCCGTGGGGGCCGGGTGCGTCCAGATGTTCGTGGGCCCTCCGCAGTCCTGGAAGAAGCCACCTCCACGAGAGGATGCCGACGACCTCAAGGCTTCGCCCGTCCCCATCTACGTCCACGCGCCTTACCTGATAAATGTCGCGTCGCCCAACAACCGCGTGCGCATCCCGTCGCGCAAGATCCTGGCGCAGACGATCGAAGCGTCTGCCGCCATCGGGGCCGCGGGGATCATCGTGCACGCCGGCCATGCCGAGGACGGGATCGAACGAGGTTTCATCCGGTGGCGAAAGGTCTTCGAGGAACTCGAGACCGATATCCCGATCCTCATCGAGAACACCGCCGGCGGCACGAACGCGATGGGCAGGAAAGTCGAAACGCTTGCGCAACTCTGGGAGCACCTGAGCGATTTCGAAGTCGGCTTCTGCTTCGATACGTGTCACGCACATTCCGCCGGCGAGGAACTCGTCGATGTCGTCGACCGTGTGCTGCAGGCAACAGGGAGGATCGATCTCGTGCACGCGAACAGTTCCCGGGACGCCGCGGGCTCCGGTGCAGATCGCCACGCGAACTTCGCGAACGGCAGGATCGACGTGGAGGCGATCGCCGCGATGGTCAAGGCGGCTGGCGCGCCGGTGGTCATCTGTGAGACGCCGTGGTCCAACATCGCCGCGGATATCGCGTGGTTGAAGGAAAGGCTTTAGGCCCCGAGCGCGTCCTTCAATGCATCGACGTGTCCCGCTACCTTTACGCCATAGATCGCGCGCTCGATGCGCCCGTTCTCGTCGATCACGAACGTCGAACGCTTGAGTTTCAGAGGGATCCCTTCCCATTCACCCGGTTGTTCGGCCACGGCGCCGTACTTCGCCGCGAGCTTCAGGTCTTCGTCGACCAGAAGCGGGAAGTTCAACTGGTGCTTGAGCGCGAACTTGTTGTGTGACTCGGCCCCTTGAGGACTGACTCCAAGCACGACGATCCCCGCCTTTTCGAAGGATGACTTCGCATCACGGAAGTCACACGCTTCCTTGGTTCACCCAGGGGTGAAGTCCGCGGGATAGAAGTACAGGATCACCTTTTTACCGGCGAGATCTTCGAGCTTCCACTCGTTGCCGTCGGCATCCTCCGCGACGAACGTGGGGGCGGGCTCGCCGATCTTCAACTTGGCGCTCAAGCTTGTTCCTCGTTGAGGGACGGATTGAGCAACGATTCTTGCATCCACCCCAACCAGTGCAGTACCGACAGCGCGGGTGCCTCCGGATCGGTCGGATCGAGCGGCCGACCCATCTTGTCCTCATCGACGTCGAGCTTGGTGCCGATCGCCAACCTGAGATCGGTCAGCACCGGTAGCCACGTCTCCTTGTCGGACGGCGTCACGGTGACCTCGGACGGACCGGCGTCGCCCAATCCGGTGCGCAGCGTCTCGATCGCGGCTGCCTTCTGGGTCCGCAGTTCGTCACCCACCAGTTCGGCGAAGGCCGCGGCATCAGCCTCGTCCGCATAAGCCTTCGGGAAGAGACGCTCCGTGACACTCCGGTCCACACTTTCGGCACTTTCGATGACGACTCGCAGCTCGTCGAGGAGACCGCGTAATACATCGGCTTCGTTGGCGTCGAGACTGATCACCAGGTCTGGTCCCCGCGGGGTGATGTCGGCCATCTGGCTAACTAATCTTTCTGTTCATTCATGGATCATTCACAGAAAGAATAGTTAGTCGCTCTTGGCGAGCGTCGCCCATAACCCATGGGCATGCAGGCGGAAACAATCGAGCTCGGCTTTCTCACGCGAACCGCTCGAGACGACGGAGCGTCCTTCGTTGTGCACTTGCAGCATCAATCTCGTCGCCTTCTCGAGTGAGTATCCGAAGAGTTTCTGTAGGACCCAAGTGACGTAGCTCATCAGATTGATCGGGTCGTTCCAGACGATCACCAGCCAGGGGCGATCGGGTTCAATACTCTCTTCGCCGATCTCCTCCTCGACGCGCCCCGGGTCCGTAACGGTCTCGGTCATTCTCCCGATGGTTTGTGCACCGCCACGCGCCCGAGGCCGACCACGCCTATCCACATACGAGCGAGGTTAGCGGTTCGTGGTTGGTGGTTAGACGGCTCGGCGATGGTAGTTAGCGGCGCAGATCTCCGGGGGTCAGGCCCTCGTTCCGGATGCGGCCGTGGAGCAATCCCGACACGATCGCGCTCGCTCGCTGCAGCGTGTCGGATAGCACCTCGTCGAGGGTGTGGTAGTCCTTGAGCTCCAGCGCCATCTTCGCGGCGCTCAATCCCTGCACCAAAGTGTCGTTCAGTTCGAGCGCCTGTCGATATTGATTCTCGGCGTCGCGCTGGACGCGTTCGTTCACACTCGAGCTCACGCGCTGTTGCAAGGCCGACACGACTCGAAGGCGATCGATATCGTCCGGCAGCTTGATGTAGCTCTCGGTGGGCACGACCCGTTCGTGCAATTCGCAAACGGTATGGAACGCGCCGGTCGGGTCCTTGTCGAACGCGCGAAGCGGATAGCCGCACAACAGTTTGAATGGCTGTCTGGTTGCCAGGTCGTTCCAAAGTTCCTCGAGCCGGAGTGCGCCCGCAATGTCATCGTTGGCCCACAGCAATGCCACCAACTCTCCGAACGCGCGCACGCCAGTCCCCGTGCTCGCGGCGCGTGCGAGCGTCGTACCGACGACCTCGTCGAATCGATCGGGGTTCGGTGCTCCGTCTACGAGGATGCTGGAGAGGGTCTCGGCCGCGTCGAGCGTGACGTACCGTCCGTCGGCTTTCGGGGAATCGACATCGAGCCCTCGACGGCGAAGGTTGTCTTCGACCGCGATCGCATGTTGGGTGGTGGCGATGACGACACCGGCTTCGCCCGCGGCAAGGCCATCTTCGATGAAGTCGGTGACAGACGACACGAGGTACTCGTCCGTCTCGTAGAGCTGCAGCTCATGGGTCGTCGATCCGATGGGACGGAGCAGCTGGGACACGGTTCCTCCTTGCCTTTGGACCGCGCTTGTACCCCCAACCCGTATCGCTCAACCCCGTCAGTAGCAGGGTTCTTTTCAGCTCAGACGACCGAAATGGTCGCTGTAGGTGAAAGGAACCACCCGAGACGCGACACGGCTTTGCGCCCTCGGCCAGATTCGAACTGGCGACACCAGGTTTAGGAAACCTGTGCTCTATCCCCTGAGCTACGAGGGCAGGCCGGGGATGTAGAAAACGTGGAGGAAAGCCTAGATCAGGAGAGCCTCTTGACTGCTACCAGTCCCTTCGTGGTGGGGCCACGTATCACGATCGAGTGACTCCGCGTATTCGCCCCTACAAGAACGTTGACGAATCCGGTTGGCTCAGATGTCGTGTTCTCAGCTTTCTTTCGACTCCCTACTTCGACGACGTCAAGGCTTCGAAGGACCGATATAGCCGTCCCGCGATCGAGCTGGTCGCTGAAGCCGGGGATGACATCGTCGGCTTGTTGGACCTTGAGCTCGAGACCGCACCGGGCGACCTCTGCTGGAAGTCTGGGTCACTCGGGGGAGTCATGTGGAATATCGCCGTCCATCCCGATCACCAGCGCGAACGGATCGCCACCCGCTTACTCGAAGAAGCCGTCGCCCTCTCCAGAAAAAAAGGCATTCAACGGATCGAGGCGTGGACCCGAAATCATCCTCCGACTCAAGCTTGGTATGAGAAGAACGGTTTTCGGAAGATCCACACCTACCTTCATGTCTTCGTCGACGACGATGAAGCCTCCGAGGAGTTTCCGGCATCGACACGCAGCGACTTGCGAGTCGTGAATGCATTTGCGCATTACACGGGCGACGCGCCCGAAGAGATCCGTTCACGATTTAGACGAGTTCACGACTGCTTCCTCTACGAACTACTCATGGATTAGTTGGGCGATCAATCCAGTAAGACGGTCAGCCGGTCGTCCGCGATCTCGACTTCGGTTCCCAGTTGCGCGCAGGCCGCGACGAAACGCCTGCGGATCCACTCGGCGTCGCCTCCGGTTGCGATCAGAGTGTGGCAGTAATCGAGCTTCAACGGCACGACCTCGATGTGGGTGGGCCCGGACCTTCCTAACGTTACGAGCCACAGCAGTCCGAGATCGTTGCGCATTACAGGGTCGGTCGCGTAGTCATCGATGAAATCGCCGAGGTCGTAAAGGACGGGGGCCGCGACGCCATGGAACACGTGGGCGGAATGTCCCGCGACGAGAGTCGCGCCCGCGTCGACGAGTTCGGCCGCGGCCGACCGCACGTATCCGAGGGGAGCTTGGCGCATGTTGGGTCCCCAGTGCGCCATCACCAACACCGCGTCGGTATCGAGCGATCCGATCTCATTGGGTACCCAGTCCGGGGCGCGGTCGCGGAGATCGGTATACGCGACCCCGGGTGTAGTCGTGGTCGCGGCGAACGCGGCCGGGTGGTCTGTGAATCCGACAAGCCCAAGTCGGAACCCGTCGTGCTCGAGTGTCGCCGGGGCACGCGCGGCTTCGAGATCGTGTCCCGCCCCGACGTGCGCGATCCCGACGTCGTCCAAGTAGGCGAGGGTGTCCGTTAGTGCGTCGTAACCGAAATCGAGAGCGTGGTTGTTGGCGAGCGTGACCGCATCGACGCCGAGATGAGAAAGGAACTCGACTGCGTTCGGTGGAGCACGGAAGAAGAATGGCTTACGCGGATCGGCCCAGGGCGAGCCGCGGTCGGAGATGCAGCACTCCAGATTGAGGACGCGGAGATCGGCCTCAGCCGCTGCGTCCCTCACCTCCGGCGCGACGAGGGAGCGGGGATCGATCGTGGCGAGGCGCTCGGCGACGCCGCGGCCCAGCATCGTGTCGCCCATCAGCGCGAGCTTCATGCTCACTGTTCTAGAACGCGAACCTCGTAGCTATCGTCGTCCTGGGTCGACACGATCACGCCGGCGCCTTTGGACAGAGGCTCGATCATTTCGCCGGTGAGTCCGTAGACCGCGGCCTCCTGCATCGGGGAGTGGCCCACGATCAGCGCGCGCTCGCCGTCTTGAAGCGATGCGAAGACATCGGCGAGGGCACGTCCGAAGGCCGCCGATTCCTGCTCCACGAGATCCGCGTCCACCCGACGGAACGATTCGATGTCTCCTGCTCCGGCTCTCCCATAGGCATCCTTCCAGCGTTCTTCAACGTCGCTGCGGAACCGCTCGTCGACCCGCACGCCGCGGGCTAGCGGCCGACCCATCCCTGCGAGGAAACAAGCGATCGTCTGAGTAGCGCGCTGGGCCCCCGAGGAGATAGCAACGTCGTAGTCGCCTTGCAGACCGGCTCCGATCTCAACGGCGTGTCGGATGCCGTCCGTGCTGAGCACGTCGCCATCGCTGTCGGTGTGACGTCTGAGTTCCACGCTCTTCGCCGTGTGCTACCTCCCTCGGTGAACCAAAGGCTTACCCATTGACTGTGATCTCACCTTTCATCCCGAAGTCGTAGTGACTCGGGAGATGGCACCCGATCAGTAGCGTCCCCGGTTCATCGAAGGTATAGCTCGTCCGGCGCGTTTCCCCGATCGGGATCGAGAGCTCTCCTGGTTTGGCACCGTGATGTTCCTCGGTGCCCTCTTCATGTGCTTGCTGCACGCTCTCGTCGCCGATGATGAACTCGTGGTCGATCGGATCCGTGTTTTCGACCACGAAGGTGACGGTGGTTCCCACTTCGAACTCGAAATGATCGGGCACGAAACGCGAATCGTGCAGTTTCACGTTCACGACCTTCGTAGCCGTCCTACCGGGACCGTCTCCACTGGCGCACGCACCGATTGCGACCGTTAACGCAAGCAGAGCCGCGGCCGCGGCCCGATAGATCACTGATGCCGCGTTGATCTGCTCCTGATCCTGCGCAACGCGCCGAAGCCCAGCGGCAAGGCGAGGAGCCAGCCGAACAACGCGGCGCTTCGGGACCCGCTCGTGTCTGCGGCCGCGGAACCACTTCCGTCCGAGGATGACCCATCCGATTGGGCTCCGTAGGCCTCTTCCTCATACGGGCCTCCGCGCGCGTCCGTCCCGACGGAAAGGTCGAAGGTCAGCTTTCCGGCGTTGATGTCGACGCGCAAGTAGCTCAGCCACATCTTCCGAGGGATCCACTTCATGCCTCGGTCGGACCGGAGGTCGCGCAGTAAGGACCGGGAGGCTTGCGCGCTGTACTCGAGAGAAAGGCCTCGGTTGCCGGCAGGCTCCGGCACCGGAAGCATCGTCGGCTCGCCGTGCGTGAGCAGGTAAACGTCTGCGGTCACATCGCTGCGCGGGTCCTTCTTGCCCAACGCGAGGATGCGCAACGGGACCCACGGGTTGTCGGTTGGAATGCGGAGGTGGATCGGGATGCCGTCGCCGACCTCTTTGTCCTGCGACTTCTTGGGGATGAAGCGCGCGGCCATGAATATCTTGCTGCGCTGTGCGTAGAACCGCAGCACCTCGGGAGCGTCCGGCGTCAGCGCGAAGCCCTCATCCTTGGCCCACCGGCCGACGGCTCGCGAGCCGCCTCTCAGGATCGTGATGAGCAGGCCGTCGATCTCGGTCTCGTAGAGCTCCTCTGCTTTTCTGTCCGAACTGGAGTCGGCGGACTCGCCGAGGGCTGTCGGCTGTGGCTGGGTCTCGATCGCGAGGCGTTGCAGCGTCCAGTCGCCGCCGCGCGTGACCTTGCTGGGGATGTCGGGGAGCGGCACGATCGAGCCGAACTTCGCCCCGCCGCCCTGGAATTGGAACGACGTGATGTAGTGCTCGACCCCGTCGTGGTAGCCCGCCAGGGTCGCGGTCCGCAGTAACCGGACCGACCCGTTCGGCGCCACGAGCCCGGCGCACGCGAACGCGGGGGCCGCGACCGCGGCAACCATCAGAATCGCAAGTAGTGGTGATGCCGTCCTTCGCTTCACGAGGTCTCCTTCCAACGAGGAGCAGCCAGACCCGCTGCCGCCACGATCACACTAGTGGGGACGTTCTCTCCTTACTAGAGTCGGTTCGACGCGGAAAGGTTCCAAGGACTCGCGGCTAGCCTCCCGGCATGCCGGACAAAGAGGACCTTCTAGACATCGCGTGTCGGGCGGCGATCTCGGCCGGCGAACTCCTTCTGGAGCGGTTCGCAGGGGCCGCGGCCGGGGTCGGGTCGAAGACAACTCCGACGGATCTGGTCAGCGACGCGGACCGTGAGTCGGAGCAGTTGCTGGTAGAGCTGATCTCCTCGTCCCGCCCGGACGATGGGATCGTTTCGGAGGAAGGCAGCCGCGCAAGCTCGTCGAGCGGGCTCACGTGGGTGATCGATCCCCTCGACGGGACGGTGAATTACCTGTTCCGCATCCCATGGTGGTCGGTGAGCATCGCGCTCGAGGATGCGACCGGCGCACTCGTGGGCGTGGTTCTCGATCCTGTTCGTAACGATCTCTTCGCCGCCGTCCGAGGAGCCGGCGCCACTCTGAACGACGAGCCGATCCACGTATCGACCCGCACGGAGCTGTCCGCCGCTCTGATCGGGACCGGTTTCGCCTACGACGCGCGCGCCCGAGCGGTCCAGGCAGAGATCGTCACGCGCGTGCTCCCTAAGGCGCGGGATATCCGGCGCGCCGGGTCCGCGGCCCTCGACCTCGCGTCGCTCTCATGCGGGCGCCTCGATGGTTTCTACGAAGCCCCGATGGAGCACTGGGACAAAGCCGCCGGCGTTCTGCTCGCGCGCGAAGCTGGGGCCGTCGTTACAGATCTTCCCGCGCCGTACGGCCTGTCGACCGGCGTGATGGCGGCTAACCCGCAGCTCCACGAACAACTGAGCGAGCTCGTCCTCGGGTAGCCTCGCCCGACATGGACATCGTTCACCCTGCGATCACGAGATACCTCGAAGACCTCACTCGCCACGACGACGAGCCGGTCCTGCTCGAGATGGAAGCCCTGGCACGCGAGAACCGCTTCCCGATCATCGGACGCCTGTGCGGGCGTTACCTCGAGTTGTTGGCGCGCGCCATCGGCGCGAAGCGCATCTTCGAGCTCGGTTCCGGTTATGGCTACTCCGGCTACTGGTTCTCGCGCGCGACCGGTCCGGATGGCGAGATCCACTTGTCCGACGGCGATCCCGAGAACGAAAAGAAGGCGATGGACTTCCTATCCCGGGCCGGACTCGACGCGCCGATCAGCTTCCACGTCGGCGACGCCGTCGAGGCGCTCAACGCGACCGAGGGCGAGTTCGACATCGTCTATTGCGATATCGACAAGCACGGCTATCCCGACGCATGGGATGCCGGGAAAAAACGGGTTCGCGTCGGCGGGTTCTATCTGTGCGACAACATGTTGTGGTCCGGCAGGGTGACCGGGGAATCAGATGAAGCCGATGTCCGCCCCGGGTGGACCGACGCCATCCAAGCCACGAACGTGGCGATCTCTTCGGATTCCAACTGGCGAGCCATCATCAATCCCACCCGCGACGGCGTCATGACCGCTTTACGCATCGCCTGAAACAAACCGGGCGCCCGCTGGGTTTCAATTAGACGATGCCACGTGGCCACGGCCTTATGCCGCCCGACACCCCCGAGCGACCGGCGCGACCCGGGACCTTCCGACGGATAGTTGCAACGTTCAAGCCCTATCGCCGTCAGGTGGGGCTCGTCGGCGTGCTGATCCTGGTCACGTCCGGTCTCGGTCTGATCAACCCGTTGCTCATCAGAGTCGTTCTGGACGATGCGATCTTCGGTGGAGGAACGACCGAGGAACGCCGTCAGCTCTTGTTCTGGGTCGTCGGGATCATGATCGCGACGCCGATCGTGACCGGTGCTTTCGGCCTGTGGCAGACGTACACGAACAACCTCGTGGGCCAGCACGTGATGCAGGATCTGCGGAACTCCCTTTACGCGCACCTCCAGCACATGCCGCTGAAGTTCTTCACGTCGACGCGCACCGGGGAGATCCAATCGCGACTCTCCAACGATGTGGGCGGCGTCCAGGGCGTGCTCACCGATACCGCGTCGAGCATCGTCGCGAACGTGACGGTCGCGCTCTCCACGATCGTCGCGATGGCATGGCTCAGTTGGGAACTCACACTGTTGTCGCTTGCGATCCTCCCGGTCTTCATGTGGCTGTCCCGGAAGGTCGGCCGCGTGCGGCGCGAGGTATCCGGGCAGACTCAGGAGTCGCTCGCCGATCTCACGGCTCACATGCAGGAGACATTGTCGGTCTCGGGGATCTTGCTGTCGAAAGCGTGCGGTAGACAGTCGTTCGAGATCGATCGCTTCCGCCAGCACAACGCGCGCCTGTCGAAGCTGGAGATCAAACGCACGATGGTGGGGCGGGGATTCTTCGCTCTTGTGCAGATCTTCTTTTCGATCACGCCGGCATTCGTTTACTTCGTCGCGGGTGTGCTGGTGCTTCGGGGCGACAACTCCATCAGCGCAGGAACGATCGTCGCCATCACCACGCTCCAGAGCCG
>JALZEA010000184.1 GCA_030862265.1 Actinomycetota bacterium | reverse complement strand
GATCACCAGTTCCGCCCCGGAGGCGTTGAGGTCGGCGATCGCGGCACGCGCCGCGCGTCCCCCCTTCGAGGAACCGAAGTGCAGATCTGCCAGGATCCCGAAGCGGAAGAGGACGTCGCCGGGTGGGCCCACCTCGAGCGTCTCGACCGGTTCGAAGGGAGGTGCCTCCGGCAGCTCCGACGGAAACTCAAGCGTCGCCCGTTCGGCGTTGCCGAGCTCGACGAGCCGATCGGCGCCGTCACCGAGAAAGTCCTTGCAGTGCCCGTCAACCCAGTCCCCGAGGCGGGCGAGGAAGAATCTCCCCAGCGGCACTTCCTCGGCGGTATCCCCGGCGAGCGAACGCATCCAGTCGGCATGGGGAGCGACCACGACTTCGTCCGTGGCGATCCCGCGCTCGGCCAGTACCGCGGCCACGACGTCGGCCCGGGCCACAGCCCCCTCGGCGGCGGCCATGAGGTCTGCTCCATTCGCCGACCAATCCGAGTAGACGTCAGAGCGAGCCCGCTCGATGATCCATGCAGAACGAAGGAGGTCGCGGATCACCTCGTCGGTCGTCTGGTCATGGATCACGCCGGGACGATACCCGTCGGGAAATCTCGCCGAGATCCTTGTAAAGCGGCGTGGGGCCTCTTAGGTTGGGATCACTTCCCCAGCGATTCCTTATTCCTGCGCGCCATCAAGGGGGAGAAGCCGGTGAGCATCGCTCACAAGATCTCGGAACACCAGCGGACGACCGACTGGGATCAATACTTTTTGAACATCGCCCGCGAAACGGCTACGCGGTCGA
Organism: Actinomycetota bacterium; assembly: GCA_030862265.1. Lineage (GTDB taxonomy): Bacteria > Actinomycetota > CADDZG01 > CADDZG01 > WHSQ01 > JALZEA01. The sequence continues at coordinate 3,842 of JALZEA010000184.1, read as the reverse complement.
ACTGCATCCGGCGACAGCACGGTGCCGTCATCGTGCGCAAGCGCCGCATCTTGTCCACGGGTTACAACGGACCGCCTTCGGGACACCCACATTGTGATGAAGGAGCGTGTCCTCGCGCCCAGAGCGAGACGCCGAGCGGCTGGGGCTACGACACCTGCGTCGCGATCCATGCCGAGGCCAACGCGATCCTCTATTCGTCACCCGCGGAGCGCGAGGGCGCCTCGATCTACATCACCGGCGTGCCCTGCTTCACCTGCGCCAAGTTGATCGCGAATTCCGGGATAACTGAGGTCGTCGCGTCGGGCGAGGCTTACGAAGGATGGGCCGACGTCAAGGCGTTCTTGCTCAACTGCGACGTCCGGGTTCGCCGGATCGACTAGCCGCACGCGAAAGCGCCGGGCGATCGCCCGGCACTCACGCTTGTCTCGTCCTTACGGCTACTTCTTAGGGCACGAGGAAGGTCTTGGTAACGATCATGGTGTCAACCGGGGCTGCCGCAAGGCCGACCAGCAGAGCGGGGGCGGCATAGATCGTACCCCCGTAGAAACTGGCTCCCGGTTCGATCTTGGAGCCCGGCTTCGCCTCGATCGCTTCGAGCGGCACCGGGATCGTGATCGTGGCCGCGGCGGGATCGAAGACGGAGTTGATGATCGCAACGACGTTGCAATCAGCGGGCCCTCCTGTCCCCACGGTGCAGGCACCGTTACGGATGAAGAACGGGGCGTCCAGCAATTGGGCCGGGTCGCCGACGTTCGGCGGGCACGCGGGGTCGGTGATCAGCGGGTTACACATGCCGCGGACGACCTCGGTGAACGCGCCGCTCATCCCATAGGCCTCGCCGTCGACCGTGAAGTCCCAGCCGTAGCGGGACGACTCCGGGATGCCTCCCCATGGAGGCAGGCTGTTCAACTGGATGATGAACTCGACGGTTTCCTTGTCGGCCATCCCCATCCGCGCCTCGACGAGCTCTTGACCGAGCAGGTCTCCGGCCGGTTGGAGCGTCGACTCTGCGTTCGAGCCCCAGTCGGCGGGGTCGTCTTTGCCCATGACCTGGGGGCCGGATTTCTTCTTTGCCTTTCCCTGCGCGACCGCGGAGGGGACGGTCAGGCTCGCGGCAACCAGGGTCGCAAGCAGCAACGGAAGGAATCGTCTCGTCTTCATGGTCACCTCTACTTCTTCGGCAGCTTCATCGACTTGGTGATCGCGATCGCGTCGTGCGGAACCCCGGTCGTCGTCACGATCACTCCCGGGGCCGCATAGATCGCACCGAAAGTGCCGCCCATCGGGCCGATCGTCGACCCCAGCTTCGCCTCCACGGTCTCCAGAGGCACCGGGATGGTGATCGTTCCCTCGGTCGCGTCGAAGATCGCATTGACCACGGCATGGACGGTGCAGTCGGCTCCGGCGGTGCAGGTACCGGACCGCACGAAGAACGGGAAGTTCGTCAGCTTCACTGGGTCGCCCACGTTCGGCGGACATGCAGGGTCGGTGATCAGCGGGTTGCACATGCCGCGCAGGAGTTCGGTTCGCCCACCGTTGAGCTGATAGGGGTTCCCATCGACCGAGAACTCCCAGCCGTAGCGGATGGTCTCGGGCAGACCTCCGCCAGTCGGGCCTGCGAGTTTGAGGATGAAGTTGATCGCCTTCTTGTCCTCCGACAGCCCGATGGCGGCCTCAATGAGCTCCATCCCAAGAGGAATCCCCGCGGGAGCGATGTGGGGATCGACGTTCGCACCCCAGTCATCGGGGGGATCGGTCGCGACGACCACAGGACCTGGTGCTGCCAGGGCACTGGTTCCACTGCCTGCGAGTCCAGTGAGCAGGCTCAGCGCCAGCACGAGGATGAGCGTCTTCGATTTCATGATTAGGACCTTTCGATTGGGCCGTCTGCCAAGAGATGGATTCGCCTGAACCGGCCACGTTCCTGCCCCTCGGTGTCACGGCTTCGAGGCCTCGATCAGGGTTGCGAGGCGTTCCTTTTGGGTGATTCGGGCCCTCAATCCCGCGGCCTCGAGGGCATCGGTTACGTCTTCGCCGGGGCGCATCATCGTCGGCAAGTGCGAGCGCATGTCTTTGGGAACTGGGGCCGGCAACGTGATCACCGATACGAACAGCGTCCCGTTGTCTCCGAGGACGCGGGCCAGTTCCCGGACCGACGGTTCGAGGCCGGGGATGACCTGCAGACCGTTCGAGCACAGGATCGCTCCGAATGTCGCATCCGCGAACGGCAACGCGTGCGCGTCACCCTGGACAACCTCGAGTGACGCGCCCGCGGCGCGCGCGACGCGGTGTGCCTCGCGCACCATCCCGGCGGCGATATCGACGCCCACGACCACGCCCTCGTACGAACGTGCGACGTCGGTCGCGAAGTAGGCCGTACCCACCGGCATGTCGAGGATCGGCCGGCCTGCGGCGACGTCCAGCGCTCGGCGCCCCTGTTCCCGGACGAGCTCGTTGAGATTCCCGCCGAAAACCTTGAAGGCCCCATTGACGACGACGCGGTCGTAGACCCGATCGGCCGCCCAGGAGTACAGCGCGCCCACCCGGCGCTTGGCGCGTTCGCTGTGCTCGTCAGGCATCGATGCCGGCGAGGCGAGCGAGGTCTGCGAACGAACAGTCCTCCGGCGCCTTGTCGGGACGAAGACCCTTGAACGACGGTGCGCGCAACCGTCCGACGGATGTCAGCTCGCGGAACTCGACACTCCCGACGAGCTCCGGCCGCACCCAATGCGGGTCCCGGATTGGTTTCCCGAAGCGCGAGCCACCAGGCGCCTTGCGCGGATCGACGACGAAGGGCATCTTGTCGGTCTCCAGATCTTTGAGTCGCGGGATCAGATCTTCGAGGGCACGCTGATCGAATCCGGTACCGACCGAACCGACGAAGCGAAGACCCTCTCCGTCGTAGGCGCCGACGATCAGCGCACCGAAGGTCGACGAGCGGTTCCCTTCACCGGGGGACCACCCTCCGATGACGAGATCGGCCTCCATCACCGTCTTGATCTTGATCCAGTCCTTGGCGCGTCTGCCGGGCCGATAGGAGCACCCCAGTTTCTTTGCGACGATGCCCTCGAGCCGCTGCGCGCGCGCGGCCTCGAAGAGGGTTATGCCCTCGCCCGGGATCACCGGCGAGATCTGCACGGTGTCGGACACGACGATCGCTTCTGCGAGGAGCTGCTTGCGCTCTTCGAGAGGTGCCTTCAGCAACGAGCGCCCATCGATATAGAGGATGTCGTAGGCGACGAAGCTGACCGGTATCTGCTTCGCGATGCGTGCGATGTCGTGCGGGTTCTGGAGGTTGATTCGTGACTGCAGCCGCTCGAAAGAAGGACGGCCCCTTTCCATGGCGACGATCTCGCCGTCCACGATCGCGTCGATCGCCACGACACGGTCGTGCAGCTTCGCCAGCTCGGGGTACGTCGCGGTGATGTCGCGGCCGGTGCGCGACACGACCATCGTCTCTTCGATCCCGCACGTCACGAGGGCCCTGACCCCGTCCCACTTCGGCTCGAAGATCCAGCCGTCGTCGTCGAACGGCTCCTTGGCCAGCGTCGCGAGCATCGGGACGAGCTCGGGCAACGCGGCCGGTTCCGGGCGCTCGTCCTCGCGTATGCGCACCAGCCAGTCCTTCTCGTTGCCACTCTTCTTTCGGGTCTGGAACAAATGCCAGACACCGCGCATCCGGCGCTCGCCGTTGAGACGGAACGTGAGTTTGCCGGGCTCTTGTTCGAGCACCTCATAGGTCCCACTGTCGAAGATGCGAACCTCGCCCGCGCCGTACTGACCTTTGGGAATGGTGCCGGAGAACGATCCGTAGTCGAACGGGTGGTCCTCGACGTGGACCG
>JALZEA010000174.1 GCA_030862265.1 Actinomycetota bacterium | reverse complement strand
CGTCCGCACCGCCCCCACACGAACCCGACGCGTATCGAACCGGGTAAGACGTACGAATACCTCGTCGAGATCTTTCCGTTCGGTCACGTATTCCGCAAAGGACATCGTCTAATCGTCAAGATCCATGCCGCGCCGCGGGTGGATAGCTACTACGTCTATCTGCCTCGCGCCGCGGCCGCGATCAACACCATCTACCACGACGTCGAGCATCCGTCGTCGCTGATGTTGCCGGTCGTGCCCCTCGACGGAGTCGATCTAGGGCCGGCGCCAGAGTCCTGCTCGTTGACCGCGGTTCGGTGCGTCTGATCTAAGCGTCGCTCGTTCCGCAGTTCTTGATGCGCTCGCCGGGCGCTCAGTAAGCCTTCGCCCAGGTCGCCCTCTCGGTGCCGGGCTTGCCGCACACCGTGCAGGGCGCACCTGGATCCACTTTTTCGAGAGGAAGGAAACGGATCGTGGCCGATGTGTCTTTAGCGACGCGATCTTCGCAGGCGACGTCGCCACACCACGACGCGACCCAGAACCCGCCCTCGGCGTCGATGCCCACACGCAATGAGTCGTAATCGCCGGCCTCGTGCGTGTTCGCCTCGCGGTACGCGAGCGCGTCGGCGTGGATGGCCTTCTGGATGCCGGCGAGCATGTCGTTCATCCCGTCGAGGACCTCGTCTTGAGAGCGAGCGCTCTTCTCGCCGCTGACGCGCTCAGCCACCGTCAGCTGTCCGGCCGCGACATCCTTCGGTCCGATCTCGAGACGAACGGGGACGCCCTTCAATTCCCATTCCGAGAACTTGTAGCCGGGACGATGTTGGTCGCGATCGTCGACCTTGACTCGGATGCCGTCGGCAACGAGAGCCGCTCTCGCCTTGTCGGCGGCGAGTGACACCTCGCCTTTCTCTTCGTCCGAGCGATAGATGGGCACGATCACGACTTGCACCGGAGCGACCGCGGGCGGCAGCCTGAGACCCTTGGCGTCGCCGTGGGCCATGACGGTGCCGCCGACCATCCTCGTAGTGAACCCCCACGATGTCCCCCACGCGTGATCTTGCTCGCCTTCAGCGTTCAGGAACGTGACCCCGTATGCCTTGGCGAAGTTCTGGCCGAGGAAATGAGATGTTCCGCCTTGCAGCGCCTTCCGGTCACGCATCAAGGCCTCTATGGGCAGAGTCTCGTCGGCGCCCGGGAACCGCTCGGATTCGGACTTGCGGCCCGTATGTACGGGGATCGCCAGAACGTCCTCGGCTACCTCGCGATAGACCTCGAGCATCCGCAGCGCCTCTTCCCACGCTTCCTCGCGCGTCGCGTGGGCGGTATGACCTTCCTGCCACAGGAATTCGCTCGTACGCAGGAACAACCGCGTGCGCATCTCCCAGCGCAGCACGTTGCACCACTGGTTATAGAGGAGCGGCAGGTCGCGGTAGCTCTGGACCCAGTTCGCGTACGTATTCCAGATGACTGCTTCCGAAGTCGGACGGACCACCAGGGGTTCCTCGAGCTTCTCTCCGCCGCCGTGGGTGACGACCGCGACCTGAGGAGAGAAACCCTCGACGTGTTCGGCCTCCTGGTGCAAGAGCTTCTCGGGAAACAGCAGAGGGAAGTAGAAGTTCTCGTGACCGGTCGCCTTGAAGCGATCGTCGAGGGCGCGTTGGATGAATTCCCAGATCGCGTACCCGTAGGGCTTGATGATCATGCTGCCCTTCGCCGGACCGTGCTCGGCCAGGTCGGCTTGCTTCACGACCTCGACGTACCACGCGGGGAAGTCGGTCTCGGGGGAGGGAAGGGTGGTTGCCATCAGCTCTCTCCGATGATCTGGACGACCACCTCACGGAGGCCGGGACGATCAAGCTCGACGAGCAGGAGGCGCTGCCAGGTCCCGAGCCGAAGCCTGCCGTCGGAGGCGGGGACAACAACGGAGCGCACACCGATCGCCGTGCGCGGCAAGAACGATCTCGATCGAGAGATCGTGCGCTTGAGATCCGCGAGCAAGCCGGCCTCGAACTCGTTGACCAGGATCGAACAGCCGTCGTCGGGACAGAAGATTGTCACCTGGCCATCGCGGATCCCCGACTCCTCGAGCGCGCCGACAACGGACGGGGTGATGTCCACGACATCAGGGGCCGCGGATGTGCTTGCAGTGCAGGCCGATTGATGGCTGGTGAGCATCGGGACATCGTAATCGGATGGTCTTTCCACACCTTTTCGGGGATTACCTGTGGAACAGATGCGGACGAAAGAGAATGTTTCGCGGTCGTGAATGAATCTCGAACTTTTGCATTGACTCCCTCTGGACGGCTCTCTATCGTGCCCAACGTCCCAAGCAGTTGGAAGGCAGCAGCACTGCCACCGAGGAAGTTCGTAAGGACTCTCTCGGAGACCGGACCGGAAAGGAAACGGACCCTTCGGGGCACCGATCCTTGAAGGCACCGGGGCCGGAGCGCAGCAACCTTCTCGGAACCGGTTCGCCGGAACCGAGAAGGGTGAGACGCAGCGGAGGAGGTGCAACGCACCGGAAGGTTGCTTGGGACGCCAGCAGGCCCGAGCAACCGAAGGACAACGCTCGAATAACCGTGGCTTTCGAGCCCGGCTAAAGAGCGGCCCGACGGTCACTCGGGCCTTGCTGTTTCTCCAGGGTGGTTTCACCGACCGGATGCCTGGGAATCCCCGCGCCGACGCCTAACATCACGTAGGTCGTGCGGCCCCGTAGGGTTGCGGCCGAGAGGAGCGCCGTGGTCTTGGACGAAGAACAACCAGACGCAACAACTGAAGAGGACGAGCCCGAAGAGGTCGAAGAAGACGATCTTGAGGATGCGAGCGCGGCCGACGCGGCGCTCGGTCCCGACGACGAGACTGATTCGGAGGAGACGAGCCTGGACGAGCTCCTGTCCCAACGCGCCGCGTCTCGCCGTGGGGCGGACGACACCGAGGAAGACTCAGACGACATCATGGCGCTGACCTCCGAGAAGGACTCGCCGACGGTCGATGCCTTACCGACCCGGGTGATCCCGGTGAAGGATCGCCAGGAGTTCGTCTGCAGCAACTGTCACCTCGTCAAGGCACGCTCCCAGTTGGCGGACGCCGATCGGATGCTCTGTCGCGACTGCGCCTAGGTCGACGACGCGCGGGGGCCGTGTCCTCGCGATCTGTCTCGTTGGCGGCCTCCTCCTAAGTCTCGCTTTCCCCGAACCGTCGGTCGCTCCTCTCGCGTGGGTGATGATCGCGCCGTTACTCGTGCTGGGACGCGGTTCCGCGCGGCACGGGTTCGCGTGTGGCTTCGTCTTCGGCTTGGGGTTCTTCGGGTCGTTGCTTGTCTGGATCAGCGTCGTCGGTTGGATCGCGTGGACGGTGCTCGTGCTGATGGAGGCGCTCTATCTCGGGCTCTTCGGCGCCTCGTGGGCGGTGTTGTCGCGTGCCGATCGAAAGTGGTGGGTGTTGCTCGCGCCCGCCGCATGGGTGACCGCCGAGGTGCTGCGCGCATCAGTGCCGGTCGTCGGGTTCCCCTGGGGCGAACTCGCCCAGAGCCAAGGGGTCTTCCCGTGGTTGTTACAGATCGCTCAACTCGGTGGGGGCGAGACCGTCTCGTTCCTGCTGGTGGCCGTGAACGCGTGCGTCGCGCTCGCGTTCCTGGAGAGAGGAGTGGCGCGATTGCGCTGGACCGCCGCCGGAGTCATCGCGATCGCAGCGATGGTTCCGCTGTCGTTCTTGCTTCCGGCCATCCTCCCGACCGGTGCCGGCGGAGACGGTGAGGTGCTACGCGTCGCCATCATCCAGGGCAATGCTTCTCCGGGTGTGGAAGTGGAGGACGGACGCGCGCGCGTCGCGCGGCATCTGAGACTCACGCAAGCTTTGGTGGGGGAGCGAATCGACCTCGTCGTGTGGCCGGAGAGCTCGGTCGGCATCGACCCGTTCACCGATGAGAACGTCGCGTCGATGGTCGCGGAAGCGGCACGTGCCGTCGATGCATGGATGATCGTCGGCGCGAATCTCGACGCCGGTGAGGACAGGTACAACGTCGTCACCTTGCTGATCGATCCGACCGGCGAGATCGTCGACGTCTACCAGAAGACCCATCTGGTCCCATTCGGCGAATACGTGCCGTGGCGCGAAGCCCTCGACTGGATCCCGATGCTGGAACAGATCCCGCGCGACGCGGTCGCCGGGGACACACCCAAGAACTTCGTCGTACCCGGCCGGGAGGGGCCTGGGTTGGAACGCCTCGAGCACGAGATAGGGACCGTGATCTCTTTCGAGGGCGACTTCGGGCATCTCGTGCGGGAACGGGTCGCTTTAGGGGCGCGAGTGATGACGGTCGCGACGAACACGTCGACGTGGAAGCGCACATGGGCGTCGGCTCAACACCTCGCGATGAGTCAGGTGCGCGCCGCGGAGACGGGCGTTCCGGTGATTCATGCCGCGCTCAGCGGGATCTCCGCTTTCGTCTACTTCGACGGGACCGTCGGGAAACGCACCGATCTGTACGAAGAAGCCACGATCGTTTCCGATGTCGCCACCGGCATCGGCTCGACGGTTTACGTCCGAACCGGCGAATGGCTACCGATCATCTGCACGCTGGGAACGATCTCCGCTGTGGCGGCGGCGCTCGCGCGACGCCGGAATACGGTGCGCACATGACGGACCGGATGCGCGCGCTCGTGATCGTCCCTACCTACAACGAACGCGCCACCATCGCCGAGGTCGCGCGTCGCCTGTTCGATGCTGCGGGGGAGTCGGTCGAGTTGATGGTCGTCGATGACGGCTCACCGGATGGGACCGCCGAGGTCGTCAAGCAACTGGCCTCCGGTCCCCACGCCATCCACCTGATCGAACGGTCCAACAAGCAGGGCCTCGGCAGCGCCTATGTCGCGGGCTTCGGCTGGGCTCTCGAGCGCGACTACGACGCGGTGGTCGAGATGGACGCCGACCTGAGCCACGATCCCGGCGACGTCCCGCGGTTGCTGAGTGCGCTCGACGACGACGACCTCGTCATCGGCTCGCGCTACATCCCTGGAGGCGGGACCCGGAACTGGGGCCGGTTGCGGCATCTGTTGTCGCGTTCGGCCAACATCTATGCCCGTATCTTGCTCGGATTCGACGTGGCGGATTCGACCGCCGGCTTCCGGGCCTACCGGACGGAGTGGCTCGCCACGCAGGAGCTTGCGACGATCAGCTCAGAGGGCTACGCCTTCCAGATCGAGATGACGCGCCGCGTGCATCGCTCGGGAGGCCGCATCGAGGAAGTACCGATAACGTTCGTGGAACGAGAGCAGGGCCGCTCGAAGATGAACCGGCGCATAGTGCTGGAGGCGTTATGGGCGGTGGCCCGTTGGGGGGTGGCGGATCGGTGGACGAAGAAGAGCTCGTGACGGTGTACACGTCCGGGCGTATGGATGCGGAGGTCGTGCGCTCGATGCTCGAGAGCAATGGGATCGAAGCGACGATCGATAACCCCGGCGCGGTCGCCGCGTACCCGGTGAACGTCGGCGCCATGGGCGAGGCGCGCATCCTGGTGAACGCCTCCGACGAGGCCCAGGCGCGTGCACTCATCGGCGACTCGCAACCCGAGATCGCCGAGCCGGACCGGCTGCACCCCTGGGTGGTCCCGCTCGCCGTCGCCATCCTCTTAGTCCTCGCAGCGCTGTTCCTGGCGGGCGAACTGCAGTGGTTCTAGCTCGGGGACTGATCTCTGAGGCGTCGCGCCCATAAGCATTCTTATGTCCCCTTGAGCCTACGAAGCACCTGGACCTGGAGGTAGTGAATTGCCTCCCCCATACGCCAGATGTTGTCTTCAAAGCCAGCGAGACCCCCATTGCAGCCGCCGCACAGAAGATCCCGCACTTGACCTGAGTCATGGTCGTGATCGATCTGCAGTCGGCGCACAGATCCATCTTTGTTCCGAGCTGATTCCGGCTGGCCGCAGATGGCGCAAAGTCCTCCCTGTCTATTGAGCTTGTTCTCATAGTCGGCCAGTGAAAGACCGAATCGGCGGCGGATTGACTCTTCGTAGACCCTGGCTCGGTTCTTTTCAATATCTCGCCGGTAAGCAGCCCGTCTCATTTCGTTGCGGCACTTTCGGCAATACCCAGAAGTTTCCTGAGACCTTGTGCAGCAACGCGGGCATCGAAGGGGCATCACCTCCTCCACTTCTCGATATACGCGATTGCTTTCGCGATGACATCTGGGTTGTCTCGGAAACCTCCAAGGCCGCGATTACACCCGAGGCATAGAAGAGCCCTGACGGCGCCAGTTTGATGGTCGTGATCGACGTGAAGTCGTCGCCGACCTTCTGTTGGAGGAACCGATCGGCAAATGGCACATGCTCCCTCCTGCTTTTCGACCAAAGCGTCGTATTCGGCAAGACTCATACCGAGGTCCCGCCTCAGTCTCTGCTCGTAGACCTGATCCGTTGCTTTTCGAGGGTTACGTCGCCGCCATTCCTTTTGATAAGTGGCGCGACAAGGACGACACCACTTTGATGTGGGCGAAAAGCTCTCGACAGATTTCGTCTCGCCGCATCTACTGCACAACTTGGAGTCCATAACCCTCCATCGACAGCTGAGTTAGAAATCAGCGTAAAGACAGGGTGAGACAGAAACTGATGACTTAGCCACTTCGGGCCTCTACCTTGGCCGGCACTTTTCTTGTACGGGCCATGGAATGTGCCCACGCGAATGTGAAATTTCCGGCGAGCAATTGAGGAGACGCTTCGGTGTTCAGAACCAGGATCGAGAACCGTGCGAAGATCTACGTGTTGGCTGGCGATCGCGGAGGTAGGCATGGGCAGCGTCATGGTGGTGCGTCGTCGTGGGCAGGCGCGTGCCACAGCGCCGATCGACTCGGTGGCTCGGACAGCACTTTCTCAAGAGTCCTAAACTCGCTCATTCTCTCGTCGAACGAACAAACGTCTCGTCATCCGAACTAGTCATCGAGATCGGAGCTGGCGACGGGATCCTCACGAAGGAGCTGGCGCGTCGCGCTGCACAGGTAGTGGCCGTCGAAATCGACCCATTACTGGTGCTTTCCCTCGTCCAGCGGTTCTCGAAAGACGAGAAGGTACTTCTCGTCTTTGGCGACTTCTTTGAGTTCCCGCTCCCGGGCCGTGCATTTCGAGTTTTCGGCAACGTCCCGTTCGACAAGACCACTCGCGTTCTGCGTTACCTGCTTGGTGCTGCGGACGTTCCCATCTCGCGTGCGGATCTCATCGTGCAGGTCGGTGCTGCGATCAAGCGCACACAGCGTTGGAATCTACTCAACCTCTGCTGGGCCCCTTGGTGGGATTTCGCCACTACCGCCCGAATCCCGTCCCGCGCCTTTAGACCGGCGCCATCCGTGGACGCGGCACTCCTGACGATCTCGAAAAAGGCGTCCCCCCTCCTGCCCGAGGAGGACACGCGCGAGTTCGCTCGATTCGCTCGCGTCGTATGGCCCGCGGCCAACGTCAGGACCGGGATGAAGTCGTTACTGCCTGCTCGAGGGCTCCACAACCTCTCGCGCCAGCTCGGATTCTCGCTATCCGCTTCTCCGTCAGAGCTCGATCTCGATCAATGGGTGACGCTCTACCTGGGGCATGTCAAAGCAAGGTAGAGAGTGCGCCGAACCTTCTAGTAGCGATGGGTTCCGGCAGTTACTCCATCACCGGCTCGCCGTCGGCCGACACCAGCCACCACACGTCGTTGAGACCCTGACCGTTGGTGTCGCCGGGCGCTTCGTCGCCCGAGAAGAGATAGAGAGTGAGGTCGTTGTAGGTCACCTGCGTTGAACCATCGGTGCGTTGGACCGTGCCGAGGAGCGATGCGTCGAGCCCGCCGCCGGCGGTGGCCTCGCCGGTGGCCTCGAGGGGTGGCCAGGTCGCCGCGCAATCGTCGTAGCAGGTCGGTTCGCCCTCCTCCTCGTCCGGAACGAACATGTAGAGGCTGTTTCCCTCGGCATCCACGAGGATGGTGCCGAACTCCGAATCGGCCGTCGCGACTGTCGCAGCACCCTCTTCCTCGGCCTGATCCTGCTCCTCGGTCTGATCCTGATCCACCTGATCTTGCTCCCCTGTCGCCGTAGGCGCCTCATCGCCACCGCACGCCATGAGCACCAGCGAACATGCAACCGCCACCATCAACATCCGACGCATGCAATGCCTCCCCTAGAGGGCTTTCGAAGTACTACGAACAAGAGGGCCGCGCGGATTCACCCGGACCTACGAGCAACCGACTAGGCCCGCGCGATGGAAGAGCGAATGGTTGCAACCTGGCCGGGCAGTTGGGAGTTTCAGGGAGAGATGAAACGACAAGCCAGAGACGAAGAGTTCCGAGCCTTCTTCGTGGCAGACGGCGCTCGACTCGAGCGCTTCGCCACCATGCTCGTGGGGGATCCGGTCGAGGGTGCGGAGCTAGCGCAGGAGGCGCTTGTGCGCATCTACTCACGATGGGGACGCATCAGGAGCGGATCGCCGTGGGCGTACGCGCGCCAGACGATTCTCAATCTCGTCCGCAGCGCCCACCGCGCGCGCAAGCTGCGCGCCGTCAATCCAGTGCCCGGTTGGGTGCGACTGGACGAAACCACAAGCGTCGACGTCGACGACCTGGTCGGAGATTCAATGCGGGTCATCGACGCCCTTAGACACCTATCACCCACGCGACGCGCCACGATCCTGTTGCGCTTCTACGAAGACATGGCCGAACAGGAGATCGCGACAACGCTTGATCGTCCGCTGGGGACGGTCAAGTCGGACATCCATCGCGGGCTACTCCAATTGAGACCGCTGCTCGAGGAATCTGAGGCGAAGGGACGGACACGATGAGCTTCGAAGACAGGTTGCGCCACGAGCTCCAGCGCGCCGATGCGGCTCTGCCGATCGTAGGTCTGGATCTGGGACAGGTCCTGACCAAGGGTCGCGCGGCACGGCGCCGTGCGCTGGGCGCTACAACCGTCGCGGCGGCTGCAGTCGTCTTCGCCGGCATCGCCGGAGGCGCTGTGTTGACGCGGGATGGTGACGTACATCCGCCTCAGCCTCCGGTCGCTACTCCTTCGGGCACGGTCCGGCCGGACCCCATCCCAACCGCCAGCGACAGCCTTCCAGCCGACGAACGGCCGAGTTTCGATCGTGTTGAGACTGTGCTCCGAACGTGGCTGCAAGCGATCCAGGACGGCGACGAGAATCGTGCGTGGGAGTTGATGACTACAGAGGCGCAGACCATCGTCGGCCGAGATGGGTTCAACGACATGATGGCTAGCGCCCTGCCCCAAGGTTTGGGAGCGTTTGCGGACGCGTCCGATTTTAGCTATGTCGTCATGTCGTCAGAAGACGGCGATGCCCGGCTGGTGGGAGTGGTCTCCGGAGAAATCTCCCGCGAAGGAAATGACGAATTCGCCGCGATCGCGATACCGATGCGGATACAAGAAGGCGAAACCCGTGTGGACGATCCCGTCGTCGGCCGAGACCGCTACTACGATCGCGTGGCGGTGTTCGCCAGCGCGAGTGCGGGACCCTTCCCCGCCCGAGCCGGCGACGAGCTCATCGTTGAATTCGCCAGCCCCGGGAGAGCAACCGAGGTTCTGATTGCAGTCGACGAGGACCGCCGTCCGTTGCCGACCCGCTTCGATGCCGAGCGCGGCGAGGCAAGGGCGACGCTCGACCGGGACCTCAAGGCCGGGCGCCACATCGCGACCGTCGTCGTGGTCCATGAGTCGAGCCGGCTCTATCCCGAGGCGATCATCTTCACAACGGCAGCTCCATAGGCGGCCTGCTTCCGATCGTCGACCATCCCAAGCCGCAGGATTCGGTGGCCGCGGTCGATAACGAGAGGGATGCCGGCGACGGCCTATCTCAGAGGCCGGAGACCTCGTAGACGTCCAGGCCCCGGCCTGAGTCCCCTACGAAGGCCTTGCCCCGATACCACTTGGCGTCCCACGTGCTCGTGCCGTCGGCGAGGTAATGGCCGAACTCTTCCGGGGCCTCAGGGTCGGTGAAGTCGATCACCATGAAACCGGCCGAGTACCACGCGGTGACGAGAGCGTCGCGTTCGATGCCGGGGATGACGGTGAAGTTGTGCGCCGTACACGTCCCCGCGATCGTCCGTGGCGGGATGAATGATCCCAGCTGCACCGGGCTCGTGGGATCGCTGACGTCGTAGAACCACAAGGCACCGAACGGCGCCTGCGTCGTCGCGTTGCACGAGAACGGCCCACCCTGGAACGACTCGAACCCGAAGATCGCGATGTCGCCGTTGTTCGACGTGTCGCTCGAGTGCCAGATCGCATCGGGCACGTCCCGGATGTGACTCAGGATCTCGGGCTGGGTGGGGTCGCTGATGTCCCAGACCTGGCCCTCGGTGAGGCACGCCATGTACGCGAGGTTCCCTTCGATCGCACCATCGTGGCAACCAACCGCCGGCGCGACGCTCGGCGTCGACACAACCTCAGCTTTGGCCGGAACGGTGATGTCGACTACCGAGATGATGCCGTGGGCGCTCGGACAGGCGCCCGAGGTCGAGGCCGGATATGACTGGACGTAGACGTATGCCTTGCGCCCACGCGGCACGACAACGTTCGTGTGCGAGCCGCACTGCGTCGGGACGAACTTGATCTCACGCGGTTTCGAGCGATCCGAAATATCCACGAGCCGGATACCTTCTTGACCGTTCGTGCCGTCTTTGTTGCAGCCTTCTTCGGTAGAGGAGTTCTGCGCCGCCGAGTCGCTGCTCATCACCGCGACGTTGCGCCACAAACCGACGTCGTAGCCCGACCCCGCGCACGGGAGGTGCCCGATCGGCTTGGGATCGGAAGGATCGCTGACGTCGATGGTCCACAGCCCCGCGAACTCACCAGAACCGTTGACGGTCATCACCGCGTAGCCATCTTTCGTGAACTCCAGATCGGTCGCGCCGGCGAGGTCGACGCTCGCGAGGAGCTCCACGTTGTCGGAGTGATCGGCTTCCTGGGCCGCCGCCGGCGTAATGACTGCCGACATGCAAAGAGCGGTGAGCGCGGCGACCACGACCCGAAGCGACATACTCAGAACCCTCCTGTTAGTCCTCGCTAGAGAGTTCTGCGCGCCGTCGCGCTCCCCTGCCCTACGGCGTACTGCTTAGCGGTTACAGCCGGGGGCCCCGCGTTGACAGTGCGGCCGGTTGGGCTCCGGCGGTTCCTTGTGTTCTCGGGTCTGGCTCGTCGGGGCGTGCTCGGCGAGGTACGCCTGCACCGGCGCGTAGGGGACCCCGGGGTAAGGCCGGTTGGCGCAGTCATAGACCGTCTCGATGTCCGGCGGTCCGGTCTCTCCTTCGAAGTGGTTGTTGGCGAAACAGTTGGACTCGCCGGTACCGTCCCACGCCAGGTCCCAGCCGCGTCCGTCGCCGTCGCTGTCGGAGTTGCTGACGAAGTTGCCGATCACCATGTTGTTGACCGGCATCGACTCATCGATGCTCTGACTGATCAGGATGCCGAAGCTCCGGTGGTTACGCACCGTGTTGTTGAGGGCGATGTTGTTCTCGACCCCCGGGAACCAGATACCGGTTCCCCATGGGATCCCGACGGGCTGTCCCCTATCGGAGAACCCGGCACCGGGGATCGTGTAGTAGTTGTTGTTCTGCACGAGGTTGTTGTAGACGAGCGTGCCCCGGTTCGGCCCCAGTTCCTCCGTGGGCAACGTGTTCGGCACAATCCCCGCGGCGTTGTGGGCCCACAGCGAGTCACGGATCACGACCCCTGTGGCGTTCGTGCCCGAGTAACCCAGGTAGTTGTACTTGGCGACGACGTTGTCGATGATCGCTGAACAGTTGAGACATTGGCCGATGTAGAAGCCACCGTCGCCACTCCCCCACGCGAATGAGTTTTTGATCACGCCGTCGTAGGAGTCGAACGCGTAGATCCCGTACGTCCGGCCCTTGATCGCATCGACCCGATCCACCGTGTAGCCGGTCGTGTTGTTGATGAAGACCCCGTTACCGACGTAGTTCCGCACGGTGAGGTTCTTGATAGAGATGTTCCTCGAGGCGTCGACGGTGATCCCGGTATTCCTCTTGTCCTCACCATGCAGAACCGTACGGAAGCGATCGACTCCTCGGATGACGAGGTTGTGCATGTCCTGGACGACTACTTTGGATTTATAGACCCCGGGACGGATGACGATCGTCGAACCGGGAGAGGCAGCGTTCACCGCACGTTGGATCGTCGGGAAGTCCGTGGGGACGACGAGCTTGGGGCGCTCGTCCTTCACTCCGCCGCCGAAATGCGCGTAGGGGTCCGACTCGGGATCTGGATTGCCGACGACGACCACGCCCCACATGCCGACCTTCTTGCGGCTGCCGTGGAAGCTGCAGTGGTAGTAGTAGAAGCCTTCATCGGGGAACGTATGCGAGTAGCTCTCGCCGCGCCCGAGGTCTTCGGACTTGAACGACCGATCGTCGGCGGTGACATCGTGAACGCGCGCACCCTGGTTCGTCCAGACGACGGTGTCACCGGGGTCGATGTGCACCTCTTGAGGCGAGAAGCGGTTATCGGTGATGCCTACAGACTGGCTCGCCGCTTCCGACGCGACCGGGAGACCCAGGACCAGAAAGGCCCCCGCGGTCGCGGCCGCGAGAGCCCTAAGCGTCCGCCGTTTGGGATCGATGCCCTGTTTCGTCAGTGATGTCCTCCGTGTTTCCGGTTTGCCTTCCGGATGGCATCCACCAGAGCCTCCGTCTTCTGACCTCCTTCGGTGCGGACCTCGAATATCCCTGCCATACCCGCATCGGAATGGCCCTGCACGTGGCAGTGATACATCCACGCCCCCGGCCCGACGTGCTCCCCGGCGATCACCTGGAAGCCGAAAGAATCCGCAGGTCCGACGGGCTTGTTGTCGATCAGCCGCGACGGGTCACTCAGGCTCGTCGCTTGCCCCATGCGGTTGTCCGTCCAACGATGTCCATGGAGATGGAACGTGTGGAAGAGCTCTCCGTGACCGATGACGATGAACTCGACCCTCTCCCCCACGTTCGAGGGACAGGTCGGTGTGTTCGGGTCTTTCTTGAGATTGAACGTTCTGTCGATCATGACGAGCACGCAGCGGCGTACCGGTTCCTGGTAGCCGGTCTGAGGCTTCACCACGAACGCGCCGAACAGTCCCGCCGCGATGCCACCCGTCCCGTGCGTCGTACCCATGCAATGGTCGTGGTAGTGCCAGTACCCCGCGCTCCCCGGATCGATCGAGCCGTCGGCGCGCGTCGTCGGTAGGTGGGCCTGGAAGACATACGTACGCGTGCGGCCCGGCTTGACACAGCTGAAGTTGAGAGGCGTGCCGTCACTCGCGACGGTGTAATCGACACCATGCGCGTGCATGCTCAGTTTCTTGTCGGTGTCGTTCACGAGCGTCACCTGGAGACACTGACCCTCCGTCATGACGAGCGTCGGCCCCGGGATGCTTACGCTTTCCGGGGTCAAGCCGTAACCGATGCGCCCCGGCCGTATGCGTTTCGCGAACAGGGTCGTGGATTCGGTGGGGTCGTCGCACACCTGCGCCCGCCGGGCCTGCAGGCCGGCGTCCTGGGCGCCACCCGGTATCGACCACGCGGCCGCGACGACCGCAGCCAGTAGCAGCGTTTTCAACCCCGATGGCCTCATAGCCCTCAATGGAACCATGAAGTTGCTGTTCGCCGGGCACCTAGAGGACTCCTGGGGCCGGAGGCGAACTACAGAGACGTGAGACGCATCCTGCTCGCCCTGGTGGCGGCCGCCGGTTTGGCCCTAGCAACCCTCGCTCCGGCGGGGGCGGGCCCGAGCGCGGGTGGCTTGAGCTCGGACAACGTGGAATGGATCACGTTCCAACCCTTCCAGGCGGCCACCGGCTCCGGCGCCAAGATCATCGGCAAGCACATGTACGTCACGTCCTGGCACAACTTCTCGATCTACGACGTATCGGATCCCCTCAATCCACAAGAGGTGTCCACGGTGCCCTTCGGTTTCAAATTCGAGAACGAGGACGTGGACGGCAACGACAGCATCATGATCTTTTCCGAAACGACCCCGCAGTCGATCCTTCACGTATGGGACGTCGAGGACAAAAGCAACCCCGTCGAGATCGCGTCCCTGTCCGGTGCCGGAGAACACACCATGAGCTGCCTCGACAACTGCAAGTGGCTATACGGGTCAGAGGGCGGCATCATCGATCTACGCGACCCCCAGAACCCCATCAAGCTCGATAAGGGCTGGAACGAATACGTGAAGATCCCGTTCGGCAACTCCCATGACGTCAACGAGATCGGACCCGATTTGGTGCTCACCTCGAGCCTGCCGATGTTGCTCCTCGACACGAGCAACCCTGCCAAGCCGAAGCTGCTGGCGACAAGCGAGCAGCACAACGAGTTCATCCACTCGAGCAAATGGCCCCGGGCGGGCAAGGACCGCTTCGCGCTCTCGACGGGCGAGACATGGGTGCCTGGCGCCGACATCCGCTGCGATGAGACGAGCGGCGCGTTCCGCACCTGGGACACGACCGGATGGCAGAAGGGCCGCGCCTTCCAAAATGTCGACACCTACCGTCCGCCTTCCAGCACGGGGAGCGACGGTCATCTCCCCAGTGGGAACACGTTCGGTTGCTCGACGCACTGGTTTGAGCACCACCCCGATTTCAACAATGGAGGCATCGTCGCGGTGACGTTCTTCAATCACGGGACGCACTTCATGCGAGTGAGCTCGAAAGGCAAGATCTCCAACGAAGGATGGTTCATCCCGCACGCGGGCAACGCCGCCGCCGCCGAATGGCTGACGGATCGCATCGTTTACTCGATCGATCTCCAGCGAGGCTTCGACGTTCTCAAATACACGGGAAAGCTCTAAAAAAACCAAGCTCCACGTGTGAAGACGATCACTCCCATGGTTGCTATGGGGGCGAACACGAGCAATATCAGTTCGTGACGACGTTCATCCTTGGCGAACTCGGTGAGGAAAACGACCGCGGGGAACAGAGTTAGCAGCATCCGCGGGATGCTGAAGTACCACGAGCTCGTCATGAGCACCGCCATGAAGATCCCCATATAGGTCGCGTAGCCCCACTCTTTCTTGACGAGGGCCCACACCGTGAACAACACGCCCGCGAGGGCGGCCAGGATCTCGATCCTCCACGCGAAGATCCAGTTCGCCTCGTAACCGCCGATCCTGGTATTCCATGTTGCCAAGAAGGATTGGATGGGACTCACGAAGTCTCTCCCCCATCCCACGAGCTGATCTTCACGGAACTGGAAGAAGGAACCGCGCGTCGCCTGGAGGTGCAACCCGAACGCGACGACCGGCAGCGCGGCCAACACCAGCGTCGCCACACCGTCGCGCGCCAGGCCGACGGGCCGTTCGGCTCGTCGGTGCCAGAGCTGAACGGCGAGTTCCACTGCGAGGCCGGCAATGACGAACACCCCCGCGAAGCGCGTCGACGTCGCGACCATCAGCGGGAACGCCGCCGTCAGCCACCGGCCTCGGCGCGCGAAATAGAAGGCCGGGATCGCTCCGGCGAGGAACAATGCCTCGCTGTAGGGCGCCACGAGGAATACCGCGGTCGGGAACAGCAGCAAGTAGAGGGCCGCGCGCCGTCCGTATCCGGCACCGACATCACGGTCGGCGAGTTTGATCAAGAAGGCGGTCGCGACCACGCTTGCGGCCGTCGAGATCGCCAACGCACCCAGGATCGGCGTGATCCCGAGCGCCGCGAGGCCCCTGATCCCGAGCGGATACAACGGAAAGAACGCCGCAGTCCTCGCCCCGATAGCCTCGGGTCCGCCCCAACCGTGTTCGGCGGCAACGAGGAAATGGCGCGCGTCCCAGCGCTCCCAGATGTTGAGGAATCCTTCAGCCGAGGTCGCGCCCGGCGTCGTGGTGAAGAGCAGCGTTGCCGCGTACGCGGCGATGAAGAAAGCCAACCTCGTGACAGCGACGTACACGAGTGCTTGTTTCCATGGCGTCCAGTCGACCGCTTCGAACCAATGGACACGCGCTCGGGAGGAACCGTGCTCGACCGTCTCGAGCGTGCTCACATCAGTCCCTTACGTCGACCAGCGGATCTTAAGATCGCGCGCGGCGCGCGCCTCGTCGGGTCGACGCACGGGGGTGGTGACGGGGGCCGCGCGCAGGCGGTCGGGGTCGGTCGAAGCCTCTCCCACCGCGGTGATCATGGCCTCGGCGAGCCCGTCGAGCGTTTCCTTGGACTCGGTCTCAGTCGGTTCGACCATGAGGGCTTCCTCAACCACCAGGGGGAAGTAGACCGTCGGTGGGTGGTACCCGAGATCGATCAGACGCTTCGCGAAGTCGGTCGCACGCACTCCTTGTTTCTTGAGGTGCTTCGCGCTGGACACGAACTCGTGCATGCACGTGCCGGGGTGTGCCGTCGGAAGGACGTCCTCGACCAACGTCCGGAGATAGTTGGCATTCAGGACGGCATGCTCCGCAACTCTTCGCAATCCATCCGGCCCGAGTGAGCGCAGATAGGCATAGGCGCGCACGTTGATCCCGAAGTTGCCGTGGAACGAATGGATGCGGCCGATCGAATCGGGGCGGTCATGATCCCACCTCCAGCGCTCGGCGTTTTCATCCCATTGCAAGACCGGGGTGGGCAGGAATCGCTCCAGCCGCGACGAGACCGCCAGCGGCCCCGACCCCGGCCCTCCCCCACCGTGAGGAGTTGCGAAGGTCTTGTGCAAGTTCAAGTGGACGATGTCGAAACCCATGTCGCCGGGACGCACGAGGCCCACGATGGAGTTGAAGTTCGCACCGTCGTAGTACAGGAGCCCGCCCACGCCGTGCAGAGCCGCCGCGATCTTCTCGATGTCGCGCTCGAACAGCCCCAACGTGTTGGGGTTCGTGAGCATCAATCCCGCTACGTCGTCGTCGAGCACGGCCTCCAGCGCGGCGAGATCGACCAGCCCGCGCTCGTCCGAACGCACTTCGACCGCCTTGTAGCCGGCAAGGGTGACGCTGGCGGGGTTCGTCCCGTGTGCCGAGTCCGGGATGATCACCTTGGTACGCGTGTTGCCCTGCGCACGGTGCCAGGCACGCATGATCAGCAGCCCCGTCAACTCGCCCTGGGCCCCTGCGGCCGGCTGGAACGTAAGCCGCGCCATACCGGTCGCCGCACACAGGGCCTGCTCGAGCGTGCCGAGCAGCTCGAGAGCTCCCTGGACGAGGTCGTCGTCGGCCATCGGATGAAGCGCCGCGAACCCGGGCAGCGCGGCCGCGTCTTCGGCGACCTTGGGGTTGTATTTCATCGTGCACGAGCCCAGCGGGTACGCCCCGACGTCGATCGCCCAGTTCCGCTGCGAGAGACGGGTGTAATGACGCACGAGGTCACGTTCGGACACCTCGGGCAACGATGGCGGCCGGGTGCGGCGGACAGCCGCGGGGATGAGATCGTCGAGCTCGGGCGCGTCGACGTCGACGTCTGGCAGAGACCACGCTCGCCGCCCGGCCTGCGATAGCTCCGAGATCAACGGGAAGTCAGCGGTGCCGCGGGTACCCGCCGAGCTTTCCAGGGGTGCTCCACTCATGTCTCGGCGAGCTCCTTCTCGATGGCTTCTGCCAGAGCGGCGATCTCCGGTTCGGTGCGCTTCTCGGTGACGGCGATCAACAGGCACCGATCGAGTTCCTCGAACCACCGGCCTAGAGGAGGTCCGACCAAAAAGCCCCGGTCGGCGAGCTTGCGCGCGAGGCTGGTCGCATCCATGGGGGTTTCCAGAACGATCTCTTTGAAGCGCGCCCCATCGAATAGGACACGGCAGCCCGGAAGCGCGGCGAGGATCTCGGCCGCGCGCGCCGTGCGCCGGACGCAGATCTCGCCCAGGCGTTGCAATCCCCCCGGACCAAGCCAGGAAAGATGGATCGCCGCGGCGATGGCCATCAGGGTCTGGTTGGTGCAGACGTTTGAAGTGGCCTTGGCCCTCCGGATGTGCTGTTCACGCGCTTGTAGCGTGAGCACGAACGCTCGCCGTCCGTCGGCGTCAAGCGTCTCGCCGGCGATCCGACCGGGCACCTGACGGACGTGCGTCAACTTGGTGGCGAACAACCCCACGTAAGGACCTCCGTACGACATCGGGTTCCCCAGCGCGTGCCCTTCCCCCACGACCACGTCCACGCCCACATCGCCCGGCGCGGCGAGGATCCCCATCGCGGTGGGATCGGCCACGGCTACCGCGAGCGCCCCCGCCGAATGCGCCGCGCCCGCCGCGGCGGGGAGGTCTTCGATCCGTCCGAAGAAGTTCGGATATCCGGCGACCAGAGCTGCGCTTTCGGTCGCGTCGACCTCGGTCCACGCGGGCACCCCATCTTCTCCGTAGGGCGCCACCACGACCTCTATACCTAGACCTGAGGTGTAGGTACGCAGCACGTCGACGTAGTTGGGGTGCAGGGCGCCGGAAACGGTGACCCGCTCCTTGCCGGTGACCCGCACGGCGAGGTTGGCGGCCTCCACGAGCGCGCTCGCCCCGTCGTAGAGAGACGCGTTCGACGCCTCCATCCCGAACAGCTCGCAGACGAGCGATTGAAACTCGAAGATCGCCTGCAGCACGCCCTGCGACAGCTCCGGTTGGTAAGGCGTGTACGAAGTCGCGAACTCGGCACGGGAGGCCAACGCCTTCACCGCGGAGGGGACGTGGTGGTCATAGGCCCCTCCCCCGGCGAAACAGACGAGCTCGGCCGCGCCCTGGGAGCGACCCGCGAGCTCTCGCATGTGCGCTAGCAGCGAGATCTCGTCGAGCGCCGCCGGGACGTCGAGATCCCCATGAGCACGGACCGACTCGGGGATCGCGTCGAAGAGCTGCTCGAGATCGTCGAATCCGAGGGCGTCGAGCATCACGGTCACGTCGGCCTCGGTATGGGGCAGGAAATCCACCGTCACTCCACCGTATCTATTTGTCGACTTGTCGCCAGCAAGGTTCACCGCTTTTTCACGAACGGCGGCTTGACGATATCCCCGGGGATCATCCGGCCGCGCGCCTCGATCGTGATGTTCTCGGCGCCGACTTCAGGGGCGTCACGGCGGGGGCCCAACGCCAACGCGATCCCCGTCTGCAAGGTCGGAGAGTGATTGCCGCTCGTTACCGTCCCCACCACGCGCTCGCCGACATATACCGGATACCCCTGGCGTGGCACCCCGCGCTCCTTGCAAACGATCCCGAAGAGCTTTCGCTCCGGGCCCTGGGTTTTGATCTCGAGCAGCTCTTCGCGGCCCCGGAAGGGGACGTCCCATGCAATCGCCCAGCCGAGGCCGGCCTCGAGCGGGTTGATGTCGAGGGTGAGCTCGTGGCCATAGAGGGCGTAACCCATCTCGAGCCGGAGGGTGTCGCGTGCCCCCAGGCCGACCGGAGCACAACCGGCGTCGAGGAACGCGTCGAAGGCTTCGCGCGCTCGCTCGAACGGCACGTACAACTCGAAACCGCGCTCGCCGGTGTACCCGGTGCGCGCCACCAGCCCGTCGCTCCCCGACACCGCGATGGGCATCCATGCGTGCAGCTTGAGCTGCGTCGCGCCCGATCCCGGGAAGACCTTCTCGAAGGCCTCGGCACTCCGCGGCCCCTGGATCGCGAGGATCGCCCAGCGATCCCACGCGTCGGCGACCTCGACGTCCGGCCCCGTGATGCGCTCGGCCACCGCATCGACGTTGGACGCGTTCGGGACCACCAGCCAGCGGTCCTCGTCGAGCCGGTACACGAAGACGTCATCGACGCAGCCACCCTCGTCGGTCAAGACCAGGGCATACGTCGCGCGCCCGACCGCGAGGGCGAGCACGTCGGCGGTCACCGCGAACTGGAGGCGATCGCCCCCCTTCGGCCCGGTGACGATCAACTTGCCGAGGTGCGAAACGTCGAAGATACCTACGTCGGTACGCACCGCGTTGTGTTCCGCGATGACGCCCGCGTACTGGAGTGGCATATCCCAACCCCCGAACGCGGTCAGTTTCGCTCCGAGCTCGCGATGGAGATCGAGAAGGGGCGTCGCCTTGGCGGCGGTCACGAGACGCCGGCGTCGAGGAGTCCCAGCTCTCGGGGCCCGGCTGCGCTTTCGTTCGAGGCGGCGACCTGCGAGGGCTCCTCAAGGCCGTATTTCATCAGGAGGTTGAGGTAGTCCTTCTGGTACAGGACCTTGCACTTGACGTCGGGGTATAGCTCCTTCAACCGTCGCACCTTGCGGTTCTTCTTCGTGACGAGCTTCTGGTTCAGCGTCGTGATCTCGATGTAGAGGTCGAACGTCGGCAGATAGAAGTCGGGTGAGAACCGTTGCGTGGCGGTGCCATCACGATCCCACTGGATGTCGAACGTGGTGGGCTCGTAGGCCCAGTCGATCCGATAGAAATCCAGCAGTTTGGCGAACTGCCGCTCGCTGTTGTGGGCGAAATCGACTAGCTCGTGGGGAAGGGTCGGACGCCGATCGTCGCGGCTCTCGTCTGATCCCTCAGGTATGGCTAGCCCTCCCCGGTCGAGACCTCGGTCTCGCGGGAAACGTATCCCACCTCTTCGGTCTGGGGCCGGAGTTCCCGCAGCGTTCCCTGAAGCTGATCGCGCACGAGTCCCACGGCAACAACGGCACCGAGAACACCCTGGCCGGAGCGGAGCAGGTCGACGACCTCGGAATCCGACGTACACGCGTAGACCCCGGCTTGGTCCGCCACGATCGTGACCTTGGACCAGTCGTCATCGACGTGTTGCTGCACGTAGTCGATGGCTTGGCGGACCTTCTGGAGGCTCGCGCCGGCATCGGTCAGGTTCTTGATGACTTTCAACTGCAAAAGGTCGTTGAAGGAGTACAGCCGTTGGGTGCCCGAGCCCTTGGCCGCCTGGAGGCTCGGAGCGACGAGGCCCGTGCGGGTCCAGTAGTCGAGCTGACGGTACGTGATCCCCACGATCTTGCAGGTCTGAGGACCCCGGTATCCCTGCTCCCCCATCTTGCCCCTCCCGTTGAGGCTGTTACATGCACGTAGTTACGAGCATGGAAAGGCTAAGGGTTGGCGCGCGCGCTGTCAACGACAACCCTGATGCTGAGGTCGATGCTTTGGAGCCGCCGGGTGCGTCAGGATCCGGCTGCGAAGTCCTCGGGACTGACCTGATCGAGGAACTCTCTGAACTTCTCGACCTCGCTCTCTTCCTCGTCTCGCAGCTCGATACCCGCCTGGTCCAAGACCTCTTCCGAGGCGAAGATCGGCGCGTTGATCCGCACTGCCAACGCGATCGCGTCGGACGGTCGGGACGAGACCTCGACCGACTTGCCATCGAGCCCCATCGCGATAGTCGCGTAGAACGTCTGGTCCACGAGGTCGTTGATCAGGATGCGGTCTACCTGGACTTCGGCCTGGGCCAGGATGTCGCGCAGGAGGTCGTGCGTCATAGGACGGGGCGTCTCGATGCCTTGGAGCGCGAACGCGATCGCCGTCGCTTCCACCGCACCGATCCAGATCGGGAGGTAGCGGTCGCCCGTCACCTCCTTGAGCAGGACGATCGGCTGGTTCGAGGGAAGTTCGACGCGTACCCCGACGAGCGACATCTCGAGCATGAAACGAGGCTAACAGAGGGCCCGCTTTAAACGGCTTCGAAGAGGGTCGGGACGAGGAGCAATGGATTGTTCGCGAGCCGGGCTAGATCCTTGACCGCGAGCAGGTCAGGGACGTTGCGGTACCGACCCTGGAAGTCCAATCCGTACCCCACGACGAAGACATCGGGGATCTCGAATCCGCTCCACTCCAAGGGCACCGGCACGATCCTGCGGGCAGACTTATCGAGCAGCGTGACAGCTCGCAGTGATGCAGGTTCGCGCTCCTCGAGCGTCCGCCGAAGGTAGTTCAGCGTCAAGCCGGTATCGACGATGTCCTCGACGATCAGTACGTCGCGGCCAGAGATATCGCTCTCGAGGTCCTTCACGATCTTGACCACGCCCGATTGGGCTCCTGAAGACTGGTAGCTGGAGATCGACATGAAATCGATCTCGACTTCTATCGCGATGGCACGCGCGAGATCGGCGAGGAACAATGCCGAACCCTTGAGTACGGAGATCAGGATGGGGACCGAATCGGAGTAATGCGCCGAGATCTCGCCGGCGAGTTGTGGCACCCGGGTGCGCAGGTCGCTCTGGGATATCAGCGTCTCTGCGGGAGGCGGCAGCCCGTCGATCACCATCCGAGCACGGCCCCGGCGGTGCGCAGCATGTTCGCCATGAACTGCTCCGCCCACGACGTCTCCGCGCGCTCCACCGCGGTCGTCGCGATCCCGGGCACGGTTCCCACGAGTTCTCCCTCGCCGCTGAAGACCCTCACCGTGCCGACCTCCTCACCGGGGGCGATCGGGGGCGTCACTCCGGTGGCCGGCTGGAAGTCGATCGTCAACGCGGTCGGGTCGGCGGGCCCTCGGACACTGTCTGCGGCGGTCACACGTGTCGCCCCAGAAGGGTCGAAGACGAGGGTGGCGACGGGGGCGCCTGCTGCGATCAGCGACATGTTCGCAAGCGCGTTCCAGCCGTGATCGAGGAGGCGTCGGGCGTCGGCGGTAGCGTCTTGCGATCCCATCGCGACCGCGATCAGGGTGCGCT
>JALZEA010000165.1 GCA_030862265.1 Actinomycetota bacterium | reverse complement strand
CTGATAACTCGCGAAGAAATTTCCGACGGGCCTGACCAGCATCTTTGTTGCCGTGACGTGGACGCGTACCGCTTGACGGCGCGCGCCACGGGTCGCTATGTTCCCTGAGTCCCGAGGGGCAACTACGCACGCAGGTCGCAAGACCTGATCGTAGGTTTCTCGGGACGCTAGGCCCTAGAAGTCGGATCGACCGCGTCTCGTGTGTGGGGAAGTGCACGAGGAACGGTTGCGAAGGTTTCTAGGGCCTACTTCTTTTCCTACCTGCCGAGTGCGCAGCTGAACACCAAATAGGTGTCGAGCTGCGCACTCGGCGTCAGCTTCCGGTTATGGCGCGCAGGAAGAACTTCAGGTTCGCGGGTCGCTCGGCCATCCTGCGCATGAGGTACGGATACCAAGCCGAACCGAACGGCACGTAGACGCGCACGCGATGCCCCCGGCGCGCGAGGTCCTCCTGAAGGTCGCGGCGGATTCCGTAGAGCATCTGGATCTCGAAGCTGTCGTCACCCAATCCCCTCGCCCGAGCGATCCGCTGGGCGTGGGCAATCAGACGATGGTCGTGGGTGGCGACCCCCGGATCGGTGCCCCGCTCGAACAACCAGTCGGTCAGGAAGCGGTACTGCCCATCGATCTCCGCCCGCTTCTGAAACGCGAGGTGGTCCGGCTCCGCGTAGGCCCCTTTGACGAGGCGGACCTTGGGTTTGAGGCTCGCCAGGGTCTCGAGATCCACCGGCGTTCGTCGCAGGTAGGCCTGCATCGCGACGCGAAGCTGTGGGAAATCGGCGGTCAGCAGCCGGTAAACGTCGATGGTGTCGAGGACGTGATCGGACTGCTCCATGTCGATCTCTATGTAGGTGTCGATCGCTTGGGCTTCCGCCGCGAGCCGGCGGAGATGGTCGATGCAGGCGCCCTTGTCAAAGGCGAGTCCCAGCTGCGTCAGCTTCACCGAAACCGTCGTGTCTACGCCGGTCTCCTCGATGCGTTTGATCGATTCCCGGTACTCGTCGGCGGCAGCTTGTGCTCCGGCGGCGTCAGTAACGCCTTCTCCCAGAAGGTCAAGGATCCCCCCGATTCCTCGCCCGTTGAGATCCTTGATGACCTCGATTGCATCCTCGAGGTTGTCACCTGCAATGAATCGCTTGACGACGGCGCGCGTCACGCGGCCCTCGGAAACGAGCCGCTGCATCCGTTCTTTCTCGGACGCCCAGAGCAGAATGCGACCCAGCACCGCGCACCTTTCATTGGTATTCGAGGACGCCATGATAGGCAGACCCCGACAGGGCCTAAGCTTGGCGTCATGACCGACAACGTCGTCCGGGTCCCTGCTCCGATCAATGAACCGGTCAAGGATTACGCACCCGGGTCACCCGAACGTGTGCATCTCAAAGCGCGCCTCGAGGAGATGTCGGCAGAGCGCATCGACATCCCGATGGTCATCGGAGGCCGCGATGTCACCAGTGGTGACATCTACGAAACCGTCATGCCGCACGCGACCAAGCACATCCTGGGCGACGTTCACCAGAGCACCGAGGCCCACTTTCAAAAAGCCGTAGACGCGGCCGGTGCGGCGCACGAGGACTGGGCGAGGTTGCCGTGGACGGAGCGTGCCGCGGTGTTCCTACGTGCCGCCGATCTGCTCGCGGGCCCATGGCGCGACACGATCAACGCGTCCACCATGCTCGGTCAGTCGAAGACCGTTCATCAGGCCGAGATCGATGCAGCCTGCGAACTGATCGACTTCTGGCGCTTCAACGTGCACTTCGCCGGCCGTATCTACGCCGAACAGCCCGAGAACGCGCCCGGCATGTGGAACCAGCTGGACTATCGGCCGCTTGAAGGTTTCGTGTTCGCAGTAACACCTTTCAACTTCACTTCGATCGCGGGGAATCTACCGGCGGCCCCGGCACTGATGGGCAACACCGTGGTCTGGAAGCCATCCCTCACCCAGGGTTTCAGCGCGCACTACCTCATGAAGCTGCTGCAAGCCGCGGGGTTGCCGGACGGCGTCATCAACATGGTCCACGGCCCCGGCCCGGAGATCGGTGCCGCGGCCGTGGCGCACCCGGATCTCGCCGCGGTGCACTTCACCGGATCAACCGCAACGTTCGAATGGCTGTGGCGCAACATCGGGGCGAACGTCTCCGACTACCGGAACTTCCCGAGGATGGTGGGCGAGACGGGTGGCAAGGACTTCATCCTGGCGCATCCTTCAGCGTCTCCGGAGGCGCTGGCGACGGCACTGTTGCGAGGCGCTTTCGAGTACCAGGGGCAGAAGTGTTCCGCTGCCTCGCGCGTCTACGTCCCGTCGAACTTGTGGGACGGATTGCGGGAACGGATCGCCGATGAGGTCCCGGAGATAAAGATGGGTGACGTCGCCGATTTCACGAACTTCATGGGGGCCGTGATCGACGATCGTGCCTTCAAGAAGCACAAAGACGCGCTCGACGAGGCGAGCTCCGGGTCTGGTCTCGAGGTCGTAGCCGGGGGAAAGGCCGACGATTCCGACGGCTATTTCGTGGCACCTACCGTCGTTCGGACCGACGATCCCAAGACGCGGCTCATGCGTGAGGAACTGTTCGGTCCGATCGTGACAGTGTTCGTGTATCCCGAATCGGATTACGAAGCCGCGCTCGAACTCGCGGATACAAGCACGCCATACGGGTTGACGGGGGCGATCTTCGCCCGCGACGCCTACGCGATCGAACGCGCCAAGGAGCGCCTGCGCTGGTCGGCCGGCAACTTCTATGTCAACGACAAACCAACCGGCGCCGTCGTTGGCCAGCAGCCGTTCGGGGGTGCGCGCCGGTCGGGCACGAACGACAAGGCCGGGTCGATGTGGAACCTCGTCCGCTGGGTCAGCCCGCGAACGATCAAGGAGACGTTCTCTCCGCCGACGGATTACCGGTACCCGTTCATGGCTCCCGAGCAGGACGACCGACCGTAGGCGCTGAACGCGTAGCGCTGGTCGCGGTCGACGACCTTGCGCGCCTCTACGACTTCGGGGCGAGCCATCCGCTGCGCCCCGAACGCGTGCTGTTCACCTACGACCGCATCCGCGACCTCGGATTGATGGACCTTGAGCACGTCACGGAGGTGTCCGCGCGGGTCGCCACCGACGACGAGATAACCGCAGCGCACGACCCCGAGTTCGTCGCGACCGTGAAAGGGATCGACGACGGAACGATCGAAGAGCGCGCCGGTTTCGAGTTCGGCCTCGGCACACCCGACGATCCGATCTTTGACAACATGCATGCGGCGTCGAGCGCGGTCTGCGGAGCATCGTTGACCGCGGTGGAGACGGTGCTGGATGGCTCCGCCTACCACGCGTTCAACCCGGCAGGGGGTCTGCATCACGCCCGGCGCCGCGAGGCTTCGGGTTTCTGTATCTACGACGACCCCGCGGTCGCGATAGCAAAGGCGCTCGCGCGCGAGCCGGATCGTCGGGTCATGTATGTCGACATCGACGTGCACCACGGAGACGGGGTGCAGTGGATCTTCTACGGCGAACCGCGGGTGCTGACGGTCTCCTTCCATCAATCGGGTCGCTACCTGTACCCGGGTACGGGATTCGAGGACGAGACCGGCGACGCCGATGCCGTCGGCACCGCCGCCAACATCCCTCTGCTCCCTCTGACGGGAGACGACGATTATCTGTGGGCGCTCGAACGCATCGTGCCGACGCTCGCGGCTGCGTTCCGGCCCGACCTCATCGTGACGCAGCTCGGAGCCGACACGCACTGGGGGGATCCGCTGGCGAACCTCGGATTGACCATGCGCGCCTACCCGCGCATCGC
>JALZEA010000158.1 GCA_030862265.1 Actinomycetota bacterium | reverse complement strand
GGTCTCGGACGGGCGGCCGCGCAGACGCTGCTCGAGCAGGGGCACGAAGTCGTTGTCCACGCTCGCAACAGGAACCGGCTCACGGCCGTGCGCGAGCTCCAGGACCGGGGAGCCGCGGCCGTCATCGGGGGCCTGTCCGATCTCGAGGAGACGCGCAGCGTCGCCGATCAGGTGAATCGCCTCGGGCCAATAGACGCCGTGATCCACAATGCGGCCGTCCTTTCCGGGCCGCAGGTTTTGCCCGTCAACGTTGTAGCTCCGTATCTGCTCACCGCGCTCATCCAGCGCCCGAAGCGCCTGGTCTACCTCAGCAGCGGCATGCATCGCGGCGGCCGACCCAGTCTGACGGACATGGACTGGAGCGGCCAACGCGCGACGGGCTCCTACTCGGATAGCAAGCTCATCGTCACGACGCTGGCCATCGCCGTCGCCCGCATTTGGACGGATGTGTTCAGCAACGCGGTGGACCCTGGCTGGGTGCCAACGAAGATGGGCGGTGCCGGTGCGCCCGACGATCTGCGGCTCGGGCACCTCACCCAGGAATGGCTCGCCACTAGCGATGATCCCGAAGCGCGCACCTCCGGCGGCTACTGGTATCACCAGCGTCGCGCCGACCCGGCCCCCCGCGTCCATGACCGACGGTTCCAAGACGAACTGCTCGAGGAACTGGCTCGCTTCAGCACCGCGCGCCTCGTCTGACCCCGGGGTGCTACTCGGTCGGTACGCCGGCCTCGGTAACACCCGGGCGCGTCCACTGGGGCACCGGTCGACCGCCCTTTCTGGGCCCCATCGGCGCACCGTGCTCGTCGGTGCGCAAGAAGGAGTGGGTCGGGAACTGCGGCCACCCCTCGGGAGAGTCCTCCCACTCCTCCCGCCGCCCGTAGGCGGTCAGGTCGAGCAGCCCGAACGATGGACTCATGATCTCGTCGCCCCGGCCGGTCGTCCAGTACGTCAGGTAGATGTTGTCCTCCCGCCGCAGGTAACAGGAGATCCGGCCGGAGACGCCCACGGTGGGGTCGTCGAGGTGGGCGTTGGAGTACCACGGCACGTTGTGGCCCATGAAGTCGCGGAAGGCCGCGATCTCCTCGTACGGTCCGTCGCCGAGGATGGCGAAGGTGATCCCGTTGGCGTTGAGGTAGGCCGCGTCGGCGGCGTCCCGCATGAACCAGGTGTTCCTAGTGCAGCCCTCGCACTGCCACTCCCACGGCTTTCCGGCGTAGAACATGTGGCTGTAGACGATCAGCTCGTCGCGGCCCTCGAAGACATCGCCGAACGGGACCGGGCCATCGGGACCGATGACGGTGGTGTCGGGCGGCACCTCTGTCATGGGCAGCCGGCGCCGGGCCGCGGCGATCGCGTCGCCCTCGCGGGTGTGTGCCTTCTCGCGCTTGCGCAGCTCGAGGAGCTGTCGCTCGAAGTCGTCCTGGTCGGTGACGGTCGGGGCCGGCATGGTCATGGTTCCCTCTTTCAGTTGTCTTGGGGAGGTCGGCCAGCCGGCGACGCCGACCGGAAATTGCCTCCTCGCTCTCATAATTAGACGGGATCACGAATGAAACTCATCGCGGTCGCGACATTCGGGACTGACCCCCGCCAACCGACGTCCTCGAGGTGCAAACTCCGATGAGCTTGGCGCCCTACGAGTCTCGCTCCTCTCCAAAGAGAGTCGTTACAGGGATGGTCCCTGCGCCCTGGACGGCCTTACCTGCCGGGTCCGCGACCTCGAGCAGCGGTCTGTAGCGAAGCTTCTCAGGATCGACCCCGAGGTTAGTGGCGTCATCGCCCGAGAATTGTTCTATCAAAGCTTTGGATGCCAACGTCTCATGCGGCTGCGCGCACTCCTGTATGCGCGCACACTCGTTGACCGCATCGCCGAGGGCAGTGACATCGAGACGACCCCCCGGTACGAGCTGGCCGACATAGAGCGAGCTACCCCAGTGAAGTCCGACACGCATCAAGCGGGAAGTGTCGAGTTCATGCCCGAAAACCGCTTCGGTACGTTCATGGATACCGCGAGCCGTCCGCGCCGCGGCCGACGCCGCCTGCGATGCCGAACCGAGGTCCTGGACCAGAAAGTAGGCCGATGCGCCGTCTCCGGCGTGCTTCCCGACGATCCCTTGGTTGTGGGCGACGAGGTCATCGATCTCGGTCCACAGGCTCCTGATGAGCCGGAAGTACTCCGCCGTAGGTAGCGTGCGCGCTAGCTGGGTCGATCCCTGAAGATCGCAGAAAAGGATCGCGCCCTCGTGTGACCGCGGTTCGGCCAACTTCGCCATTCGCTCGTACATTGCCTCGTCACCGCGCGCGAGCAGAGAGACAAGCCCCGGTCGAACGCTCCATTGACCCAAGATGAGAACGCCGGCGACCGTGCCGGCGTCATCTCTGAGAGGCATCGCTAGAAGATTCACGCGCATCACCGGCAGCTCGCTGTCGCCACCGGGTTCGAGGTAATCGAAAGAGGTTGCGAGCGGCTTCGTGAACGGCTTTGGGTCGGCCTCGTCCACCAACGGCCGAAGGGCGGCTGGAACATCGTCCAATGTGAGATCCCTCGCGAGAGCATCGTTGAGGAAAGCCGCCCCGAAGTCACCCCAGAATCGGCGTTGGGTCTCTGGCGTAGCGATCTGTCGCCATGCATCGCGCCTTAGTGCCTCTAGCACGTGCAGGCCGTAACCAAGTTCTTCTTCCGGAGGCGAGCCGAGAAATCGCATCAGCTCCGGTGACACCGATACCAACCGCAGGTCACGGTCGAGGACGGCGCCGGCCCACCGAAGTCGTTCGATCAGTTCGGCCCAGTGCGCGAGCTCTGGGTCCGAGGGTTTGACCGAAATGTCTGTCATGAATCAGGTGGTTGGGTTAGTGGCCGGAACTCATGCGGGCTGCGCCGAAACCGCGCGGTCTCTCGCACGACAAAGGATGTGCTTGACGGAAAAGATCCTTCGGAGGCGCACGCCCGCCTGTGGGTCGCCGGTAATGGTGAGCGTGCCGGCCGCGATGGCCGACGACACCTTGGCATTGCCGGACGCGATGTCTGCCCAAGTCTCCTCGTCGGTGGTAACGACGACGACGGGATCGTCGGCGTGGCCGTCGTGGGCCTCGATCGAACCGTCGTCGACGATGAAGTGAAAGGCCGAGTCGCCAACAACGTATTGGTAGGTCTCTCTGACACCCTTGGCCGCTTCGCGATCAGCGAGAGCAACCAATCCCACCGCCGACCAGCGCGCACGAAGGACTTCTCCTGGCTGGCGTTCGCCCATGCGCCGCGCACCCCACGCGATCAGTGGAGTCATCGCGATCGCCAGATCGCGACCGTCGTCGGTGAGCTCGTACACGTGCCGCGCGGCGGGAGGCGGAAGTTCTCTGCGCTGAATGATGCCGTCGTGCTCAAGGTCACGCAGCCGTTCGGTAAGAAGCTTCCGACTTATTCCCGGCAAGCCGTGGACAAGGTCGGTGAAACGCCGCGGCCCGGGCCCAAGCTCGCGGACAATCAGCATGGTCCACCGATTGCCCACCACCTCGAGGGCGCGGGCCAGGGCGCAGTACTGCTGGTAGCGATGGTCAGCCATAAGTTTATTTTCTATACCCCAGGGTATTCTCAATAAACCACTGTCCTGCTGCGCGCCGTCGTTAGTTGCTGAAGGGGAAGTGTGATGTCCAAGCGAGATCTTCTGGCGGAAGTTCCTCTCTTTCAGGGAAGTTCGAACAAGGAGCTGGCCCAGATATCGGCAATTGCAAACCGCGTGGTTGCTGAACCCGGTGAGATTCTTGTTGGAGAGGGTGAAGCTGGCGATTTGTTCTTCGTGATCGAACGGGGAGAGGCTGAGGTGACCATCGGTGGTCAGCGGGTTGCCCAGTTGAGTGCCGGTGGATTCTTCGGTGAGGTTGCCCTGCTCGATGCACTGCCTCGAACCGCCACCGTCACGGCGAGGACACAGATGACCTTGTACACAGTGAAGGGGACGGATTTCTCTCGTTTCCTGGACAACTCACCTTCTGTTACCCGGAAGATTCTCACCACCGTGTCTGAGCGGCTGCGTTCGGTTGAACATGCTCCGAGCTACGCCGCACCTGAGGTCTAGGACACGCCATGACAAGACGAGCAGATCAGCGCGTTGCATTGTTGCGTCAAGTTCAGCTTTTCTCGAAGTGTTCGAATAGGGAGCTAAAGCGGGTCGCTTCGCTCGTGACCCCTATCGATGTCGAGGAGGGGGAAGCCTTAACGCGCGAGGGACAGCCCGGGTCAGAGCTCTTCGTGATCGCAAGCGGTCGTGCTCGCGTAACGCTGCGAGAATCTGAGATCGCGACACTGCTGCCGGGAGACGTCTTTGGCGAGATGGCTCTGCTCGAGCAAGGCCCCAGAGCGGCAACGGTAACGGCCACCACCCCGATGATCATCTACGTGCTGGAACCTCGGGAGTTGTGGACCTTGCTGGAAGACGTCCCACAGATCGGACGCAAGATTCTCAAAGCTCTCGCTCAGCGGCTACGGGAGGCTGAGAAGCAGCGGTATAGCTAGTTTTGGAGCAGTTGTCCCAGTCGGGACGAGGAGGGAGGGACTTCCCGCACTTCCAAGTCGGTGCGCTACGTCGCAATCGGCGGTCCGAACCAGGTGGTGAACGCGTCGGGGAGCGCGGGGATTACGGCGCGTGGCGCATCCAAACGTTCGGCTCCCAATAGCTACCGCGATCGGCCGCTCGATCGATCGTCACAGTCGTGAGCCCTCCGGGGAACCAATAGTTATCGCTCTCCGGAAAGGCCATCCCCGTCCACTCCTCCCACTCGGCCACGGTGCCTGTGATCTGGAGTGACCTCGGCTCCGGCTTCAGCACGGTCGCGCCTAGCCGTTCGTGAACGCGCATCCACGGATCGAAAAGCGCGCCGTCGGAGCGCCGCCACGTCGCGTAGCTCTCGATAGGCACCAGTGGGTATCGCTCCTTCCAGTTGGGCCGTACTGGAGCGATGAGTGCTTCGAGGCCGTATCGGCGAGCGACGTCTCCCATCGCCTCGACGGCGATTGCGCTGAGGCCTCGATTCTGCAGATCGCGCGGGACCATGATCACGAGCGCGCACAGAACGTTGGCGTCGCCTTCGTCGAAACCGCGCGCGATCGCTCCGTCGATCCCGGCTGGTAGGTCTTCGACGTTTCCATCCCAGCGCAACGGGATCGAGCGCGCCCGCGCCAGGATCTCATCGCCGTCCACGATGTGGAACTGGAATTCCGGCCGCTCTTCGGTCAACCGGCCCCAGTAGCGGTTGAGGACGTCGCCATGGTCGTTGTACTCGGGCAACGTGTCGCGCATGAGAACCCACCCCGGCTCGATGAGGTCGGGCCGTTCGGCGACAGTGACGATCTCCATGCGTCGAGCGCTTATTGGTCTTGGGATTTCTGGACGACACGCTCCGCGATGTCGCGCAGCTTGATGTTTGAGTTTTGCGATGCTTTTATGAGCAGCTCGAAAGCGGCTTCGTCGCCCACGCCCCTAGTCGCCATGAGGATGCCGACCGCCTGGCCGATCACTTGGCGGGTCACCATGCCTTCTTCGAGCTGCACCAGTTTCTCGCGGTCGTCCTCATGTCCCAATGCGTCCGCCATCGCCACTGCGGCTTGCGCTGCGAACAACGTGCCCGTATCGATATCCTCTTCGGAGAATGCGTCCGTCTTCGTAGAGATCAGGTTCAACGCGCCGGTATCGTCTTCCGCCAAGCGCAGAACGAAGCTGAGCATCGACCTAACGCCGGTCTGCGCCGCGGCTCTCTTCGAGAAGGTGGGCCACGTCTCGTCCTCCTCCATGTTGGGGATACGGAATGTGGCGTGGTCTTTGATCGAGGACATGCACGGACCTTCGCCGGTCTCTTCCTGAAGGGCGTCGATCTCGTAACAGACGTCGGCGGTGGCCGCCATCGTCTTCATCTCTTTGCCGGGTCCGCGCACCAGGCTGATGCTGCATTCCTCAGCACCGTCGATCGCAAGGACGGTGAGTTCGGCCATGCGCTTCATCGTTTCTTCGAAGCCCTTGTCGGCCGCCACGAGCTTGGCCAGAGCGTCTGCCGCTTCCAACAATTCGCTCGGGTATCGGTGGGACTCGCCGACCATGTATCCGCCCTTCTCCTAGAGCAACTACACGGTACCGCCCCCCAGGATTTGGCCGAGACCGATTAGTTCGCGAGGATCGAGCGGTCTAATCCGTGACGGCAGATCCATCCGCTGAAGGGAGACAGCATGCAGAAGATCGTCCCGAACCTCTGGTTCGACACCGAGGCCGAAGAGGCCGCGAACTTCTATATCTCGGTATTCAAGGATTCCGAGATCACCGATGTCACCCATTACGGCGAGGCCGGACCTCGCCCTGCGGGGATGGTCCTGACGGTCACGTTCAAGCTCTTCGGACAAGAGTTCCTCGCGCTCAATGGTGGTCCGGACTTCAAGTTCAACGAGGCGATCTCCTTGTCGGTGAGCTGCAAATCGCAGGACGAGGTCGACGAGTACTGGGAACGGCTCACGGCAGATGGCGGTGAAGAGGGACCTTGCGGCTGGTTGAAGGACAAGTACGGACTCTCTTGGCAGATCGTCCCCACCCGCTTACCCGAGCTGCTGCAAGACCCGGACTCGGACAAGGCCAACCGCGCCATGCA
The DNA here is from genome assembly GCA_030862265.1 of Actinomycetota bacterium. Lineage (GTDB taxonomy): Bacteria > Actinomycetota > CADDZG01 > CADDZG01 > WHSQ01 > JALZEA01. The sequence continues at coordinate 5,923 of JALZEA010000158.1, read as the reverse complement.
AGCGATGCTGCAGATGCGCAAGATCGTGATCGCCGACCTCGAGAAGGCCGCGCGGGGAGCCTAGGGAGCCGCCACGATCAACCTCGTACTCGCCGAGCGCATAGCACCGGGCCATGTCCCGGTGCTATGCCAGCGCGCGCGGGCGCTTTTAGAGAACAGCGACCGACAGGTCGTCGTTTGTGATGCAGGAGCGCTGACGTCTCCCGATCTCTCGGCGGTCGATCTCGTTGCCCGGCTGCAGGTGACTGCGCGACGGTGCGGGCATGAGGTCCGTGTTCGGCATGCATGTGCGGGCCTCCGGGATCTCCTGGGGCTGACGGGCTTAGCCGGCGTCGTGCTCTTGTGGGAAGGGTCAGGCGTCGAGGCGCTCGGGCAACCCGAACAGGGGGAACATCCGCGCGGTGTCGAGGAAGAACGTGATCCCGGTGATCTGCCCCTCTGACATCTCGATCACCTGAAGGGACCACGGCTCGAGACCGCCGTCGGGAGACGGTTTGTACTGACCGAACGCCGGCATCCCGTTGGCGACCGTGGGGACGAGGCGCGAGCCCTTGCACCCGATGCCCTGTCCCAAACACCACTTGACGATGTCCTCGTGCGTCTGTAGCCACAGGTCGTACGGAGGCATGTTCCAGGTGACGTCCTCGTGTAAGACCGAGGTCAACGACTCCATGTCGTAACGCTCGAAGGCATCGACGTAACGGGCGAGCAACGCCTTGTGATCCTCGTCGAGCTTGTTGACCTGAACGGCGGCATGTACCTCGCGTGAACCGAGAGTGGCGCGTGCCCTCTGCAACGCGCTGTTTACCGACGCGACGCTGGTATCGAGGAGTTCCGCCACTTCGTTCGCCTTCCAGCGCAGCACCTCGCGCAGGATCAGGACCGCTCGTTGCTGCGGAGGGAGTTGCTGAAGGGCGGTAACGAAAGCAAGCCGGATCGATTCGCGTTGCTCGGCAACCTCCGCCGGGTCGCTCGCCGAGACGACCCGCCCATCGGGGATCGGCTCGACCCATGTCACCTCGGGCAATGGTTCCGGCAACGGGGTGTCGGCGCTCCGTGCCGGTCCCAGGTCCATCGGCCGGGCCCGCTTGTCCCTTCCGTTCAACAGGTCGAGGCAGACGTTGGTCGTGATCCGGTAGAGCCACGAGCGGAGAGCAGAGCGTCCCTCGAAGCCCTCGTAGCTTCGCCATGCCCGCAGGAAGGCCTCCTGGACCGCATCCTCGGCTTCAAAGGCCGAGCCCAACATCCGGTAGGCGTGCGCCGTCAGTTCCGACCGATGGGCTTGGAGATGGGGCTCGAGGTCCTGAGTGCCCGCAGGTCGCTCGCTCTGGAGCATGTCTTGGGTTGCGGTCAGCTCGGTCATCGCCGGAACCATAAGGGAAGCCCGGGACAGAAAAAACCTCCACGGCCGATGAATTTCGGTCCCACCCTTCGTCTTTACTGCCAGACCGACCAAATACAAGGAGGCCGAGATGTTGGAGGAGCGGGAGGAGGTTGCGGTGGCGCCGCGCGCCGGCCGCAAGGAATGGATCGGACTCTGCGTGATCGCCCTTGCATGCCTGCTTTACGTCATGGATCTATCGGTGCTGTACCTCGCGGTCCCGTCGCTGACCCGGGACCTCGCGCCGTCGAGCGCCCAGCTGCTGTGGATCACCGACATCTACGGGTTCTTGGTTGCCGGGTTCCTGATCACCATGGGAACGCTCGGCGATCGCATCGGTCGCCGTCGCGTGCTGCTGATCGGTGCCGCGGCGTTCGGGGTCGCATCTGTTGTCGCCGCATTCGCTCCCACCGCGGAGCTTCTGATCGTGGCGCGCGCGATCCTTGGTATCGCGGGAGCGACGATCGCGCCTTCGACGTTGTCCCTGATCCGCAACATGTTCCTCGACCCGCGTCAGCGCACGACCGCGATCGGGCTCTGGGGCACTAGCTTCGCCCTCGGCGGCGCGGTCGGTCCGCTCATCGGCGGGATCCTGCTCGAGCATTTCTGGTGGGGCTCGGTGTTCCTGCTCGCTGTTCCGGTGATGGCAGTACTTCTTGTAGCCGGACCGAAACTTCTGCCCGAGTACCGCGACCCGAACGCGGGACGGCTCGATCTGACGAGTGCAGCGCTCTCTCTCGTTGCGGTGCTCTCAGCGATCTACGGCCTCAAGCAGATCGCCCAAGACGCATTCAGCAACACGGCAGCGCTCTCCATAGTCGCCGGCATACTCGTCGGGATTGCTTTCGTGCGCAGGCAAGCACGCCTTAAGGATCCGCTGCTCGACATGAAGCTCTTCCGTGTCCCTGCATTCAGCGTGTCCGTCATGACCAACGCGCTGGGCGGATTCATCGCCTTCGGGACGTTCCTTTACTTCTCCCAGTACCTGCAGCTCGTGATGGGACTGTCCCCGCTGATCGCAGGTTTGTGGACGCTGCCGTCGTCGGTGGCCGTGATCGCGACTTCGAACCTCGCTCCCGTGGTGCTGCGACGGGTCCGTCCCGCTTATGCCGCCGCCGCCAGCCTCGCGACCACGGCGGTTGGGCTCGCGATCCTCACCCAAGTGGACATCGGTTCGGGTCTGGCGCTGCCGGTGCTCGGGTCGATCGTGTTCGCTCTGGGACTCGGCCCCGTCTTCATCCTCACCACCGATCTCATCGTCGGGACTGCGCCGGCCGAGCGCGCAGGTGCAGCTTCGGCCATCTCGGAGACGGGTGCGGAGTTCGGTGGCGCTCTGGGGATCGCGGTGCTGGGAAGCATCGGGACCGCCATCTACCGCGCCGGCGTGATCGACGCGGTGCCCGAGGGCGTTCCGACGGCCGCTGCGGACGCGGCCCGCGACACGCTCGGTGGAGCGCTGGCGGCCGCGCAGCAACTCCCTGCCGGTCTCGGCGACGGGCTGCTCGAGGCGGCGCGCACTGCCTTCACCCAGGGATTGCACTTCGCGAGCGGAACGGGCGCGGTGATCGCGGTGGGGATGGCGCTCCTGGTAGCGTTCCGCCTCCGTCACGTCAATTCCCACGCCGACGCAGAGGCCGTGCCGGCTGAGGGCTCCTTGACTCCTCCGATTCACCTCGAGCCCGTGCCCGCGGAATCATGAGCGAAGAGATTGGGTTGGTGAGTCGGAACGCGTTCCAACGGATGAAAGAGGTGAGTGAGTGAGCTACATGATTCGAACTTCAGGCTTGGTCAAGCGCTACGGCGAGGTGGTTGCGCTCGACGGGCTCGATCTCGAGGTCCCCAAGGGCACCGTGCTCGGGTTGCTCGGGCCGAACGGTGCCGGCAAGACGACCGCGATCCGCATCCTTACGACGCTGCTTCAGCCCGACGAGGGCACCGTTGAGGTCGCGGGACTCGACGTTCGCACCGATCCTGACAAGGTGCGCGAGCGCATCGGACTGTCGGGACAGACCGCGGCCGTAGACGAGCACCTGACGGGCTACGAGAATCTCGAAATGGTAGGACGGCTGTATCACCTCGGGAAGAAGGCGTCGCGGGAGCGCGCGCGTGAACTCCTCGAGCGCTTCGCGCTCGCCGAGGCGGGCGACCGTCCGGCGAAGACGTACTCCGGAGGTATGCGCCGGCGTCTGGATCTCGCCGCGGCCCTGGTCGCATCGCCCGAGGTGCTGTTCCTCGACGAGCCGACGACGGGACTCGATCCGCGTAGCCGCGCGCAGATGTGGCGCACCATCCAGGAGCTCGTGCGGGGTGGTTCGACCGTGCTGCTGACGACGCAATACATGGAGGAAGCCGATCGGCTCGCCGACGACATCGTGGTGATCGATCGCGGCCACAAGATCGCGCAGGGAACCGCGGACGATCTGAAGACCCAGGTCGGAGGGGAACGCGTCGAACTCGTGCTCGCGAACTCTGACGACCTCGCGCCGAGTCAGACGATGCTTGGCGGGTTCTCCATCGGTGACGATGTGCAGGTCGATGCACAGACGCGCCGCCTGACCGCAGCCGTTAGCGGCGGGGCGGACACGCTCCGACAGATCCTTCAGCGCTTGGCGGACGCGAACATCGGAGTCGTGGACGTCGGCTTGCGCCGTCCGACACTGGACGATGTGTTCCTGACCCTGACGGGACATGTCGCCGAAGAGGTCGCGGAAGCGAACGGCGAGACGCAGGACGAGTCGGAACTGCTCGAAAGCGAAGTCCTTGAAGAGGAGGTCGTCTCATGAGTTCAGTCGCCCTCGCGCTGGCCGATGGAGCGATCGTTGCCAAGCGCAACGTCATCAAGATCAAGCGGTTGCCGGAGGTCCTGATCTGGACCCTCATCTCGCCGATCATGTTCGTGGTGCTCTTCGCGTACGTCTTCGGCAGCTCGATCAGGATCGGTGGGGGCGTGGACTATCGCGAGTACCTCATCGCCGGCGTCTTCGCTCAGACGGTTCTTTTCGGATCGACCTTTACCGGTGCGGGTCTCGCCGAAGACATGACCAAGGGGATCATCGATCGGTTCCGCTCCCTCCCCATGTCTCGCTCGGCCGTCTTGGTCGGCCGCACCGGGAGCGACATCATCTACAACTCGGCATCGATTTTCGTGATGTCGATCACCGGTTTGCTTGTGGGTTGGAGGATCAGAACGGGAGTGATCGAAGCTATCGGAGGATTCCTCTTGTTGCTCCTGTTCGCCTACGCCGTCTCATGGATCATGGCGTACGTCGGACTGAAGGTCACGAGCGTCGAGGTCGTCAACAACGTCTCATTCATGTTCATCTTCCCGCTGACCTTCATCGCCAACACGTTCGTACGAGCGGACCTTCTGCCGGGCCCCCTTCAGACGTTCGCGGAGTGGAATCCCGTCTCGGCCGTCGCCCAAGGAGTGCGCGAGGCGTTCGGCAATACGGGGAAGCTGCCCGAGCCGACGGTGTGGTCTCTGGACAACCCGATCCTCTACACGATCATCTGGGCGGCGATCATCATGGCGATCTTCGTGCCACTGTCGACCCGGCAGTTCAACAAGGCCACCAGCCGTTAGTTCCAACATGCAAGACGGGCTGGAAGTTGTGAACGGCAAGGCCGTGCCCCCGCGCGCAACGAGGCGCGAGTGGGTCGGCCTTGCCGTCATCGCGCTCGCCTGCGTGCTGTACGTGATGGATCTGACGGTGCTGCATCTCGCCATTCCGGCCATCAGCGCCGATCTCCGGCCCAGCAGCGCGCAACTGCTGTGGATCATCGACATCTACGGATTCATGGTCGCCGGATCGCTCATCACCATGGGCACGCTGGGTGACCGGATCGGTCGCCGTCGCGTGCTGATGATCGGCGCTGCGGCGTTCGGCGCGGCGTCGGTGCTCGCGGCGTTCTCGACGAGCGCCGAAATGCTCATCGCGACGCGCGCCCTGCTCGGTATCGCGGGGGCGACTCTGGCGCCGTCGACGCTGTCGTTGATCCGCAACATGTTCCTCGATCCGCAGCAACGCACGAAAGCGATCGCTATCTGGATCACGAGCTTCTCGGTCGGTGGTGCGATCGGTCCTTTGCTGGGAGGGTTGGTGCTCGAGTTCTTCTGGTGGGGAGCGGTGTTCCTTCTCGCGCTGCCGGTCATGGTGCTGTTGCTCGCGTTCGGACCGCGGTTGCTGCCGGAGTACAAGGACCCGCACGCGGGCCGGCCCGACCTCCCGAGCGCCGCGCTCTCGCTGGCCGCGGTGCTGGCGGTCATCTTCGGGCTCAAGCAGATAGCGCAGGACGGGGTGGGCTTAATGCCCGTGCTTTCGATCCTGGCAGGACTGGTGATCGGGCGCGCGTTCGTGAGGCGCCAACGCACGCTCGCCGATCCGCTGATCGATCTCCGCCTCTTCAAGATCCCGGCCTTCAGCGCCGCCCTCGCTACCTACGGGTTCGGAATCCTGCTCGTGTTCGGCGGCTTCCTCTTCATCCCCCAGTACCTGCAACTCGTACTCGGCCTATCGCCGCTCGAGGCTGGCCTGTGGACGC
>JALZEA010000131.1 GCA_030862265.1 Actinomycetota bacterium | reverse complement strand
TGTGCGTCTGCAACGATGATCGAGGCCGGCCACAACAGAGAGACTGCGGTCAGAAAACCGACGACGCCAACGAGCGCTGGTGAACGAAGCGGCGATCTGCGCGCCACACGCGTGGCCGGCCTTCTCGCGCGTGACTTCTTCGACGCTGGTCGCTGCTCACGGTCTGGGGCAGCTTGGAACGTTCCCAGGCCCGCGAGACCGATCCAAAGTCCCGTACGCAAGGTCAACTCGTCAATGCTGACGGTCGCTTGTACGAAGTATGCAACCACCGCGGCCAGGAATCCGACTTGAAGCAACGAAGGAGCGCGCGCCCTCGCGAAGAACCAGATAGCCCACCCGAGGATCCCGATGAAACCCATCAATCCCGGCAGTCCAAGGTTCGCGAACATCGCTAAGGGGATGGAGTGCGGGTCATCGGGAAAGTCGAAACCGAATACGAGGGCATCCTCGAGAGGTCGATGGCTTACGCCTTCCATGGCGAACGAGTTCGGCCCCCGACCCACGATGGGATGCTCCATGCCCATCCCTATCGCGGCTTGCCACCACCGCGCGCGGACGAGCGCGGCGTCGGGCGTAAAGCGGCCGCTCGGCTGAATCATCGCAATGATGACCACCCCGACCGTCGCCAGGGCCGCCATGATCGCGACGGTGGCACCCAGCAATCGAGCGCGCCGGTAGCGCGACGAGACCAGGTGGCCCGTTACCAACGCGCATCCGGCGATACCGGCCGCCCAACCACCCTGGCTCCTGGCTGCGATCCACCCGAGAGCTATCGGAACCATGAGGCGCAGAATCACGCGGCGACGCCCGCGGTCGGCGACCGCAAGTGCCAGGCCCACCGGCAACACGATCCCTAAGAATCCACCCGTGAAGTTCGGATTGCCGGTTGTGGAAACAGCCTCGGTCGGGGCTCCGAATAGGGACCATTCGAACGGGTCCATCCCGATCGTCTGGATGACGGCATAGCCACCAACAACAGCTCCGGACCAACAAAGGGCGAGCGCGAGCTCGGGTCCGCGACCTCGGAACGCGTCATTAAGAAGGAGACCAAAGAGGATCACAAAGAGATACGGCACGATGCCTTCGAACCTTGGTTCCAAGCCGAAAACGGCCCACGACCGATAAGGCGATAGAAGCCACGACAGCAGCAAGGGCCCGGAGAGCAGCGCGGCAGGGATCCACAACCGTTCGATCCCTCTCCACGAAGTGCCCTGGATCATCTCGATCACCCTGATCGCGAGAACCAGCAGCACACCACTAGCAAGCAACGAGAGCTTGGGAACGTTGAACGGGTCGAGGGTCGCGCGCAAGAAGACGACCGGGACGCCGACGACCAGTGAGGTCAATACAACGCGCCGCGCGACGGGGCCGCGCGCGAGGATCGCCTCTCTCACGTAGCGCGTGCTTGACCGCGGAAGATACGAGACGCGCCGTAGCCGGCTAGAAGAGCTACCACCCAGACCAGTTCGCCGCGGTGACGGTGGGCGGTCCCGATGTTTCCCTCGGAGAGCGCGTACAACAGCAGGATGCCTGCGCCCGCAACGAGAGGGAAGAGCAACACACGAAGGTGAGCCTTTGCACGCCATAAGCCGATGCCGGCGAGGATCAGCAGTGGATACCAGAGCAGAGATTCCAATCTCGCGAGTCGCAACGGTGTAGAGCCACTGAAGGGGAGCGGCAGGGGCTCGAGGAGCATCACAGACAGTCCTCGAGGCAGATGTTTGATACTGGGATCGAGAGATCCCTCTTCGGTGATTGCGGGCGGTGACTGGATCTCTTGTTGTTCAGCCAGAAGGGCTGCGTGCTCTTCCCTCAGAGCCTCCAACCTTTTCCGTTGCTGCGCGAGCGTCTTCCGATCGCTCCCAGTTCGGGGAGAGGCTTGTTGCAGCGCGGCCTCGAGGGTCGCGATCTCCTCGGAAATCTCCCTTTGCTCAGTCACGAGCACGTCAAGCTCAGCTTCGGTCCCTCGGGGAGTCGTATCGACGATCGCCGTGTTGGCATCCTGAGCCATCTGGTAACGGAGCAGAGGAAGCGCACCGGCGTTTGTCACGAGTGACCATCCTCCTGGGCCCACGCCCGCAACGAGCCAAGGTATGGCGACGGCGAGAAGAACCGCAGGGATGACGCGCGCGATTCGGAACGCCGGAAGCCCGGCGAAAGCGGCAACGACCACGGCCCAAGCCGCCACAACGAGCGTGTGTTCCCGCAAGAACGCCAAGCCGACCAAGCACAACGCGATCCCCGCCCAACACGCCGCGAGACGTCGTCCGCTCGCGCGACCGGCGACAGCAATAAGTAAGGACAGAACGGCCAAAGCGAGCCACACCGACGCGTCTTTCATCAACTGAGATGACCAGAAAACCTGCGACGGCAACAGGGCCACGGCGACACCGCTCGCTATCGCCCAGCGCCGATCAAGAAACTCAAGCGCGATCGCCGTTACGACAACCGCGGTGAGTGCCCCAAGGAGGGCGACATAGAGCTGTCCTATCCAGAGGTCCGATCCAAAGAGCTCGTAGAGACCCGTGACGGGCACCGAGAAAGTGGCGGTGCTCCAGAACAACGAATAGGTGTAATCGTCCCAATGAGAGATATCGCCGGATGCCATGTCGGATGTGATCTGGTGGTAAGTGGAATCATCGAGCGCAAACGATTCGAAGAGCCCCGACACCGCCACCAACACGCAACGAGTGATGAGCGCGCAGAGAAAGACCGACACGATCGGTCGCCGTAGGAGCAGATTCCACGCGCGTGCAACGATTGAGCTTGCCGCTGTCCGCGATCGGAGAGAAAGCACGATAGATCGGGCGGCCATCACGCGAGTTTATGAGCGCTTCGTAGTAATGCACCTATTCCAACAACTCCTCGTAAAGCTCCCCGATATCGCGCACGAGACGATCCGCAGTGAATCTCGCGGCTACCCGGCGACGGCCTTCCTGTGCCAACCGGCCGCACCCATCAGGATCGTCGAGTAGGGCTTGGATCGCATGTGCAACATCGGCAGGATCGCGGGAACTGACTAGCAAGCCGGTGTCACCGGGTTGTACGACATCGCGGACGCCTCCCACATCGGTGGCGACCACAGGGCGTCCGGCCGCGAGGGCCTCGATGAGGCTCACCGGAGTTCCCTCATTCAGGCTCGTCAGCGCCACGACATCGAGATCGCTCAATACGTCGGGGACGTCCCGGCGCCACCCGACGAAATGAACACGACCCTGAAGGTCGGCGGCCGATGCCCGGGCGAACAGTTTGGGCTTCAATTCACCATCACCCATCAAGGCGAGGTGCACGTCAGGAAGGAGTGCGACCCCCTCCAAGAGAAGCATGTGATCTTTGACCGGCGCGAACCGACCTAATGCTCCGATCAACGGCGCACCGTTTGGGATCTGGAGCTCGGCGCGGAACGTGCCCCGAGGTCCCGCCACTTCGAGGAACGGAGCTAGATCGAAACCAAGGGGTATGACCCTCCATTGCTCCGGTGCACCGATGCCGAGTGCGATCAGATCGTCACGCACGCGGTTGCTAACTGCGATGAGCACATCCGTGCGACGGGCGAGCCAACGCTCGACGCCTATGAACAACCTTTGGGCGGGGGCCGAGAAGTACCCCTCAAGGACGTGCCCATGAAACGTATGTACCGTTCGAACGCGTCGCGTCATCCCCTTCACCGCGACGCGGCCCACGAACCCTGCTTTAGCCATGTGCGTATGCACGAGGCGCGCCTCTGAGCGCCCGATCAACCCTCGGACCCGGGCGATGGCGATGACATCCCGCACCGGATCGATATGACGAACGAGCGGCAGGCGATGTACAGACACCCGTGGGTCAGAAAGCTCTCCCTCGCCTTTCCCCGGCATGCCTGCACCAAGCATGGTGGGAAACCGCTGAGCGAGTTCTCTCGTTAGCAGGAGGGCCTGCAAGGCGGGGCCGCCGATGTTCAGTCGCGTGATTAGACGAAGCACTTGTGGTTCGCTCTTCACATCACCGACCTAGACGTTCCCAGCGCGGCGCGCCACGACGAACCACCCTGCGTCCTCCCTGATCTTCTCGATCTGCAATCCGGCACGGAGCAAGGCGGTTCGTAGCTCCGACGATGTGTAGCGATGCTCCAGCGGCGCGCTCAGCCGGTCGAACGTATCGAGCCAGAGAGATCGGACCGGTCTGCCGCGATAGGTCGCCAAGGGAAGTTCACCCAGGCGTCGGAGCGTGAATCGATCTCCTATCCAGCCGGGCACAACGAATGTTACGTAGAGAAAGGCCGCCAGCGGCGCGCTCAGCAGCCGGACGGCTCTCCGTGGAAGGACCACGGTTGCTCGCCGCAATGCCGTGGCCACCGCCAAAGCCATCGCACGAACACCACGCTTCGTGGGCCGGCTATAGACGTACAGCAGCATCGAGCCTCCCGGCTGGAGGAGCTCAACGAGTGACGTCAGACCGCGTTGCGGATCGGGCAGGTGGTGAAGGACCCCCAGGCAAGAGATGAACCCGAAGCTTGCCGGGCCGAAAGGTGGATTCAGCAGATCGCCACGGATGAATGTCGCGTTCGTAACGTCGCTGAGGTTCGAAACTGCGGACAGGATCGCGTCCGACGGGTCGAACGCGACGATCTCGCGAACATGCGATGCAGTAAACCGTGTGAATCGTCCCTTGCCACACCCCGCATCAAGAGCGACCGCGTTCTGGAGCTCGTCGAGCGGGACGTCTCGAAAGTACGACTGCCAAAAAACCTCGTCCTCCGGTTGGATGCGGGGGAACGTCGTCCACTCGTACCCGAAGCTCTCGAAGGTCTTCTTGAGATCGCTATCAGCTGGCTCGATAAGGAAGTTGATCACTCCCGCGTCGGTCGAGAATTCATGCTGGGCCGAGCAACGAACGACGTTTTCCTCGATGGCTACCGTGGCACCGCATCGTGGGCATCGAAGCAGGGCTTCGACCTCCGGCGGAAGTGGGAACCCGCTCATCAAGTCATTGCTCTCAGGCTGATTTCTGCGCGTCTAGTAGACGTTGATAGAGCCCAAAGTAGGCACGAAGCATTCGCTCCATAGACTGACCCGCCGCCGATTCTTCAGCCGCGTGTCCCATCCGCTCTCTCAAGCTCTTGGACGCGAGAAGTTTCAGGATCGCTTCGGCAAGCCGCTGCTCATCGTGAGGTGGAACTAGGTAGCCCGTCACTCCGTCTTTCACCAACTCGGGGATGCCGCCGACCGCGGAGGCAACTACCGGAACACCGGCAGCCATCGCTTCGAGAATGGCGATACCCAGAGGTTCGTACGAAGACGCCAGAACGAACACATCCGACCTGGCAAGGACCGGCCAAACGTCCGCAACTTCACCCAGGAACTTGACATTCTTGGTAACTCCGAGAGACGCGGCCGTCCCCGTGATGTTCGCGCGTTCGGGACCATCACCGACGAGCACTAGTTGCGCGTCCGGGAGATGACCGACTACACGTCGAAACGCTTGCAGCAGAACCTCGTGTCCTTTTTGCCTTCTGAGTCTCGCGACGCATACCAAGGTTGGTTCGTGTGCTGACCTACGTACGAGGGGAGTTCCGGCCCAGCCATTCTGGATCGTCGTGACGAGCTCCGCTGGATACTTGTATTCCTTTCGCAAGAAAGAACGCACCCAGTGTGAGCAAGCAACGACCTGATCGAATCGAGTCCCCGCGGCTCGGTCGATTCGTGCCAGGAAGCGACGGCCCTCAGCAAGTAGATGATCCCCGTGCTGGTGCGAAACAACTCGGACGGCGCCATAAGGCCGGATCGTCGCGACCAGTGCAAGCGCATGGAAGAGGTGTACGTGAACTACGTGCGGACGAAAGTCCCCGAGTCTGAGCGCCGTCCAACGTCGCGCGGACGGTAGCTCGCTCCAACGGGTGACGCGTCGTGATGCATAGGCGGCGTGAGAACCAACGGCTGAGAGTGCCTCTTGGGGAGTAAGAGCGAACGGATTCAGGACGAGCTGTTGAAAACCTTCAGCGGCGCCGGCTTCGACAAGAGCCATAAGTATCTTCTCGGCCCCCCCGATTGCACTGGGCGTGCTGATGACATGCGCGACCCTCATCGCGGCTCTAGCGAACCGTCAATGTGTCGTAGGGCGCGCGATCGCGACCGGCAAGACGACGCAGCTCCCGCCGAAAGACATCTCTCAGTCGGGCCCGGGCAAGCGGATGGACCCAGCTACTAGGTCGGGCGAGGGCAACAACCTTAAGGAAATCTCTACGTTTGAGCCCAAGGATCGCGGATTCGACCGCGATCGCCGCGGCAACCGCGCGCTTGGGAACCTCCCTTAATCGCGGACGGAGCGCGGTCATTTGTTCGATCGCGGTCCACGGGTCACCCTTGGTCGCTGATCCCTGTTCGGCCGACCACCATGCGGCGGCGCGCCCCAAGGCGAAACCAGCTTCATCGACGCGTCCCGATTTCAGGCGTGCCCAAGCCTCCTCTTCAAGGAACTGCGCATGGGAAACGGCACCGCTCTTGGACGCGGCGTGCAGCTCGAAGATCGCCAAGATCCTCGGGACATACACCCACCGGAGACCTTCGTCGAGCAATCGGAGCCAAAGATCGAGATCCATCATGAAGCGAAAGGATTCGTCGAGATAACCGACCTTTTCGAGAGCCCAGCGAGGATGGAACGATCCTGGCTGCGCGGCGAGGTTCCGCGTTGCCCAGGCGCGCGGCCCCCGGACGACCGCAGGACGCTCGCGACGGGCGGTGACGCCGTCCGTGACGACCACGTCCCCCATGACCCAACCTGCTGTGGGGTCTGCATGCATGGCTTGGACCACCCGCTCCAGAGCATCCGGAACTAAGACGTCGTCGGCATTCAGCCATCCCAGGACGTCGCCGTCGGCGAGTTCGAACCCCTTGTTGATCGCTTCGGCCTGGCCCGAGTCGGGCTCGGATATCCACCGCACTGAGGAGCGTTCGAGGAATTCAGATGTCCCGTCCGTCGACCCTCCGTCGATCACGACGTGCTCGACCCGTGGATACGTCTGGGCGCCAACACTTTCGATACAGCGCGCGAGGCGATCTCCGGGATTGAGACACGGTGTCACCACCGTCACCAGCGGCCGCTCTTCGTGATGCGTCATGTCGCGCGGAGGGCCGCGAGGACATTCCAGGTCGTGACATCCGGGTCGCCGGTTCCGGACGGGAATGGGAGGAGGTCGACCACTTCAAACCCCGTGGCTTGGGCGAACAAGGCCACCTCCTGCGGGAAGAAAAACCTCATCGTGTGGTCCTCTTGACTTTGCCCGACAACGCGGCCCTCCTCGATCTGCCACGTCGAGATGGTCACGTCGCATGTCTGGCTATCGAGATCCAAAGTCGTCGACGCGGCGCGGAGATGCGTACCCTCGTCGCTCTCAAGGATCCTGAATCGATCTGAAGGACCTTGTACCAGCACCGCGGGACCAAACCAGACGTCGAAGAGGAACAGACCCCCCGCGTCGAGATGCGACCGCGCCGTTTGGAAGACTCGTTCGACGTCACGATTCGTCGTCTGGTAGCCGACGACCGCGAACATCGCGAGAACGGCGTCGAACCTACGTCCCACCTCGATGTCGCGTATGTCGCCGTCTCGGAATTCGACGGCGACGTTTGCTGCGCGGGCCTTGTCGCGCGCGACTTGCAACATGCTGGGCGATCTGTCGACGCCGACGACCTCATGCCCGCGTTTGGCGAGCGGAACCGCATGCCCTCCGGTTCCACAGCCCAGGTCCAACACTGAACCGGTCTCGGATCGACCGTGTTTGCTCAGGATCTCGCCGAGTGTGTCGACCTCGCCCTCGTAGTCCTTCTCGGCATAGAAAAGGTCGTAATTGGCGGCGTAGGACGACCCGAAGATCTCGCTCATGCCGCCACGGCCTGGTCGACGGCCTCGGCGACACGATCGATCTGATCCTCGGTGAGACCGACGCCCGAGGGGAGATAAAGCCCTCGGCGGGCGATTCTTTCAGTGTTCGTGTGGCGATCCTCCAAGAACCAGCCGCGCCGCTTGAAGACCGGTTGCTCGTGAATCCCCATGAAGAATGGGCGAGTTTCGATCCCGAGAGCGGCAAGGCGACGCGCCAGGTCGGTTGCTTCGAGCGCGAGCGATTCCCTTAGAACAATCCCGTACATCCAGTAGACGCTCCGTGCCCAGTCCTCCTCGTGCGGGAGTTGAAGCCCTTCTATCCCCCTCAGTCGTTCTGCATAGAGCCTTGCGATCTCTCGTTTCCGCGCGACAACCTCGTCGAACCGTTCGAGTTGTGCAACGCCGATCGCCGCTTGAAGGTTAGTCAGTCGGAAGTTGAACCCCAACTCTTCGTGAACGAACCGCGGGTCGGACTGGAACGCGAGATTCCTCAACGAACGAGCACGCTCCGCGATGTCATCGTCGTCGGTCACCACCATCCCGCCTTCACCCGTCGTCACTAGTTTGTTGGCGTAGAAGCTGAAGGTGGATACGTCTCCCATGCCGCCACACGGGGTCCACGATCCTTCGCCGTGGGCATGTCCGCTCAGATAAGTAGCCCCGTGCGCCTCCGCGGCGTCTTCGGTCACTGCGAGCGCTCGTTGCTTCGCGATCGCGAGGAGGGGATCCATGTCGACCGGATGACCATAGATGTGCACGGGCATGATCGCTGCCGTGCGCGGGGTTATCTTGCTCTCTACGTCACCGACATCCATGCACCATGTCTCTGGATCGCAGTCGACCAGCACCGGTTTGCAACCGTTGTAAACCGCGGCAAGCGCGCACGAGATGATCGTGAAGCTCGGCATGATGATCTCACTACCTCGCTCCAGATGGCACGACGCCACTGCCAACTGGAGTGCCGTAGTTCCATTGCTTACGCTAATTCCGTATTCGCGCCCGCATCGTCTCGCCCAGCCGTCCTCGAATTCTTCTATGTAGCGACCCGCCGACGAGATCCATCCGCTTCTGAGGCAATCCATCACCAATTCCGCCTCCCGGTCACCAAGCACGGGTGCGTTGACGGGGATCAGGTCGGCCCTTTGGACCGGGACCGCGGGTGCTCCGTCATGGCCGGCGGGGATCACCGCTAGTAAAGCTCTTTCTCGTCCGTACCGGGGTAAGGGCCCTGCTTGACCTCGACGAGGGTCGTGTCAGTGTCGAAGTCGAGTCGGTGTCCCCCATCCAACAACACGATGAGGTCGCCCTTCGCGAAGCGCTTCTCGGCCACCAGCTCGCCGGACGCGTCGTAGAGGGCGACCTGTCCCGAGCCGCGCGCAACGTAAAGCACCTCTGCAGTGCCGACTAGCGCTCGTTCGACGGGCTTGTGACGGTGCCGCGGGACGGGATGATCCGGGTCCTTGACGATGAAGCCGACCTGAAGGCTCGCGTCGGGTCGGGTAACGAACGTGGTGACGTCTGGAGGATCTTCGGTCGCGCCGCGGATCAGATACCCGAGCACTACTTCATGCGCGGTGATCTCCTCGACGTGCACCCGTTCAACCTACGACCACTGCTCGAGTCGCCCGAACGCCTCGCGCAGGATCTGTTCGAGCCGGTGACGATGGTCCTCATTCGTGAACGCACTCAGCCGTTCGGCCCCCGCGATGGTCAGACGTCGCCGAAGCTCCTCGTCCTCGAGAAGGCGCCGGCATCCCTCGCCGATCGAAGCCGACGACGCGGGGTCGACGAGGATCGCCGCGGATTCGACTTGCTCGCGGATTCCTCGGAGGTCCGAGGTCAGAACCGGGACGCCGAAGTTCCAAGCCTCAATGATCGGGAGATTCGTCGGCCCGAAGAACGTCGGAAACACAAGTGCCGTAGCACCTCGGTAAAGCGCCGAGAGATCGTGGTCGCTGACGTATCCGAGAAAGAAGACCCGGTCCTCGACCGCAAGTCGGCGAGCCGCCTCGCGCGCCGCCTTAAGGGTTCGCCGGCGGAGTGAGCCCGACGCGCCGCCGCAGAGAACGAGCGCGTCGTCATCGGATCGCGCCTGAGCGAATCCTTGTATCAGTCGAACATGGTTCTTATGCGGCCAGAACTGGGCCGGATAGAGCAGATAGCGGTCGGGCAGGCGATACCTCCGCCGCACATCTTCGGCATCGCCACCGCCGATCGTGGAGTCCAAGGACGGACTCGGCACGAAAGGAAGGATCTTCACGCGGTCTTCCGTCACTCCGTGGGCTGCATAGAGTTCGAGTAAGTCCTCTTTGCCGACCTCCGAGTCGACGAGCAGCAGCAGCGCTTCACGTGCCGCGTTTCTGAAGATGTATTCGCGCAGCTCGAACTGGCCGCCCGCAGAGACCTCAGCGAACTGAGGTTGTAAACGGTGCTGGAGGTCGTGCACCGCCATGATGCTTGGGACCCCGATCTCAAAGACGAGCGCGTCCGGAGCGGGAAAAAGCAGAAGGTCGACCCCCGACCGCCGCAGCCACCCTGCGACATCGTCCCGCCGCGGCCGCGGGCGCGTCAGGATCGAACGTGCCCTGATCCGATCGCGCGACCGTCGGAGGGGCTCGGCGAAGCGACTCCCAGCCAGCGTCCCCTTGATGCTGGAGCGCAGCCCACCCGTCGCCGGAGGAAATAAAGGCTGCGACGGGAGGCCCCGCTCGCTCTGGAGCCGGCCTCTCAGCAGCACCAAGACCTCGAAGGGCAGGCCGTCCCGTAGATCCGAGAGGGACCGGTGGAGCGCTTCGCTGTACTGGTAGATCCCGCCACTGGCCGGGTCGGTCGCGGCCACGAATCCCAGGTGATGCCTCTCGATCAAGAAGGTGCGTCCGGCTGATCGCCCTCCCACGCGGGGAGGGTGTAGTTCCAGTAGGTGGGCCGCGAGACCCATTCCAGGAGTCTCGGATCGCGCCGCACCTCACGCTGGTGATACAGGTAGCCCTCGACGTAGGCCTTGGAAACTGCACGCGCCATGTCCGACGCCGACCTCCCGCGTCTCATCATCCTCGTCAACGAAGAACGCAACATCGTCCATGCTGTAGCACTCCACCAAGGTCGTCCGCCGGCGCGCACCGCGGTGAAGGAATCGCAGATCCCCTGGTACCGGACGCGCCGCAAGAGATACGAGACATCAAGCCGATCGGCGGTTATCACGTGCACGACCATCGCTTCAGGGTGATACACCGCGACGGCGCCACTCGCTTTCGCCTTCCGCGTCAGTCCCGTCTCTCCGTCACCCTGGAACCTCTCGAGCGTCGCGGGCATGTTGTCAGGGTGAAACCCGCCCAGCGCTTCGAGCGTGGTGCGGCGGATGGCGAAGTTGAGGCCCCACACGAAGCTCGGATCAACCCTTCTGGGGTGACGTCCCAGATCGAGAAGACTGAGCCACTCGCAGCGCGAGCCGTTCTCGTCGTGCACCCAGAACGGATCCCACCATCCCGGTGGGTCGATCTCGAATCGAGCACGGCTCGGTCCGCAGACCAGCGAAGTCCCTTCGTCGGCGAATGCCTCTCCGATCGCCGACATCCACGATCTGTCGGGCTCGACATCGTCGTCGATGAAAACGAGGATGTCCCCGCTCGCCTCCTTGACGCCGCGATGCCTCCCCGATAACAAGCCTGGGATCGGTTCGTGATGCAGCCGGAGTAGATCTCCGCCCCTAGCCCTGTGGGACGCGACGACTTCGGTCGTGGAATCCGTCGAACCGTTGTCGATCACGAGTATCTCGGTCGGTGCGCGGTCGAGTGTCGCCAGACTCCGAAGGCATCGATCGAGAAGTTGCGCCCGGTCGCGGGTGGGAATGATCACGGATACGTCCATCCCCTGATACCCCCTCATCCATCTCCACGCGGCATACATTGGCAATGATGCAGCAAGCCGCGGAGAAACCACGAAGCACGCTCGACACCTTGGCGGATCTGTTACGTCGCTATCCGCGGCGCTTCGCGTACGTCGTGCTTCTCCTCCTCGGCGCAGGCCTCGCGGAAGGAGTCGGCCTGCTGTCCCTGTTGCCCGTTCTCAATATCGTCAGCGGTGAGAAACAACCCGGCGAGGCGGGAACGATCGGCACCGCCCTTGAACGCGTCGGTCTTCGACCAACGATCGGCGTGCTCTTGCTGCTCGTGGTCGCCGCACTCCTCGTGCGCGGCGCGGTCGTCCTGGCCGCTCTTCGCCAAGCCGGCTACATGGGCGCCGACGTCGCCTCCGACCTGCGGCGGGATCTGATCCGCAGCGTCATCCGAGCGCGCTGGGAATACTTCGTCCATCAACCGGTGGGCGCCTTGAGCAACGCAGCAAGCATCGAAGCCATGAGGGCTTCCCAGATCTGTATCGAAGGTTCGTACCTCCTCGCCAACGCTCTTCAGGTCCTGATCTATCTGACGATCGCCTCGTTGGTATCGCCTCTACTGACCGTGGGCGCAATCGTCTTCGGGCTCCTGCTGTTCGGCACGCTGAGGTCTCTCGTTTCCGCGACCCGCCGCGCGGGCCTTCGTGAGACCGAGGTCCTCACCTCACTCCTCGCCCGCCTCGCGGATTCCCTGTCGGCGATCAAGCCGCTGAAGGCGATGGGCCGCGAAGGGGCGCTGGGGCCAGTGATGGACCGAGAAGTCGAGGAGCTGAACCAGGCGATGCGGCATCAAGCGCTGACCCGAGCCGCCCTGCCGGCCGTCCAGGAACCCGCGATCGCGGCCGCTCTCGCAGTAGGCATCTTCATCGCGCTGAGGAACACGACCGTCGAATTCGCGGAACTGCTCTTCCTCGCCGTGATCTTCCAGAGAACCGCGAGCCGGATAGGGAACGTGCAGTCCTACTATCAATCAACCGCAGGACTCCAGGGGGCTTACTGGTCCATCCGTGACGCGATTTCCTCCGCGGAAACCCAGCGAGAGGCAGATCGCGGGCAGCGAGAGACGCGCTTGCGCACCGGTATCACATTCGATCAGGTTTCCTTCGCCTACGGTCCCCATCTCATCCTCGATCGGATTGACGAGCACCTTCCTGCGCACGCCATCAGCGTCATCCTGGGCCCGTCCGGAACGGGCAAGACCACTCTTCTGGATCTGATGTCGGGTCTCCTCATGCCGACGGCGGGCCGCGTGCTCGTGGACGACGTGCCTCTGCCAGAGCTCTCGCTTCAGAAGTGGCGCGATTCCATCGGATACGTGCCCCAAGAGATGACGCTTCTGCACGACACTGTGTACCTGAACGTCACCATGTCTGATCCCTCCATATCCCGGGAGGACGCCCGCCGAGCCCTCGAGAGAGCGGGCGCGTGGGAGTTCGTGGCCGACCTACCCGAAGGATTGGACACGCGCGTGGGTGAACGCGGGACTCGATTCTCCGGCGGCCAGCGGCAAAGGCTTGCGCTCGCTCGCGCCATAGTGCGCAATCCGCTCCTCCTTCTGCTGGATGAAGCGACTGCGGCGCTGGATCCCGAAAGTGAGCGCAAGATCACGAGCACGCTGCGCGCGTTGAAAGAAGAGATGACGATCGTGGCTGTGTCGCATCAACCCGCGATCGCGGAGATTGCAGACGCGGTATTCCATCTCACGGGAGGAAGGTTGATCGGGGCAGAGAGATGAGCGTCGACCTGCGCAGCAACCTCGCGAAGGCGGTACGCGGACTCCGACGACGTCTCCTGAGGCCGCGCTTCACCCGGTCGATCCGCCCCGATGATGTCTTCGTGGTCACTTATCCGAAATCGGGGACGACGTGGCTCGCGATGATGATCGCCAACTACCTCCGCCCGGGTGAGATCGACTTCACGACCTACCATCACGTCGTTCCGGACATCAATTACCTTCAGGTGCGCAGCGGTTCACTGAGCCGCTACGACTCGTCCCTCCCTCGGCGCTTCTTCGTGACGCACTCTCCCTTCGACCGCGCTCTGAAGCGTGTCGTTTACGTCATCCGCGATCCGCGAGACGTCATGGTCTCGTACGGGAACTTCTGGAACCAACAGCATCCCGACGCGAAGGTGGATCTCACCACCTTCGTCCGTGAGATTCCCCACTACCCGTGCGAGTGGGACGAGCACGTCTCGGGCTGGATGCGGCGAGACGATGCGGGATTCCTGCTGGTCTCGTACGAGCAGATGACAGAAGACCCGGCCGGCGTGCTGACGAGAGTGCTGTCCTTCGCCGGCCTAACGCCGGAGGAAGAGCTCGTGAACGCAGCCGTGGATGCCACGCGCTTCGACCGACTCAAGCAGTTGGAGGAGAAATGGCGGCAGGAGAACCCCGACGAGGTCGCGGGTCGCTCCGAGGAACGATTCATGCGACGGGGGGAGGCTGGAGGCTGGCGCGACGAGATCGACCGGCACTTGGTTGCCGAGTTGGAGACCAGGTTCGGAGACGTGATGGAGCGATTCGGTTACAGGCGATCGGTCTCCGAGTCAGCCAAGACCGCCGAACAGTAAGGCGCTTCAGCGGCGGGAACAACGTTTCATGAAGCAGGATCGAGCAGTTCCAGAAGAACATCCGCGGCGCGCCGACCACAGCGGCCGTCGAGTGCATGAAAGAAGTGCCGTTCCGCGGCGAAAAGTCGGTCTCGCAGAGCCTCCAGATACCCCGGTTGGGTGGCCGTCACGAGCACATCCTCGTGTCGACCACCGCCTTCCAGCTCCAAAGGCGAGAGCTCGCGCCGGATCTCGGTGTCCAACGTAGGTTGGTCCCACTGGGGCAGATCCGCGTAGCTCAGGACGACGATCGGGACGCCTACGACTACAGACTCGAGGAGGGCCGAGGAAGAGTCTCCGACGACGAGCCCGTAGCGGCCGACCACCTCAGGAACCGGCTCGTCGGGTGGAACGAGCGTCACGCCGGCAGCGTCGAGGGCCTGCCGCGCGCGGCGGGGGAGCAGGCGCTCCTCATCCCTTCGTTTCAGTCGAATATCGAACCCGAACCGCCGAGAGCTCCCCGCGACCGACGCAACGAGATGGAAGAACGCACTCGACCGGTCGACCGCGCCGAAGAGCCCCCATCCGCTGGAGATCACGAGCACCCGCTGAGGATCGGCTTCTTCGGAGCGGTTCATGCTCAGTAGCCGGTCGAACCCGGGGTATCCGGTTGGTCGTAAGCGACCGACGGACACGCCCGATGCTCGGAGAAGGTCGTGAGCATGACCAGAGTAGGTGCAGATCGGATAGGAGCCGTTGTGCCCTGCGGGCAGAACCGCCGGCAGATTCTTCGGTGTGTTCGCCACGAGGCGCCGGCGCATCGCGCGAAGCGTGTCCTGAGGCGATGCCACCCGTCGGGTCGCCGCTCTGACGCCCGACCTCCGGAACGCAAGCGGAACGTTCGGTCCATGCTGGACGAGGACCACGGGGATAGCTGAGGACTCAGCATGCCGGATCAGCGCGACCTCTAATGGACCGCGATCGTCGACCACGACGAGGAGAGGCGAGAAAGGGCGCGCGGTGTCGTCCAGGACGCTCAAGATCGACGGCAAGGCGTCGTCCAGCTCGGCCTCCGGATCCGACGCCTCCCACCACGGCCGTCGATCTCCAGAGGGACGCGGGAGCGTGACCGACGGAACACCCTGACGCGCGAATCCGCCGGCGGCGCCCCCGCCATACCAGTAGTCGGGAACGAGCCCGAGATGTCGCACCGGCAAGCGCTCTTGCAGGACCGACACGGCCGAATGCACCGCCGCGGCCGTCTGACCGTCGGGGGCCAGCGTCAGGACGGCTCTTATCAACTGGGTCGCCCGGATCTAGCCGAGGGTGCCTTCGACCCATAGATGCGAGGAGAGCCGGGACGCGGCGAGGAAGGATTGGAACGCATCTCCCACCTCTTCCCATCGCTCGAGCAGCACGGTGCGAAGGAATGGTTGTCCGTCCAATGCGATCTCGCCTCGCAATGCCGCTTTGCGCACGAGCTCGGCATCGAGCACGCCGGGCGTAGACACATCCCGAATCCGGAACCCCACTCGTTCCAGGAGGACGGCGAGCGATCGTGGTGTGAAGTAATTGAGATGCTCGAGATCCACCGTCGCAGAGCGCTCGCGCAGAGTCATGATGTCGAACCCGTCTACGTTCGGGCAAGTGATCACGATCATCCCTCCAGGGCGCAGTAGGCGGGAGCAGGCCCTCAGGAAAGCCGCCGGATCGTAGAGGTGTTCGATCACCTCGAAGGCGGTGACGACGTCCGCGGTCAACAGGTCGGCGCCGACACTTTCGATACCAGCCTCTACGACCTGTAGCCCGCGCGCCTTGCACGATTCGGCGAGACTGGGAGTGGGTTCGACCCCGACCAGGTCATCGAATGAGCCGTTGGTTCGCATCTCCTCCAGGAACGTCCCGAAACCTGCACCGACGTCGACGAGTCGGTTCATGGAGATCCCGAACCGCGCGCAGTCGGCGACAACCTTCTCGACCCGAGGACGAAAGATTTTCGTTCGCCGCGCCTCCTCGGATGCCGGGAAGATGTGCTCGTTCCAGATGAGGTAGTTCTCGGAGGTCTGGTAGTAGTAGTCGAGCACCGCCGGCGACGGACGCGGTGACGTGTAGACCGTCCGACACTGCAGGCAACGCTGGAAGGTCAGTGAGAACTTCTCGAACTCAACTCGCCGTTTGTCCTCGCCGCACGCGGGGCAATCCACTTCGACGAACTCATCCCGTCGTGCCAGGATCCGCTCGATGTCGCGGGCATAGGCCGCTTCCTGCAGCCCGCGGAGATGATCGGGACGGATCTCGTTCTCTCGCACCGAGGGGTTAGACGTGGGCGGGCCCATACGCCGAGCGGCCCCCCCAGATGTTCTCCTTAACCCAACGACCCTCCTCGAGAGCCCAGACGTTGGTGTCCCTGAACGAGTCCGCGATCCGATCAAACTCCTCCTCGGTCATCGACACATAGCCCAGCCAGCGCTCCAGATCACGACGCGGCTTGACATGGTCGTAGAGGCGCACCATCTTGATGCCGTCCTCACGCGTCATCCGTCCTGCGCGGATGTCCTTGCACGCGTGGTCGGTAGCGCGGCCGTAACCGAACTTGACGAACTTCATGTAATCGTGGATCCCGTTCTCGTGCATGTCATCGAGGTTCGACGTCGTTCGATACGTCCGCTCGAACGGCTGTTGCGCCGGCTTCCAGTCGTAGAGCTCCATCATCAATCGCGCGTTCTCGTGTCCGTCCCACGGCAAGAAGTTGCTGAGGTAGATGCCCCTTACTCCGACTTCGGAGATCTGATCGTCCGGCGGATATTGGGCCCACAGAAGATCTCTTTCCTGGAGTCCTTCCTTCAGGTCTTGCCGGTCGAGTGCGGCCAATCCGTCGTCGGTGAAGTCGGCCCAGTCATAACCCCGAAGTGCATGCTCGAGCCGGAACTTCGCGGTGAACTCGACCATGTCGCGCGGCGAATACATCCCGCCGAGATCCATGAACCCGTGCTCGCCCCACAAGATGAGTGGCACCTTGTACCGGACGGCAACTTGGATCGGCACGGTGAAGATGCCGCAGTGGGCGTGCCAGTTATTGTCGCCTTGTAGGCGGAAACCCAGACGGTTCATCCGTATCAAGACGTCCTGGCTCGGGCGAACGATGATGTGGTCGCAATCGAAGACCTCGCGCATGCGGAGCAGGTTGTGCTCGCCTTCCGGAAGATAGTTATTGCCGTGGTAGGTGACGAGCAAGGGCTTGAGACCTAACTCCTTGGTCGCGACGTGGGTCTGGAAGTAGCTGTCCTTGCCGCCGCTGACCGGAACGATCACGTCGTAGTTCGACCCTGTGCGGTACTCGTCGACCAGCTCCAGCAAGAGGTTCCAGCGGGAGTCCCAGTCGATCGCCTTCATCGCCGCAGCGACGCGACACCCCGTGCAGATACCTTCTATGTCGAGCTCGATCGGGACGGCAGCCGACGACGGGGCAACGCAGCTGTTACAGAACCGGATCGTCGGCGAAGGCATCACATCTACAGCCTGACAGGGATCCCGGCTGCGGCGAGCGCGCGTTTGCCACCAAGGTCGGACAGTTCTTTGAAGTGCCAGATGTTGGCGGCGGCCGCGGCAGATGCTCCCGCTCGGATGCCCTCGACGTAGTCCTCGTATCGCCCGACGCCGCTGCACGCGATAACCGGGATCGTGACGCTGTCACTTGCTTCCCGGATGAGGTCGATGTCGTATCCCTCGCCCGTGCCGTCCCGGTCGATGCTCTGGAGCAAGATCTCACCCGCCCCCGCGCGCTCCGCCTCTCGAGCCCACTCGGCGACACCCATGCCGGTATCCGCGCGACCGCCATCTACCCAGACGGTCGCGGCGCCCGAGGCATCACGCTTCGCGTCGATACTGACGACGATCGCCTGACTGCCGAAAGCCCGGGCACCCTTCGAGATCAACCCGGGATCGGCCACCGCAGCGGTGTTCACGGTGATCTTGTCGGCGCCGTTGCGGAACCGAACATGCATGTCGTCGACCGACGTGATCTGGCCTCCCCATGTGAGGGGCATGAAACACGTTCGGGATACGGCCTTCAAGATCGCGATCGGGTCATTCTCGATGCGAACCTTGTGGTCGCTTCGACGCATGTCGTAGTGGTCACCACGAGTGATGTCGAGATAGATGAGCTCGTCGACGTTCCATTCATTGAATCTCTTCACTTCGTTCAGAGGGTTCCCGATGATCTGGTGGATCGTGAAGGACTCGCTTCGAACGAGGAGCCCGCCTTTGAGCAAGAGGACAGGTATCAGCCTATGCCGTAGCCCCATCAGAGCCGGGCGAAGCTGCCGAGAAGCGTCAGGCCCGCTTTCTGACTTTTCTCGGGATGGAACTGAGTGGCAAAGATGTTGTCGCGCTGGAGGCAGGCCGCGAACATCCCGCCATGGTCACAGGTACCCACCACGTCGGAATCATCGTCCGGGTCGAAGACGTAACTGTGCACGAAATAGAACGTCTCTTCGGATCTGAGCTCGCCGAAAGGCCCCGGCTGTCGACTGAAGTGAACGTCGTTCCATCCGACGTGTGGCACGCGTAGCGCGGGATCATCCGCGGTGAAACGCACGACGCGCCCGCCGATCCAGTCGAGACCCTTCTCTTCACCATGTTCTTCACCCACGGTCGCCAGCAGCTGCATCCCTAGACAGAGCCCGAGCAACGGCTTCCGTCGATCGCGCGCGTGCGATTCGAGGGCAGGGATCCATCCGCGCTCGCGAAGGCCTCGCATCCCGTCCGGGAATGCACCCACTCCGGGGAGGACCAAACGAGGCGCGTCGTTCAGCTCCTCGGGCGAGGCGCATATCCGCGCGTCGATACCTAGGCTGGAGAAGGCATTGACGACGGAAGTGAGGTTGCCCATCCCGTAGTCGATAACGGCAACATCCATTAGAAGGTGCGATTGTAGTCAGGCCCGCTCGAACGTGAGGAGACACCACGCATGAAGATCGTTTGCGCGATCCAAGCGCGGATGCGATCGGCGCGTCTGCCCGGAAAGGTTCTCGAAGAGCTCGGAGAGCGCCCCATCCTGTCGTGGGTCGTGCGCGCCGCGCGAGAGGCCGCTCTCGGCGGACCGATCGTGGTTGCTACAGGTTCGGGAGACGAGGACGACCCGATCGTGGCGCTCGCCGAGCGCGAGCGGGTCGCAGTCGTCCGGGGTCATCCAACCGACGTGCTCTCTAGATTCCTACAGGTCGTCGACGAGACAAGGGCGGACTGCGTAGTCCGCCTGACCGCGGACAGTCCGCTGATCCCTCCCGAAGTGATCCGCGCTGCAGTGGCGACCTTCGGCGCCGACGTCTGCGACTACGTCGGCACGTTCCTGCCGCGCACACTTCCCCTCGGTTTAGGGGTCGAAGTTGTGTCTGCGAAGACGTTGCGTGACATCGCTGATGTGGCCACCGGTCATCATCGATCGCACGTCACGTCCTACATCTATTCCAACAGCACCAGCTTCCGCCTGATCGGCCTGACCTTCTCGCCTGCAGCACCTCACCTGCGTTTGACCGTCGACGAGCCCGATGACCTTGCGCTGCTCCGCGAGGTGGTTGCCCGGATCGGGGACGTCGCGCCCCGCTACGACCAAGTGCTGCAGGTGTTCGAGCGTGAGCCTCAACTCGGAGAGATCAATGCCCATGTCCGGCAAAGATCGGTGGACGCCGGCTGATGCATGTTTGGCTCCGCGCGGACGCGTCGACCCGATTCGGGGTCGGCCACGTGATGCGTACTCTCGCGCTGGCGGAGCACGCGAAGGGGCGCGGGCTCGAGGTGCGGCTGATATGGGCCGGCGATGTCGACGCCAGTCCCCTGGCGGCGCGCTTCGGTGTGGAGGCGAGACCGGCGGAGGACGGCGACTGGATAGCCTCGATCGATCCAGGGGACGTTGTGTGGTTCGACGGCTACCACTTCTCCGAGGCCGATTTCGAGCGCGCGCGCGACGCCGGAGCCCGCGTGGCGGCGATCGACGATCAGCCGCGCTCGACGTTCGGGATAGATCTCTTGGTCGTCCCCGAGAACATCCCCGGCTGGACGCCCTCCTCGGACGCGAAGGTCCTGATGGGCCCTGACTTCGCGCTGGTGCGCAACGAGTTCAAGGAGCGTCGGCGCATCCGCTCGAGCAGTCCGGATCGTTTGCTTGTGACCTTCGGGGGCAGCGACACGAAAGGACTCGGTCGCTTCGTGGCGGGGCAAGCGGCCGAACTGAAGCGCTTCGGCGAGATCGTCCTTCTCGAGGGACCGGCAACACCACGCTCCACGGACGGGAAGTTCTCGATCATCCGCAACCCGCGGTCGGTGGCCGACATTTTCGATAACGCGTCGGCGGCCATCAGTGCCGCCGGAAGCACAACGTGGGAGCTCCTCTGTATGGGCGTACCGACATGCGTCTTAGAGATCGCGCCGAACCAACGCTACCTATATGCGACCGTCGTAGGGGCCGATGCCGCCCTAGGAGGTGGTCGCGCTCCCCTAGACGCGGCCAAGGTTCGAGAGACGCTCTCGAAGCTGGGCGAGCTTGACGGCGAGCGTCTAAGCCGGAACGCGATGTCGATCGTGGACGGTTTGGGGCCGATGCGAGTCACGGACGCGATCTTCGACCTTGTCTGAACGACGTCGGGGCGAGGCCGTCCTCCTATGGTGGCGGATATCCCATCGTGAGCAGAGCGTGATCCTGTTCGAGCAGCTCGTACCCGGCGCGCTCGAACGCCTTTCGGGAACGCTCGTTCGCCGCCAGCACGCGCGCTAACACGCGGGCACCAGGGTGTTCGTTCACGAAGTCGATGGTGGCGGCTTTGATCATCTCCGTCCCCAGACCTTTGTGACGATGCTCTGGCGCGACGGTGACACTGATCTCCCATGTCTCGCCCGACCTGACTTCGAAACGAACCATTCCCACCTCCATCCGATCGCTCGATGCGATCAGTAGCACGATCGAAGGATCTCGGATGGCAGCGGCAAACCAACGCTCGTGCTCGTCGGTCGTCACCGCACGCTGCGAGATGGAACCAACGATGGTCTCCGGATCGTTCCGCCAGGTCAGCAGAAGATCTCCGTCGTCCAACGTCGCTTTCCGGAAGTGCAATCTCTCCCCCGCTCGACGGGGCATCGCTTAGCCTTCGAGTATGGAACAGATGTTCTCCAACAGCTCTCTCCAGCGAACAAACATCCTCGTAACCGGAGGGACAGGATCGTTCGGGCGGGCGTTCATCAGTCAAGCGCTCGCCCACCTGGACCCGGCCCGACTGATCGTTTTCTCGCGCGACGAGATGAAACAGTACGAGGTGCGGCGGATGTTCGACGACGATCCTCGCCTGCGGTTCTTCATCGGTGACGTCCGCGATGAGCAACGGCTTCGCCGCGCGATGGATGGGGTGGACTACGTCGTGCACGCCGCCGCTCTTAAGCAGGTAGATACCGCCGAATACAACCCGTTCGAATGCATCCAGACCAATGTTTTAGGAGCGCAGAACGTGATCTCTGCCGCGATTGATTCTGGCGTACGTAAAGTCGTTGCGCTCTCGACCGACAAGGCGTCGAGCCCCGTGAACCTGTACGGTGCGAGCAAGCTCTGCTCAGACAAACTCTTCATCGCGGGAAATCACTACGCGTCCCACTCCCGCACCACGTTCAGCGTGGTGCGTTATGGGAACGTCGCGGGGAGCCGCGGCTCCGTGATCCTTCTCTTTCGGCGACTGGCGCAGACCGGGATCCTGCCGATCACCGATGTACGCATGACTCGCTTCTGGATCACTCTTGATCGAGCGGTCGAGATGGTGGTTAGCGCGTTCGAACTTATGCGGGGAGGCGAGCTCTACGTACCCAAGATCCCGAGTATGAAGGTCGTCGACCTCGCACGCGCCGTCGCGCCCGATGCAGAGCTCAAGATCATCGGGATCCGGCCCGGCGAGAAGCTTCACGAAGAGATGATCTCCATCGACGACGCGCGCCGGACCCGAGCCTTCGGGGACCACTACATCATCTATCCCGTCAAGTCAGGTTGGATCGAGGAAGACGAGTGGCAGCCGGGCGGTGAACCGGTCGCGGAAGGGTTCAGCTACACATCCGCCACCAATGAGCGGTGGCTGGAGGTTGAGGACCTTCGACGGATGCTGGAGCAGACCGAGGCCCACGCGTGAATCACGGGCCCGCGAGCCGCAACGACGCGGCTTATCTGGAGGATCTATGGCGCGGCAGCTTCGGTGAAGCCTACGTAGACCGAAACAAGCTCGCCGGGGTGTCCCGAGCACAATTCTGGAGTCGGGTGGTCGACGATTTGAACCCGAATTCCGTCCTTGAGATCGGGACGAACGTGGGAGGGAATCTTCGGCATCTCGTAGGACGGGTTCAACTCACCGCGGGCGTAGACGTAAACACCACCGCGTTGACGTTGCTCAAGGAGCGGCTTCCGCCTGTTCTCGTCGCCGAGGCTACGGGACGGGCATTGCCGTTCCCCGACGAGAGCTTCGACCTCGTATTCACCGTTGGCGTTCTCATCCATGTCCCCGATGACGCGCTTGGAGACGCCTTGGACGAGATGACGCGTTGCTCAAGACGGCACGTCCTCGTGGCTGAGTATCACTCCGACGAGGAAGAGGTTGTTCCTTATCGCGGGCAAGAGCGAGCGCTGTTCAAGCGCGACTACGCGATGCGATTCCTCGAGCGCTACCCGAAATGGGGTCTGATCAAATCGGGTCACCTGTCGCCCGACGAAGGATTCGATGACGTTACGTATCAAATCTTCGCCCGCTCGTGAACGTCCGCGCATGACGATTCCCTATGCGCGCCCATACATCACGGACGAAGATGTGGCCGCGGTCGAGCTCGTCTTGCGGGGCCAGTGGCTAACCACCGGTCCTACGGTTGATCGTTTCGAGGACGCGCTAACAGCTGTTACATCGGCGCGATATGCAGTCTCCGTTTCTTCTGGCACGGCCGCGCTACACGCCCTGTACGCCGGTCTGGGCTTACGTCAAGGGATGACGCTCGTCGTCCCGGCACTAACTTTCGCCGCGACGGCGTATCCCGCGCTGATGTTGGGGGCAAGCGTGCTCTTCGCAGATATCGATGACCGCTTTCTCACGTTGGATCCTGATGCCGTCGACGCGATCGACCTGAACGTAGATGTAATCGCTGCGGTGCATTACGCCGGTGTTCCGGCGAACGTCATCCGCCTACGGGACACCGCGACGCGTAAAGACGCAACGATGATCGAGGATGCGGCTCATGCGATCGGCTCCTCTTGGGAAGGCGAACCATGTGGCTCCATCGGGCACGCGGCCGCTTTTTCCTTCCACGCGGTGAAGACGGTAACCACTGGCGAGGGGGGCGCCGTTACGACAGACGATGAGGCTTTGGCGGAGCGCGTCCGGCGCTTCCGCAACCACGGCATCACTCGCAACCGTGACGACCTCGTTGAACCGGACGCGGGCGACTGGCATCGAGAGTTGCAGTCGTGGGGCCTGAACTACAGGCTCACGGACCTTCAAGCCGCACTAGGCATCTCGCAGATGCGACGTCTGTCCGCCACCGTTGCCGAGAGACGACGATTGGTCGAGCGCTACAACGAGCTGTTTGACAACGTGGAAGAGGTGACTACCCCCTCCGCGCCGGCAGAAGCTTCCGTCGCATGGCACCTCTATCCGCTGCGCGTCTTGGACGGTCGTCGGGGCGCCGTCTTCGATCACCTGCGAAACAACGGGATCGGGGTACAGGTCCACTACCTACCGGTGTACAGGCATCCCTTGTTCCAGGAGCTGGGGTACCGAACGGGGATGTGCCCGGTTGCCGAGCGTGTCTATGACGAATTGATCAGTCTCCCCCTCTACGTAGGGTTGACGGATGCAGATCAGGACCGCGTCGTAGAAGAAATTCTTGTAGCCGTCTCATGACCGAACCTTCAATCGCGATAGCTGGTCGCACGATCGATCTCGACTCACCTCCCCTCGTCGTTGCCGAGATGTCGGCGAACCACCTTGGAGATCTGTCGCGGGCGCTGAAGATCATCGACGCAGCCAAGCACGCTGGCGCCGACGCGGTAAAGCTGC
The DNA here is from genome assembly GCA_030862265.1 of Actinomycetota bacterium. Lineage (GTDB taxonomy): Bacteria > Actinomycetota > CADDZG01 > CADDZG01 > WHSQ01 > JALZEA01. The sequence continues at coordinate 7,808 of JALZEA010000131.1, read as the reverse complement.
AGACGTATCGGCCCGACACCATCACTCATCGGTCCGCGTCTCGACCGCTAACCGAGGGTCCATGGGCCGGAAGATCTCTCTATGAGCTGTACGAGGAAGCTCACACGCCGTGGGAGTGGCACGCAGATCTCTTCGCCTACGGGCGGAAGGCCGGCATCACGATGTTCAGCTCGCCTTTCGACGAAACGGCGATCGAGCTCCTCGAGGGGCTTGGGTGTCCTGCGTACAAGATCGCCTCCTTCGAACTCGTGGATACGCCGCTGATCCGGACTGCGGCGGGCACGGGGAAGCCCTTGATCATCAGCACGGGAATGGGCACCTGGGAGGAGATCGACGCGGCGGTAGTGGCAGCCCGGGACGCCGGCGCGACGAACCTCGTGCTCATGCATGCTGTGAGCGCCTACCCCACGCCGATCGAGCAAGCCGCGCTTGCTACCTTGCCGGTGCTCGCAAAGAGACACGGGACGATCGTCGGATTGTCTGATCACACCCTTGGGATCACGGCCCCCGTGGTAGCCATCGCACTGGGGGCACGCGTTATTGAAAAGCACCTCACGCTGAAGCGCGAAGACGGCGGTCCAGATGCTGGGTTCTCGCTCGAACCTCAGGAGTTCGCCGCGATGGTTGCCGCGGCGGGAGAGGCCTTCCGCTCTCTCGGTGCGCCCAGAAGTGGTACGTCTGCCGGCGAGGAGACAAACAGGAAACTTCGCCGCTCCCTGCACGCTCGGAGGGACCTCCCGCAAGGAACCGTTATCGGGCATGACGACGTCGTCTCACTCAGACCCGCCGACGGCATCCCCCCTTCGTTCCTCGATACAGTTGTAGGCAGGCGGACCTCCGCCGATATCCCCGCAGGCACAGCAGTGCGCTGGGAGCTACTGGACATCCTGGAGACGTGAGTATCGGCTACAGGCGATGGATGCGCGGGCCTCGCTGTCCGAGCGCGTTGCAACAGTCGAAGATCAGCGTTGCGTTCTCCGTCACGAAGGTCCAATCGACACCCGTTTGTCGCACGAGGATCACGACCAGATCTTGGGCTGCGAGGAGGTCTCTATCGAGAGGAACCGACGCTAGTTCCTGGTCACGAATCTCCACCGAAGTTACGAGGGGGTCGTAGTAACTAACCTGTGCGCCCTGTTTCAGGAGGCGAGCCAAGACTTTTAGGGAACCCGCCTCACGCGTGTCGTCGATACCGGGCTTGTAGCTAACCCCGATCGCGAGGATTTTCGCGTTCCGTACCGACTTGCCCTCGTCGTTCAACAGATGCGAGATCCGTTCGGCGACGAAGCGGGGCATCTCCGAGTTGACCGCTTGCGCGACCTCGACGAAGCGCACTTCATGGGCACGATCGCGACGCACGCGCCACGAGAGATACGCCGGGTCGAGCGGGATGCAGTGGCCGCCCCACCCGGGACCCGGATAGAACGGCATGAAGCCGAATGGTTTCGTGGCCGCCGCGTCGATCGCTTCCCAGATATCGATGCCCATCTCGTGCGCGTATACGGCAAGTTCATTGACGAGTGCGATGTTCACGTGGCGGAACGTGTTCTCGATCAGTTTGGCGAGCTCCGCTTCCTTCGTGCCGCTCACCGTTATGACCTTCGGAACCACCTGCCCGTAGAGCGCAGCCGCGAGGCGACCGGAAGCGTCGTCGATGCCCCCGACGATCTTCGGGATGTCCCCGAAGCCGTAGACGGGATTCCCCGGATCGATCCTTTCGGGGGAGAACGCGAGGAAGAAGTCCGTGCCGCCGACCCGTCCACCTTCCTCGAGAAGAGGCTTGACGAGCTCGTCGGTCGATCCGGGGTAGGTCGTGCTCTCGAGGACGACCAGCGCGCCGCGCTTGAGCACCTGGGCCACCGACGCGGTCGCGGCGACGACCCGCGAGAGGTCGGGAGTCCCGTCGCTGATCGGCGTCGGAACGCAGATCAGGATGGCATCAGCGTCGGATGCGTCGACGAAACCGGTAGATCCCTGAAGACGACCACTCCCGACGAGCGGCGCGATGCGCTCGCTGGGAACGTCAACGAGGTACGACTCGCCGGCATTGAGGGACGCGACCTTCACGTCGTCGAGATCGATACCAATGACATCGAAGCCCGCCTCGGCAAACTCAACCGCTACCGGCAGGCCGACGTATCCTAGGCCGACGATCGCGACGCGCGCGTCGTGGCGCTCGATCGCGCCGACGAGTTCTTCGACGGACTGTTCCATCACAGGCCTCACGACGGCGGACATGACGAGCCGCCACATAAGGCGGCCCCTACAATCTAGGCCATGAACGTGCTGGTAACGGGCGGTGCCGGGTTCATCGGATCCCATCTCAGCGAGTTGCTGCTCGAACGCGGCGACAGGGTCACCGCGATCGACAACCTCTCGACCGGGAGCCACGGCAACATCGAGCACCTACTCGGTCGCACCGACTTCGAGTTTGTGCTCGGCTCGATCCTCAACGTTGACTTGATGGACGACCTCGCGGCGCGGGTCGATGCGATCTATCACCTCGCCGCCGCCGTCGGCGTGCAGCTGATCGTCGAGAAACCGCTCGAGAGCCTCGCCACGAACATCCGCGGCTCCGAGGTCGTCTTCGAGAAGGCACACAAGTACGGGTGCAAGGTATTGGTGACGTCTACCAGCGAGATCTACGGCAAGAACACCTCGGATCGATTGCACGAGGACGACGACCGCATCCTTGGGTCGCCGCTGAAGAGCCGATGGTCCTATTCGGAGGCCAAGGCGATCGACGAGATCCTCGCCTACACATATTGGAAGGAGAAAGGCCTTCCGACGGTGATCGTGCGTCTGTTCAACACCGTTGGGCGGCGCCAAACCGGTTCCTACGGGATGGTGATCCCGCGCTTCGTCACGCAGGCGATCCGCAACGAGCCGCTGACCGTCTATGGAGACGGCAGCCAGACGCGCTGTTTCTGTTACGTCGGAGACGTCGTCTCAGCCCTCGTCGCGCTGATGGACCATCCGGAGGCCTACGGCAAGGTCTTCAACCTCGGTGGCACGGACGAGATCTCTATGGACGAGCTCGCGCGCAAGGTCGTCGACCTCGCCGACTCCGCGAGCAAGGTTCGGCACATCTCGTACGAAGAGGCATACGAGGAAGGCTTCGAGGACATGCAGCGCCGGGTCCCGGACATCACTCGGGCGAACGCTTTGATCGATTTCGCTCCATCGGTTGGATTGGAGGACATCATCCGGGAAGTGATCGCCGAGCAGCGGGCCTAGATGGATCTCACCCCGTGGGCCTACGCGTGGGCGTTCGCGGGCGCACTCGTCGGCACGCTGTCGCTGACACCGATCGCACTGCGAGTCGCACGTCGTTTCGAGGTCCTAGACCGGCCTCACAGCTACAAGGGGCAGGAATCGCCCGTGCCCTACCTTGGCGGCATGGCCATCGTCGCTGCGTTCGCGATTGTGGTCGGCGCGGGATCACTGTTGCGCGCGCCACCCGATGGCGCAACTCAGCTCGCGGCCGTGGTCACGATCGCGCTCGGTCTCAGCATCGTTGGTCTCGTCGACGACCTCCGCGGGCTCCACCCTCTGCCGCGCTTCACGTTGCAGGTCGCGGCTGCGATAGGTGTGTGGTTGGCCGGCATCAGGGTGGAGCTCTTTCATGCCGAACTCCTCGACGCGGTCCTCACGGTGGTGTGGATCGTGGGCATCACCAACGCCTTCAATCTGCTCGACAACATGGATGGTCTCTCGGCCGGACTCGCCGCGATCGCGGCGGGGTCGTTCTTCCTGCTCGGCGCCATGAACGGCCAACTCGCGGTCGCCGCTTTGGCCACCGCCCTGGCGGGGTGCGCGCTCGGATTTCTGAAGCACAACTTCCATCCCGCGCGCATCTACATGGGCGACGCCGGCAGTCTGTTCTTCGGATTCATGCTCGCGGTCATCGGCATCAAGCTGCAATTCCAAGCCCCCCAACAGGTCTCCTTCATGGTCCCGATCCTCGTGTTAGGCGTCGCGATCCTCGATACGACGCTGGTGGTCACGACGCGTCTCATTCACCGACTGAGTCCTTTCTCCGGGGGCCGCGACCACATCAGCCACCGCCTGGTGTTCGTCGGCATCCCGGTGCGCAGCGCGGTCGCGCTCGTCTACGCCGCGGGAATCGCCCTCGGATGGTTAGCGATCGTGATGTCGCGTCTTGATCTCGGGACCGGATTGATCCTGATGGGTTTCGTCATCGCGGTCGCGGTATTCGCCGGGTTGATGTTGGGGGTAGTGCCGGTCTACGAATCCAGCCGCCGCCGCCGGATGATGCTGATGGAGGTTGTCCCGCACGAGGCCCAGTCGGAACCGCCCAAGGAAGAGGTCATCGCCGACATCAGCGCGTCCTGAACCAATCGACCGTCGCGGCGACCGCCGCATCCCACTCTGTTTCGGGCTTCCATCCGAGAAGGTCGCGCCCCCGCGCCGGCTCGGCGAGCGAGTGACGGATGTCCCCCGGGCGCGGGTCGGCATGTTCCGGCGCGACCGAGGAACCCAGCACGCGCGAGATCGTGGTGAAGACGTCGTTCACGGTGCGCGGATCGCCGCCGGCGGCATTGATCACCGCGCCATCGACCGATGCCTCGGCATCCGCGGCGAGCACGTTCGCCCGCACGATGTCATCGATGAACGTGAAGTCGCGTGTCTGCTCGCCATCGCCGTAGATGACCGGTGCTTCGCCCGCCTGTAGCGCGGTGATGAACGCGGGGAAGACCGCGGCATAGCGCGAATCGGCGGGTTGGCCCGGGCCGAAGACGTTGAAGTAGCGAAGGGTGACTGTTGGGACGCGGCCGAGCCCGCTCCACACGCGGCAGTAGTACTCGCCGGCGAGCTTGCTGACCGCGTAGGGCGACAGGGGGTTCGGCGAATCGTCTTCGTGGCTCGGGCTTCCGTCGCTGCCGCCGTAGACGCTCGAGCTCGAAGCGTAGATCAGGCGTTTGACACCGGCACTCTCGGCGGCCTGCAGAACGCTTAGCGTCCCGGCGGCGTTGACGTCGTTTGCCACCATCGGTTCGTCCATCGAACGCGGGACGCTCTTGACCGCGGCATGATGGAAGATGACCTCTACATTGCCGCAAGCGGACGCAACCGCGTCGGTGTCGCGGATATCTGCCACAACCAAAGTCGTGCCGCGGGGGACCGCGTCTTCTCTGCCCGCCGAAAAGTCGTCGACAATCACAACGTCGTCGCCACGATCAACTAACCCACGCGCGATGGCCGCTCCTATGAAGCCAGCACCACCCGTGACAAGCGCTTTCATAAGAGGAAACCTAACTACCAGGCCTCACGACGTAAAAAGACTTCAAGGGTGAGCATTGCCCACAGGGCGTGCTGATGATCCCGCGACCCACTCTCGTGCTCGGCAATGAGAGACCGGATCGCATCACGATCGAGATGCTCTCCGACGCGGGCGTTATCGCCGGTGAGCATGGAATGGACGTAGCTATTCAGGTCGGAGCGAAACCAGCGGGCCAGGGGAACGCCGAAGCCTTGCTTGCGGCGGTGAAGAATCTCGCGTGGCAGAAGACCGCTAAGCGCCTGCTTCAGCACACGCTTGAGCACCAAGCGCTTGCTCTTGAAAGCCCCCGGCAAGGTGAACGCGAACTCGGTCAACTCGCGATCGAGGAACGGGCCGCGCACCTCGAGACCGTGGCCCATGCCCATCCGGTCCATCTTCACCAGCAAGTCGTCTAATAAATAGGTGCGGTAGTTCAGGTACAGAAGCCGGTTGATCACGTCGCCTCCGGCACTCGCATCCCAGATAGAGCGATGGTGATCCATCGCCCAGGCGTTCGACTGCGAGGCTAGATCGCCTACGCGCTCGGGCGCGACGTAGCTGATCCACGACAAGAACGCATCCGGAAGACCGCTCGCGGCACGATCGACGAAACGTTGCGCGGAACCGACCCGGCCCCCCAGGGTGTCGCGCGGTAAGCCATGGACGGTTTTCGCGACGGCCAGGCGGGCTGCCCGCGGTATTCGCCGATACGTACCAAGGGCTTCGGCCGCCCGGAAACGCTCGTAGCCCGCGAAGAGCTCGTCGCCTCCATCACCGCACAGCGCGACAGTGACGTCGTTGCGGGTGACCTCCGAGAGCAGGTACGTGGGGATCGCGCTGGAGTCACCGAAGGGCTGATCGTGGAGCCACACGAGGCGTTCGATCAGATCGATCGCTTCCGGGTGGACGACATGCTCGTGGTGCTCGGTCCCGAAGCGTTCGGCCACCATGCGCGCGTAGGGGCGTTCGTCGAAGCCTTGGTCGTCCTCGAAGCCGATCGTGAACGTCCGCACCGGCTCGTGGCCGAGCTCCGTCATGAGGCCAACGACGGCGCTGGAGTCGATGCCTCCGGACAGGAACGCCCCCAGAGGGACATCGGCGACGAGCCTGCGAGCGACCGCCGCCTTCAGGAGGCGCCGGGCCTCGCGCGCGGCCTCATCGAGTGTCCCCTCGAACGCTCGCGTGTCGTCCATCCCCGCCGGTCGCACCTCCCAATACGGCGTCAGCGTGGGCTCCTCTCCGGGGCGCACGACTAGGACGTGGCCCGGCGGAACGCTGTAGACGCCCTCGTAGAAGGTGCGCGGCGTGGGCACGTAACCGAAGGTGAGGTAAGCGGGGAGCGCGTCGGGATCGAGACGACGCGGCACCGATGGGTGGGCGAGCACGGCCTTCAGTTCGCTTGCGAACACGAACATGCCGTTTCCGTGCCAGTAATAGAGGGGCTTCTTCCCGGGTCGATCGCGAACGAGTGTCAGCGTCTCGGAACGATCGTCCCAAACGGCGAAGGCGAACATTCCCTCCACCGCGCGCGCGAGGTCAATCCCGCTGCAGTCTTCCGCCAGGTGAGCGAGGACTTCCGTGTCGCCGCGGGTCCGGAATCTGTGCCCGCCCGCCAACAGGTCTTCTCGCAGATCGCGATAGTTGTAGATCTCGCCATTGAGCGCGACACCAACGGTCTCGTCCTCATTCGTGATCGGCGGATCACCCGTCTCGAGATCGATGATCGACAGCCTTGTTTGGCCTACTACGCCTCGGCCCCGGGCATGGAACCCGGACGAATCAGGACCACGATGCTCGAGCAATTCGAGCTGCTTCGCCACGAGATCTAGCGGAAGGTGAGGCTCTCTTTGAAGAAACCCGGCGATGCCACACATGCGGCCAATTGTCTACGCCCGAGAGTCATGCCCTAACGGTGGCGGTGGCGGCGCAGCGAGGAGGCGGCCCGGCCGCAGAACATCGCCTGTGTCTCGATACGAGTCACGACCACCCGGTACTCGCCGGCGCGGTCTCGCAATCTCACCGAGAACGCGCCGCGCGCGTCGGTGCGCGTCTTCTTGATCACTTTGCCGTTGCGCTTGATCTTGACCTCGACGTCGGCGCGGCACGCCAGGAAGTCGTCGGCGACGAACACCTGGCCCACAGCACGAAGGTGTCGCTTCAGATCCAGTGACACGTGACGGCTACGTTCGATCAGGATCGGAGGATCGACCGGCTCCGACGGCGACGGATCGGGTCGGGGGGTCGCCGATTCGGTCGGCGTCGGCTCGGGACTGGCGGTAGGTGTCGGGTCGACGGCGGGCACCGTCGGCAACGGGCTCGGCTCCTGTTGGGGGACGAGGCCTGGGACGACCATCGACATCGCTTTCAAAACGTTCAGGCGACCACCGGATTGTGTTTTTCCGGCCATCGCGGGGATGACATCGACGCCTCGGATGAGCGCGTTGTGTAGCGAAGACACCGACGCATCCGGTGCTGCAGCCGCGAGCAGTGCCGCGGCCCCCGCGACGTATGGAGTCGCCATCGA
>JALZEA010000113.1 GCA_030862265.1 Actinomycetota bacterium | reverse complement strand
GCGCTTGCTCGTGCGATCCCGCCACAGCGAGGCGCGCAGCCTCGAGCCGTCGGAGCGAACGAGCGCGTAGTAATCGAAGCGCGGCGTCGAGATCGTGTCGAGTTGCACCAACATGAACCCGTAGTCGAAGATCTCCGCCACGCGCCATCTCTCGAACGTCGTCACCTTGAAGCGAGGACGCTTCGCGCCGGCCACCTCGGCCCGTCGGACGTCGAGGAGGCCCTTCGTGTCGTTCATGTCCTGCACGACGACATGATCGGCCAGGGCAGACGAGGCGACGATCGCGGCGACGGTGGCCACGACCAACGCCAACGTGAGGCGGCCCGATGCCCGGGTAAAGGGTTCGCGGAAGCTCACGGGGCGGGTCGTCCGAAGAACGTATGGCGCAGAAGCCACGAGGCGAGCGCGAGCCCAAGCACAATGAGAGCCGCCGGAACCGCATCGCCCGCACCCGGCGCGGCGATGCCCTGCAGCAGGGTCGGACGCTCGTCGGAGACGACGACGACAGCAGCCAGAGCCGAAAGGACAAGGTTGCGCAGCAGCATCGTCGACGCGGAGCGTTCGCGCGTGGACCCGAAGCATCCGCACGGCACTGCCTCGCGACCGGCGCGCAGCTGCATCACGACCGCGCTGAAAATACCGAGGAGGACGAGTGCAACGAGCACCCCCTCGAGCGAGCGGCCACTCAGGATGAGGCCCGCGACGACCACCTCAGCACCCGGCACCCCGACACGGGCGACGCGCTCGATCGGAACGGGAAGTTCGTAACGCGCGAGCGCGTCTGTCCATCTGCGCCACCCGACCACCTTCGCGATCGCCGCCCATGCGAAGACCGTTGCAAGCACCGCGAGCGCGATGCGAACGGTGACCTCCGGCATGCGCGCATACTAGTCACGGTAGCCTCGCAGCGACGCCACGGCATTCCTAGGAGGAGCGCGGATGGACGGATGGTGGGCCGCGTCTTACATCGTCCTGTGGCTTCTGGTCGTGGTACTCAGCATCGTCGTCGTCGCACTCGCGCGCCAGATCGGGACATTGCATCTGCGTTTGGGCCCCCGCGGCGCGCTCGAGGTCGACACCGAGGGTCCGCCCATCGGAGAAGCACCGGCCCCTTCTAGTTGGAGCGACCTCACAGGGTCACCCGTCGAGATCGCGGGACCGGGACGCTGGCAGGTGGTTCTCTTCGCGTCACCGAGCTGCCACCTGTGCGATCAGATTGCTCCCTCCCTGCACATCGCGGCGCGTTCGAGGAGCGCGGACGCCGTCGTGGTCGTCGACGCCGACGAGCACGAGACCCGACTCGCCTATAGCTCGAAGGACCTCGCGGCCCCAGTGATTGCCGCACCTGAGCTGGTTCGAAGCTTCGAGATCCCCGGCACGCCCTTCGTCGTCGTCCTCGACGACCTGGGAGTCGTGCGCGCGAAGGGGACCGCGAACAATCTCGAGCAGCTCGAAGGCCTGATCGATACCGCGATCGAAAGGAGCCGGCGGGACGAGGTGGCGTGGTCGAGCGCGTCTTAGAACGCGCGGCCGAATCGCTGGCGACGCGCGCGAGCAGGCGCTCGTTCATCGCGCGATTGGGAGCCGGTCTCGTGGCGCTCGCGGGAGGACCTCTCGTGGCACACGCGTTGCGGCCCGAGAGCGCGCAGGCGTACCACATCTGTGGTCATCTCTTCACGACCGGGTCCTGCCCCCACCCCTTTAGCCCGCGCACGCGCCTCGATTCCTACGGTTATCCCGTCCATCCCAAGCACGGATTCCCGATCGACGACAACGGCGACATCTACAGGTCGCGCACTCAAACGCGCCGCAAGGTGTGTCAGCAGGTCGTGCGCGAGCAGTACCCGGGTACCGGCAGGCCGCGCTTCGGCGGGGGCTGGAGCCGGTGCTGTTCCGGTCGTGTGCGTCGCATCGCCGACTGCTGTTCGTACTCGAACGTCCGGATCAACGGCGACGCGAGCGTGACCGGCTATTGCTACAACGGACGCAAGGTGTTCTGCATCGGCTACTTCCAGACCAACGTCCGATGCTGATACCCGCGCAGCCGAAAAACCCGTGAGCGCGGCCGTGGTGATCGCCGGGATGAGCGCGGCCGCAATGGCCGGCGTGTCCACACTGTTCGGCCCCTGAGGTCTCTCGATGGTGGAGACCATCGCGCCCGTCGTGTACGGGAGAAGGCGCGACTACCTCATCGCCGTTGCCTTCCATTCGCTGGCGGCGACGATCGCGGCGCTGATCCTGGGTCTCGCACTGGGCACGGTTGGGATGCTGGTGGGGGCGCCCTGGGGTCGCGCCGGGATGGCCTTCGTCGTGGTGGCAGGCGTTCTCTACGCCGCGCGTGAACTGTTCGGCCTCCCGATCCCGTTGTTCGATCGCAAGCAACAGGTGCCGGACTGGTGGCGAACGTTCTACTCCCCCCGGGTCGCCGCGGCGCTCTACGGGGCGGGTTTGGGACTCGGTTTCCTTACCTATCTGCGCCACGGCACGTTCGTAGTCGTCGCGGCGGTCGCGCTCGCGAGCGGTGACCCGCTCGTGGGCGCGTTGATCGCCGCCCCCTTCGGACTCGCGAGGGGCCTCACCGCGCTCGTGTCCGCACGATCGTCGGACGAGGTCGGACCCGCACGGATCGTCACCCGGTTGAGCGACCTCGCGGCACGCACGCAGTGGACCCGGATCGCGAACGCCACCGCCTGTCTCGCGATCGCGGTTGTGTCGTTGAGCGAGTGGGTCTAAGCCCGCCCTCTTCCTTTCCGCCCGATCGACTTCAAATTTCGGAAGTGACAGTGCTCGGATCAGCGCGTCGCCCGGACCGCGATAACTTCGAGCAGACCATCGAGCCCATCGAAGTCATCGGGGTTGCGCGTGTACAGGGGCAAGTCCGCGGCCACCGCAGTCGCCGCGATCAGGAGATCGAGCGCCCGTCGACCGCGTGCCTTGCGACCGCCCTCGGCGACCGCGGCATAGACGCGCCCATAAGCGCGGGCGGCTGCGGCGTCTAGCGGTACCGGGTCAAACGTCGCCTCCGCCCTCTGGAGCCTGTCTTGGCGGCGTGCGCGTTCGGTCCGATCGGTTGTCGCGTGGGGCCCGGCCGCGAGTTCGACAAGGGTCACCGCGGATACCGCGAGCTCGCCGGGGAGGTTCCCCGGATCGATCTGTTCCAGGTCGATAACGACCGATGTATCCACGATCCCGCGAGGGTGTCGCGGTTCAGGCACGAGGCACTGGGTCCTGGCCGACAACCGCGTCGACATCTCTTCGGAATCTGTCCAGGTCGACCGCAGGCGCGCCGGCGAAAACCGCAACAACCATGTCCGCGGCGACAAACCGCTGGTGGCGCAACGGCATCAACTCGCCGACGGGCACTCCGTTCCGGGTGACCACGAACGACTCCCCCCGATCGAGGGACCGCATGATCTCGCCGCTCTGGTTACGAAGTTCCCGCTGAGTGATCTTTCGTGCCATGTGATCATCGTAGCACGCGTGCTACGGGCGTGTGGTGGGCCCGCGAAACTGAATGCGCGGCTTAGCCCGTTTGCTCCTCGTCGTTTTGATCTTTGATCGTCAACACGGCGTCCATGGAGTCGAAGAACAGGTCCAAGAGGTCGGCATCGAACTGCGTTCCGCGGCCTTCACGCATCATCCGCCACACCTCCGGCAGCGGGAACGCGGGCCGGTACACGCGGTTGGTCGACAGTGCATCGAACACGTCTGCGATCGCCGCGATGCGCCCGAGCAATGGGATGTCCTCACCACCGAGTTTCTGGGGGTAGCCGGTTCCATCAACGCGTTCGTGGTGGGTCAGCGCGATCGTGGCCGCGGTCTGTAGCAACGCCGACTCCGAGCCTTCGAGAATGCTCCAACCATCTTCCGCATGGCGCTCCATGATGGCGCGCTCTTCCGGGGTCAACCGGCGCTTCTTCAGAAGGATGCTGTCGGGCGTACCGATCTTGCCGACGTCGTGCATCTGGCTCGCCGTTCGGACGGCCCTGCATGTCTCGTCGTCGAGGCCGGCTTGGGCGGCGAGGAACGCGCAGTAATGGCTCATGCGAACGATGTGGCGAGCGGTCTCGTCGTCGCGGAACTCCGCCGCGATCGATAGCCGGCGGACGGTCTCTGCCTGGGAGATAAGGAGATCGTTCTCCGCTTTCTCGAGCTGCCGGACCGTCGACCACAGTTCCTCGGTCCTCGCGCGCACGCGCGCCTCAAGGAGCTCGTTGTGCTCTTTCAGCTGCCGCTGGAGCGACCTGGTCTCGAGTTGCGTCTTGATGCGCAACATGACTTCGATCGGATCGAGCGGCTTCGTGAGGAAATCCTTCGCTCCCATCCCGAGTGACGCGTGCTTCGCTTCGTCGCTGATATCGGCGGTCAGAACGATGATCGGGACTCCTGCTGCCTCGGGAACCCCTCCCAGGATCCGCATGACCTCGAAGCCATCGAGCTGCGCCATCTGAAGGTCGAGGAGTATCAGATCCGGTCTAAGGACGCCCACGAGTTCTTCCACGGCACGTGGATCGGTCGTGCTCGTGTAATTGTGGAACCCCGATCCTGCCAGGATCTTCTGTAACAACACCACGTTTGAATATTGATCGTCGACGATGAGGATCGCCGCATCGCTCAGGTCTGTACTTGCGATGATCACGCGACGCCCTCAACGATGATCTCGTCGACGACGCGCAGGAATTCCGCGACGTCGAGAGGCTTGGTCAGGTAGTGCACGATCCCAGCCGAACGGAACCTCTCGACCTGCCCCGGCGTCGCATCCGCACTCACCATGACCACGGGGATCGATGCGGTGCGGGGGTCACTCCTCAGCATCCGAAGGACCTCGCCGCCGGATACGTCCGGCAGGTTCAGGTCGAGCAGGATCAGATCGGGCGAGTGTTGGCGCGCAAGATCGATGCCGAGACGACCCTGCATCGCGCTGATCAGATCGACACCCGGCCGGTGAGCGAGGACGCTCTCCACGAGCTTGAGGTTCGAGAGGTTGTCTTCGATATAGAGGACCGTCGCGCGGCCCGAGGCGGGCGGTGCCACAGCCTCGGCCGGCGGGGCAGCTGCCGTTTCCTGAAAGAGTGGATCGACCGCCTTCGGGAGGTGGAGAGCAAAACTGCTGCCCTTCCCGACCTCGCTGACGACCTCGATGTCGCTCCCCATCGCTTCCGCGAGACGCTTGCTGAGCGCGAGCCCGAGACCCGTCCCCTCGACGTCGAGTCGTTCCGCTCCCAGACGACCGAACGGCGTGAAAAGTCCTTCCAGATCAGGGGCCGAGAGACCCAAGCCCGAATCGGTCACCTCGAGGCGCAGCCGATCGCCGAGATCGGTACCCGTAAGCGTGACCGATCCGGCGGGCCGGTTGTATTTGATGCCGTTGGACATGAGGTTCAGCACGATCTGTTTGAGACGCTGGCGGTCGGCGATCACGTGACAACCGGCGAGACTTTCGGGGAACGCGACGCGCAAGTCGATATCTCGGTGCGCGGCGAGTGGTTCCATCAGGGCCACCGACTCCTCGATCAGTGGAACGAATTCAACCGGCTCCATCGACAACGAGAGATGTCCTGCCTCGATCCGAGCGATGTCGAGAACCTCATTGATGAGATCGAGGAGGTGGCGACCTCCCTTCACGATGTGGCGGATGCTGTCTTTTTGGTCCTCGTTCAAGTGATCCATCTCGAGCAGCTGCGCGAACCCCAGGATCGAATTCAGAGGCGTTCGGAGCTCGTGACTCATGCGAGAGAGGAATTCGCTCTTGGCGCGGTTGGCGCGTTCCGCCTCGTCGCGCGAGCGCATCATCTCCACTTCGGCATCACGACGCAGTGCCTCCTTCTGCATCAGCGCCTGGCGGGTCTCTTCCAAGACGCGGCCCAATGCACCGATCTCGTCTCCCCCACGGATCGGTTCGAGAGGAGCGGTGCCGTCGATGCGTCGCGAGTTCTCTTGGAGGAGCGTCACGCGCCCCGCGATATCCCGCACGAACAACGTGATGCCGAGTGACCCACCGAGGAGGCCGGCGATCCCACCTAGCCAGAGGGTGAGAGTGGTGCGGCGGTGTAGATCCTGGCGATAGTCGAGGGCCGTGTTGAGCTCGTCTTCCTTCACGTCGATGTGGGCCCGAAGGGCGGCACGGATCTCGTCCATGTTCGCCTTACCTTCGAGGAGCACCGCCTCGCGCTGCTCCGGCGACATCGCGTCGCTCTTCGTCCGGAGTTGCTCGAGCAGCCGATATTGCTCTTTGAGCAGCTCCAGCGCGGCGGACGGGATCTCCGCTTGATCGATCAGGTCACCCAGGCTTTCGCGGTCCGCAAGGACCTCCCAGTACGTCTCCAAGAACTCCGGGTTCCCGGTCGCGACGTACCCGCGGATCGACGTCTCTGCATCGATGGCGAGGTCGAGGACCATTTCGGCCGCCTCGCGGGTGCGTCGCGTGGCCGTGATCTCGGCGTCGGCCGCGGCATCTTGTTGGGTCTGGACGAAGAGTGTCAGGATCGCGACAAGAAGAGGCAGGATCAGGATCGCCAGTATCAGCACGCCCTTGCGCCGCAGCGATAGCCGCTGCCATGCCGTTCGCATCGTTTGAACCCCCACGTCAGATAGCTGCTATTAGGTGTCAGGCCATTTTTGCCGGGCGCGCTCGGCCTCAAACCAGGAAATGGAAGCTAAGTACGAAAGTACCGGTCCGTTTGCCAAGGCCTGCCGGCTCGCGCTATCTTTAGCACTCGAAACCCTAGAGTGCTAAAGGGAATCCAACAGCCGTAGGAGGTAGGTATGGCAAAGATCCTGTTGTACGACGAGGAGGCTCGGCGGGCCCTGGAGCGGGGCATGAACCAGCTCGCCGACACCGTCAAAGTGACCCTTGGTCCCAAGGGCCGCAACGTCGTGCTCGAGAAGAAGTGGGGGGCGCCGACGATCACGAACGACGGCGTCTCCATCGCCAAAGAGATCGAGCTCGAGGACCCTTACGAGAAGATCGGGGCCGAGCTCGTCAAGGAAGTCGCCAAGAAGACCGACGACGTCGCCGGTGACGGGACCACCACTGCGACCGTCCTCGCCCAAGCCATGGTCACCGAGGGCTTGCGCAACGTCGCGGCCGGCGCCAATCCGATCGCCCTCAAGCGCGGCATCGAGAAAGCAGTCGAGAAAGCCGTCGAGTCGATCCGCGATTCGTCGCGCGACGTCGAGGGCCGCGATCAGATCGCGAGCGTCGCTTCGATCTCGGCGAACAACGATCCCGAGATCGGCGAAGCGATCGCGGAAGCGATCGACAAGGTCGGCAAGGACGGCGTGATCACGGTCGAGGAGTCCAACACCTTCGGCCTCGAACTAGAGCTCGTCGAAGGTATGCGCTTCGACAAGGGCTACATCTCGCCGTACTTCATCACCGATGCCGAGCGCATGGAAGGCGTCCTCGAGGACCCCTACGTGCTCATCGCGAACCAGAAGATCGCGGCCGTGAAAGACCTACTCCCGATCCTCGAGAAGGTCATGCAGGGCGGTAAGTCACTGTTGATCGTTGCCGAGGATGTCGAGGGCGAAGCGCTCGCGACGCTCGTCGTCAACAAGATCCGCGGCACGTTCAAGGCCGCCGCGGTGAAGGCTCCCGGGTTCGGCGATCGGCGCAAGGCGATGCTCGGCGACATCGCGATCCTTACGGGCGGTCAGG
>JALZEA010000108.1 GCA_030862265.1 Actinomycetota bacterium | reverse complement strand
TCACCGTCTTCGACGCCTGTTTGCGTGCGGTCTTGGAGGTCGAGCGCGCTGCCTTCTTGGTGGCGTCGGCCGCCTTGCGCGCGTTCTTGCGGACCTTCTTCACCTCTTTGGTCTTGCGCAGGTCCTTGGCGCTCTTCTTGCCCATGTCCAGCGCCGTCTTAGCAAGCGTCGTGGCCGCCCCGGCAGCGACTTTGGCGGCTCCGGTTGCGGTTTTCAGTTGCTTCTTGGCACGCTTCGCGTCGCGCGTTTTGGCGACGTCACGAGCCGTCTTGCGCGCGGTGTCGCCCGCCTTCTTCGTGGCCTTGCTCAGACTGCGGGTCGCGGCCCCGATCTGCTTGCGCGCGTCGGCGACCTGCTTAGCCGTCTTTGACTTACGTGCCATCTGATGCCTCCCTCGTTAGCCCGGCGCCGAGACTAACCAACTCTGTTTTGTCAGCGATTGAGATGGATCCGCAGCCATGTCCTCCGTCCGCACGCGGGGCAGCGGAACCAGCTGTGGTGGTACTTGACGAAAGGGAGGTGGAAGTGAACCGGGAAGAGGAGGGCAGCGAGTTCGACGTAGTTGACGCGCGTCTCCTCGCGGCACGAGGAACACTCGACGGTGCACGCCAACGGTCGCCTCTCGGTGGCGCTGTAGAGGGCATATTTGCCCGGCGTTGCCGAGCCCGGTCCTTGAAACGACTGTTGTTTATTCATTCCGTCCATCATTCATGAAACAACAGCCGTTTTCACGCCTTCTGACCGACGGGCACGGGGTCCTCGATCCGGGTTGGCGCCTCCGCGACCGCGGCCTCGCCCTCGAGGGCCGCGGCGTGCGCGCGGTAGGCCTCGGATCCTGGATGCGACGGCGCGAACGAGAGGATGGAACGTCCCACCTGAGTCGCTTCAGCGAAACGGATCGATTTGCGCACCGCCGGCCGCAGAACATTCACGTCGTACCGTCCCCCTACATCCGCAAGCACCTCCTGGGCATGGCGCGAGCGACCGTCGTACATCGTCGGGATGACACCGGCGATCTCGAGCGTGGGATTCGTGAAGTGACGGATGTCCTTCAGCGTTTCGAGCAGCTGTCCGACACCGCGATGTGAAAGCGCCTCGCACTGCAGCGGGATCATGACCTCGCCCGCAGCCGTCAACGCGTTGATAGTCAGGATCCCCAGTGACGGAGGGCAATCGATAAGGATGTAGTCGTAGCGGTCCAGGATGTCGCGCAATGCGCGTTGCAGCGCGTACTCGCGGCCCGTCTTCGCGAGCAGAACGGCCTCGGCCCCCGCGAGATCAATGTTCGCGGGAACGAGGTCGAGTTCGCGCGTCAGGATCACGCGCTCGACCGGGAGCCGCCGCACGAGCACATCGTTGATCGTCTCGTCGATGACGTCGGGATCGGCGCCCATCGAGTACGTCAAAGCTCCCTGGGGATCCATATCCACCGCCAGCACCTTGCGGCCCCGCTCCGCCAGCGCCGCCCCGATCGAAAGCGTGGTCGTCGTCTTCGCGACGCCACCTTTCTGGTTCGCGAAGGCGATGACCCGTGCACTCATCGGCGAGGTTCACGCTCCGCGGTTGGCGTAGCAAGACCGATCGCCGAGAGGACGGCCTTCACTTGAAGGGCGCCGAGGCCGAGTTCGGTGAGTTGGCCGACGAGCTTGCGCGACAGTTCGTCGAACTCCTCTTGTTCGAAGTTCTCGAACCCGTCGAGGTAACCGCGCGCGTAATCCCACGACACGTACTCGTTCGGATCGGGATCGAAGGCCGGCTCGTGGGCGGGTGACTCGCCCTCGGCGAGCAGTTCCTGAAGGTTCCCCTTGAGGAGGTCCCACGTCAGGTAATGGTCCTCGTCGCAGTCGGGGCAGTAGAAGACGGCTCCCTTGATGCCGCGGGGGCCGAGGAGGTCTTTCAACATGTCTACGTCGGTCAGGTCCTGACCGAGCGCCTCGCGCTCTTCGTCGCTGAGCGGCGCGTCCTCCTCGTAGAACTCCTCTTCGTCTTCCACGGCCGCCATGCTAAGCGCGCCGGGCACCTCGTCTTGAAGGCCTAGTCATTTCCGATCATCCGAAATGGCACGAAAGGTTCATTCCCTGCCGATCCCATTGCTGGCATCGTCATGGAACGACCTGTGGGTCGAGAACCTGATCGCGGGAAGGGGCTCATGCAGGAGATCACGAGAGAAAGACCGCTTGTACTCGTTGTCGACGATGAGGAAGACATGCGGATCCTGGCGGGCGCGCAGCTCCGGGATGGCTACGAGGTCCTCTCCGCCGACAACGGAGCGCATTGTGTCGAGCTGGCGCGGACGGAACGCCCCGACGTCATCTTGCTCGACATGATGATGCCCGGCATGAGCGGCGCCGACGTCTTGCGCGTTCTCGGTGAGGCGGATTCCACGAAGGACATCCCCGTGGTCGTCCTGAGTGCCCTAACGGCGATCGAGGATCGCGTCAAAGGTCTTGAGGAAGGCGCTGTGGACTGGATCTCGAAGCCTGTCGAATCACGCGAACTCGTCGCCAGAGTCGGAGTAGCGGCACGTACGCGGGTGCGACAGCAAGAGTTGCGTTCGCGGCTGGCATTCGACCGCGCAACCGGACTCGGTGACCGCTCTGCGTTCCATCAGCGGCTAGCCCACGAGGTCGCTCGCTCCGATCGAAGTAGCGCCCCTCTGTCCATCCTCCTCATCGACATCGATGCCATGGCCGGTATGAACGATCGTTGGGGGAACGCGATCGGCGACGAACTGATCCAGCTCGTTGCAGACGAACTCCGGAACATTCTTCGCACGTCCGATGGGATCTACCGCTACGAGGGAGACGATTTCGCAGCCGTGCTCCCCGATACGGATATGTCGACCGCGTTCCTCGCGGCCGAGCGGTGCCGCCGCGCGATCATGGAGATGGCCACGGGGCGCGGTGACCTCACGATCTCGGTGGGTGTCGCGGAGTTCTCCCCCGGCCGGAAGCCTGAAGATCTCGTCGCGAAAGCACAGATCGCGCTCTTGCATGCGAAGGGGTCCGGCGGGAACCGCTCCTGGCGCGCCGACGATCCACGACGGCACTCGCTGAACCCCATCGCTCTCTCCGAAGACCTCACCGAGCGCGAGTGGGACATCCTCGGGCATCTGGCCAACCGCCGGACGGAGGTCGAGGTCGCTCGTCGGATGGGCATCCGTCCTGGGACCGTCCGCAGCCACAAGGCCCGCATCCGTCGGAAACTCCATGTCGATCCCGACGTTCGCTTATCTGATTTCGCGCGCAGCAACTTCCGTCAGCTCGTGGAGCGTCTCGAACGCATCAAGTCACTCGATACGGAAATGGTGTCATGACCCCGGTCCCCCGTGTCTTGGTCGTCGACGACGATGCCGACATCCGCACGATCGTCGGACTGAATCTCGGGCTCGCTGGGATGCAGATAGGCGAGGCCTGCAACGGCGCGGAAGCCGTCGAGATGCTTGCCACCGGTGACTGGGACGCTTGCATCCTGGACCTCGCGATGCCGAACACCGACGGCATGACGGCTCTCCACCAGCTCAAACAGAATGGGATCCTCGACAAGCTGGTAGTGGTGATCCTGTCCGCAACGAGCTCGCCCACGCGCGCTATCGAGGGCATGAAGGTCGGAGCGCACGCGCACCTCACCAAGCCGTTCTCTCCCGGCGCGGTTGCAACCCTGCTGCAAGAGCTGATCGACCTCGGTCCGGACGACCGGACGAAGCGCCGGATGGGACTCTTAGACCGCGCGGGCGAGCTCGAACGCCTGGGCATCCAGACGGTCTGATGGACACTCACATGCGCATCCTCGTCATCGGTGGCGATGCCTCGCTCTGGGTCGGCTTGTCATCGTCGCTCACCCGTTCTTCTCAGATCGTGGTGCCTAACGACATCGATCCGGGTTCCCTGAAGACAACGGCCAAGAACATCGACGTCGTGATCGTGGTTGCCGACCACGCACACCCCGATCCGTGCGCGCCGCTGCGCGCAATGAAGGAAGCCCGCCTGGAACGCAGGACGGTCGTGATCGCGAGCGAATCCGATCAACGCACCGCGGCCGAGGCCCTGGGATTGGGCATCGGTGGCTACGTCGTCCGTGGCACCGGCTCCGAAAAACTCGCAGCTGCCGTCACGCAGGTCGCGGAAGGAGGCGCCTACTTCGACGCTCCCGCCGCCGCCGTGATGCAGCGTAGCGACGATGCGGCCGTTACCGGGAGCATGATGAGCGCCGCGCGCGCTCTCGCGTCGGCCCTCGAACTGAAAGACACCTACACCGGCGGCCATGCCGAACGAGTGACGTCTATGGCGATCAACCTAGCAAGGGCCGCCTTGGACGCCGATGCACTTCCCAGCGAGGAGCTTGAGGCCGCCTTCCTTCTTCACGACGTCGGCAAGATCGGGATCCCCGAGTCGATCCTCACGAAACCGGGTTCGTTGAGCGACACCGAGCGCCGGGTCCTCGACACGCACCCGATCCTGGGGGAACGCATCGTCGCCCCACTCGGTTTGCCGATCGTCGTGCGCCAGGTCATCCGCCACCATCACGAACGCTGGGACGGGGCCGGATATCCGGATGGGCTCGCCGGTAACTCGATCCCCGCCGCGGCTCGGATCTTCTCGATTGCGGACTCGATCGACGCGATGACTTCGATCCGCCCCTACCGCGCCCCGGTGACATTTGACGAAGCCGTCCAAGAGGTGATCGACCATGCGGGAATGCAATTCGACCCGAATCTCTGCTTCCTTGCGCGCGACGTTTTCTTGAAGACGACATCGACGAAGGTCGAGCTAGAAGCCCGCTAAGTACGCATCCAGGATCGAGCGGCCATACACGATCGCGATAACCGTCCCGGCCGCAAGGAATGGACCGAACGGCACCGCCGTCTTGCGACCTCCGCCACCGATGACCATCACCGCGACTCCCACGATCGCGCCTATCAGGAACGAGAGAAACATCGCGACGAGGGTCACGCCGACACCACCCGAGTAACCCACGAACAGACCGAGAAGGATCGCGAGCTTCACGTCTCCCCCACCCATCCCCGCGGGATAGATGAACGCGACGACGAAGAGGAATCCGCCGAACGTCGCCGCGCCGAGCGCTGCGGTTCGCAGGCGATCTGGATCGCCGTCCACGAACGCCGCGATCGTAATTGCGATCGCGCCCACGATGATGCTCGGGTAGACGACACGGTTTGGCAAGAGCTTGTGCTCGAGGTCGATAACGGTCAGCACGACGAGTATCCAGAACAGCGCGGCGTACACGAACGCCGTGAACGTGATCTCGAAATGGAGGACGGCCATGACGAAGAGCACGGCGGTTACGGCTTCTGTTAGTGGATAGCGAGGCGAGATCCGCGCTCCGCAATGTCGGCACTTGCCTCGTTGCACGAGATAACTGATAACCGGGACGTTCTCCAGAGCCGATATCTGGGTCCCACAGTGGGGGCACTTGCTGCGGCCGGTCACGATGCCCTCGCGCCGGGGAACACGGTACGCGACCACCGTGCCGAAGCTGCCGAAGATCGCTCCTACGATCGCGGCGACGACTGCCGCGTATGTCTCGATGGTTATGCGGGCTCGCCGATGTGGTGGCGGATGCGACCTAGGAGCGTGTCGGCCTCGAACGGCTTCATGATCACGTCTTCGGGCCCGATCTCGTCGTCAAAGATCTCGTGCGCATCCGGCTTGCCGGTCACTACCACTATCGGGATGCCCTCGGTCGCGGGATGCCGCTTCATCTCGTCGAACATCCGGCCCCCGGAAACGTCGGGCATCATCAGATCGAGAAGGATCAGATCGGGCTTGCGGAACTCGGCCTTGGTCAAGCCCTCGAGCCCATCGCGCGCCTCCATTACGTCGTAGCCCTGCTGCTCGAGGATGAACTTCTCGAGCTCGCGCACCGCCTCCTCGTCCTCGACGATCAGAACAGTTTTCGCCATGGCGGAAAGGTATCAAGAAGTCGGGCGGCTACGTCAGACCTCGCGCCACCATTCTTGGATGTTCCAGGTGAAACCCTCCGGGGTTGGGTTATCGACCACGCCCTGGATATCGGCCGAATACGCCAGGAAGGTCGGTCGCTGATAGAGAGGGAGCGCCACGAGATCGCGCGCCATGACCTCATCGGCCGCGTTCGCCAGAGTGAAGCGGCGATCGTCGTCAAGCTCTCGCACTGCTTCCAGGAGAAGGGCATCGACGTCCGGGTTGCAGTAGCGCGTGAAGTTCGAGCCACCTTTGCAACTCCAGATCTGGCGATCGAACGAGAGTTCGTCATGCACCCACGCGTACTGGATCAGGTCGTAGCGGACCTGAACGAGGATCCGGTTACCGAACAAGATCGAGGGGTCGCGGCGACGCACCTCGAGCTCGATGCCGGCGGCATCCAGTTGCGCGCGGATCATCTCCGCGACATCCTTGCGGATCGGGTTACCCGCGGTCGTGTGGTAAGTGAAGGTCAACCGCTCCCCCGCGCAGACATAGATGCCGTCGGGACCATCCTCGCAGCCGTGGTCCTCGAGGATCTGCCGCGCGGCGGCCGCGTCCCCCGTGTACATCCCAAAGTGCTCCTCGTAACCCGGTTCCTCGACTCCGAAGATGAGGTTCTGCGCGACCACCGAGTCGGGATCGATCGGGCGGATGACCTGCTCGACGATCGTCTCCCGATCTATGGCCGTCGCGATCGCACGCCTCACGAATGGTCGTTTGAGCCGATCGTCGCGGAAGCTCATGTCGACGTGCTCCCACAGCAGCCCGGGTGAGTTCTGCACTTCTACCTCGGGGAAGGAGTGGACGTCTGCGAGCTCGGGTTCGAGGGAGGGGTAGATGAGGTCGACCTCGCCCTTGCGAAGGGCTTCGAGCTGCATGTCGACCTCCGGGATGAAACGGAACTCGACTTCGTCGAGATAGGCAGGGTGCGAACCCCAATAGTCGTCGTTGCGCACGAGCGTGAGGTGCGATCCCCGGACGTACTCCTTGAACTCGAAGGGACCGCCCGAGATCGGGATCTGCCGTGCCCATGCGCGATTGAGGTTCTTGTCTTTCAGGACGTGGCGCGGGAAAACATCTTGGAACAGCAGCTTGTATTCGGGGTACACGCGTCTGAACTCGAACCGTACGGTCTTGTCGTCGATGACCGTTGCATCGCTGATCAGCTCGTAGCCCTCGCGCGACCACATTTGGTTATCGGGGTCGACAAAGGCCCTCCACGTGAAAACGAAATCGCGCGCGCCGACCGGGACGCCGTCGTTCCAGATCGCTTCATCGCGGATGCGGTAGGTCACGGCGAAGGGATCTAGTGTCACCTCCGCTTCCTCGGCTAAGACCTCGGGGGCGAACGTGAAGTCGGGGGTCCGGCGATAAGCGTCGGGCAGGAGGTTGTCGACCATCCACATGCTCCACTGCAAGGTGCAACAGATCAGCCAGTGGTGGAACCCATCGGCCGCCTCTTGCTCGGCGGCCACCACGACGCGGCCCCCCGACTGAGGCTCAACGGATTGAGCGGAACCACGCGTCGGAATGAAGATCTGGGCGACGAATAATCCCGACACCAAGAACAGCGCGGACGATCGCCGCATGCCCATCACGCTCATATTGACGCACCACGGACCCATTAGGTTCGCTCAAGCTAGAGCCAAAGTCCCCTCACCGGGGCGGCGGGTTGGCGGATGCCCGTAACCGCCTCGATCATCCTCACGACCCTGACCGTGGAGATGACGTCGTGGACGCGCACGATCGCGGCACCCTTGACGACGCTGAGCGCGACGAGCGCCAACGTGCCCTCGAGACGTTCCTCCAGCGGCAGATCGAGAGTTTCGCCCACGACGTCCTTGCGCGATGGCGCGACGAGCACCGGCCGCCCATCGGTCAGCTCGTCGAGCCTCCGCATCAGCTCCAGGGAGTGGAATGTGTTCTTCCCGAAGTCGAGTCCGGGATCGACGATCAGCGATCGCTCCGAAATGCCGGCCGCGAGCGCACGCTCGGCCAGAGAGGTCCACGCCGTCCTGACACTCGTCACGACGTCGTCATAGGTGGGGTGAAGCGGGCGACCGCGGATCTGTCCACCGTGGTGCATGAGGACGAGAGCCGCACGGGCACGAGCCGCAACGGCCATCAGCTGCGGGTCGTCGAGACCCGTGACGTCGTTGAGGATGGACGCGCCAGCATCGAGGGCGCGCTGCGCGACGGCGGGACGGCCCGTCTCGATCGACAGCGGGACCGGCGTCGCCTTCGCCAATGCCTTCACGAGGGGTAGGAGTCGCGCCGCCTCCTCCTCGGCGTCGACGGCGGGCCCCGGGCCGGCCTTGATCCCTCCGATATCGAGGATGACGGCTCCGTCGTCGACGAGCTTCAGAGCGAAGTCGACGGATGCTCCGAGATCCATCCTGCCCCCGTCGTAGAAGGAGTCTGGAGTCCGGTTGACGATGCCCATAACGAGGCAGCGGTCGAGCGCGATCTCTCCTCCGGCGTGGGTGAGGCCGGTCACTCGACGATCACCGCCGGAGCACGCCGCACTACCGAGACGAGGTAGATGCCGGCGAGGATGGCGAGACCTCCAGGATAGGCAAGCGCGGACGGCGTCTCTTCGAACAGAACGAATGCGAGCGCGATGGCGATGACGGGTTCGGCCATCACGGTCACCGAGACCATCGTCGCGTCGATCTCCTTCAATGAGAAATTGATCAACGTATGCCCAAGGAGTTGGGGGCCCACCACCATCCCTGCGAGCGCGAGCCAGGTCTTGTCGCTGTAGCCACTCAGATCGCTTCCCGCGATCAGGCACACAGGCAAGAGCGCGAGTGCAGCAACGAAGTAGGTCACGACCGCGTACTCGAGGATGCCAAGGATTTGGCGGGCCTCGCGGCCTCCGATGACGTAGCCGGTCACGGTGATGCCACCGAGTAGCGCGAGGATGTTCCCGTTCAGCGTCGAGCCGGCGAAGTTGAGTCCGACGATGAGCACGGCGCCGGCCATCGCGAGAGCGATCCCGAACCACCCGAGGGAACCCAACCGCTCGCCGAAGATCCATCGGGCCGTGATCGCCACGAAGATAGGAGTGGTCGACACGAGTAACACCGACGAGGCGATGGACGTCATGTTCACGGACGTGATCCAGGTAGCGAAATGGGCCGCCAGACACACCCCCGCGACCGCGGGGATGACCGTGTCGCGCGTGGTCATTCGTTTGAGGCCGCGCGTCGCGAAGGGGGCCAGTAATGCGGCGCCAGCCGCACATCGCCAGAACGAGATCGCGATGCCGTCGATGCCCTGCGCGTAACGGATCAGGATCGCCGACACCGATGCCGCACACACGCCGACGGCGAGGACCGACCACGGGATCCATCCGCGTCCCGTCGGCTGCTCCCGCATCGCCGTAGCCTACGAGTGTGCCGGAACCACGGGACGATGCTGTTTCTCACGTCGCGCCGACGGACGCGCCCGAAGCGGTCGTTGCCATCTTGATGAAGGACGGCCGCGTCCTCGCCATCAAACGCGGGCCAGGCGTCCTCCTTCCCGGCTACTGGACTTTGCCCTCGGGACGGATCGAGCGGGGCGAGACGCAGCGAGCCGCGTTGATCCGAGAAATCGACGAGGAGCTAGGCCTCGCGGTCGCGCCGATAGCGAAAGTGTGGGAATGCCCGACGGACGACGGTGCCTGGAAACTGCATTGGTGGACCGCTGCGATGAGAACGGACCAACTCTTTCCGGACGAGAACGAGGTCGCCGAGACACGCTGGGTCACGCCCGAGGAGTTCCTGAAGTTAGAGCCGATCTTCGAAGGCGACCGCGAGTTCTTCGAGCGCGTCCTCCCAACGCTCGACCTCGCTTCCTCGGACTTGTGACGCTCGTCACATAGACATTTCTTTGTTCGCGCGACTCTTCTTGGATCCGAACGCGCGATCAAAGGAGAGCCCATGCGGATGA
>JALZEA010000076.1 GCA_030862265.1 Actinomycetota bacterium | reverse complement strand
GAACCTCCGGAACCACGGCCGGGTAGTCCCGACCTCGCAGGGCATCAGCGACGAGAGCCCACGAATAAGGGCCGACGAGCGGGCTGTGCACGAGTACGAACAGAGGTTTCGCATTCACGCGGTCAGTCTCCCGCAGCGCGAGGGATTTATCTCCGCCCATAGACCAGAACTGACCTGTGCAAGCAACCTGTCAAATGCCGGGGAAAATCTGGTGCGGGCTCGGAGGAGCGTCGGAAGAACCGACGAATTGAAAGATATGAGCGCCCGACGCCTGGGACTCAGGCTGTCTGCCGCGGTGACCGTCCTCGCGCTTATCTCGAGCGTCTCGACCCTCGCCGTGCCCGCCGCCGCAAAAGGTCCCACCAAGATGCTCGGTCGTGACGCGAAGGGCGACGCTCCAGGTGGACTTGATCTCAGGTGGCTAGCGGTGGGTCGCTTCCGGCACGACCTCGGCGTCATGCTCGGACTCCAAGACATCAATGCCGCCGCGAGGCTTCATACCGTCGCTCATGCCGCGTGGTCTTTCGCCGTCGATAAACGAACGTTCCTTCTCGAGATGCGAAACATGGCAGGGCGACCACAGTTCGACCTCTACGAAAGAACGCCGGCCGGCTACATACTCGTCGCTACCGGTCTCGAGGGCGCGTACGACACCCTCAATGGATTCATCGGTGTGCTCGTGCCCATGGACCTCGTGGGGGCAAAAACGGGAAGCGTCGTGTCAGGAGCCGACGACGACGCTACTAAAGAGGATGCGCGCACGCGCCTTGGCGTCGCGGATATCACCGTGTCCTTCGATGGTCTCGACACAACCCGGAGTTTCGTTCTCCCCGCCTGGGACTAACCCGCCATGTTTGCGCGGCACAAGCTTCGACCGCGACCGCGGTCCTAGCTGGCGATGGTGCCTGCGAGGTCGGTCCCCTCGTGCCCGCCGATCTTGACTGCGACGTAGTCACCGACGCTCAGATCGCGATCCGAGATGAACATGATCTCGCCGTCGATCTCGGGGGCCTCGCGCTGGCTCCGCCCGATCCACGCGTTCTCCTGGATATCGAACCTTTCTACGAGGACCTCGAGCGTTTCGCCGATCAGTGACTCGGCGCGCCGCTCCATCGCCGCTTCGGCCGCGACGCGGATGCGCTCGGCGCGCTCCCGCGCGAGTTCCGCGGGTATCTGCTCGACTATGTCGTGACTACGCGTGCCGACCTCGCGCGAGTACGTGAAGGTTCCGATCCAATCCGCACCGCTGTCGGAGACGAAGGACTCGACCTCGGCGGCGGCGTCGTCGGTCTCCCCGGGAAAGCCGAGGATGAACGTCGTACGCACACCCGCGAGAGGATCCCGCGATCGGATGCGTTCGATCATCTTCGAGAATCGCTCCGCCGATCCCCACCGTCCCATCCCCTTCAATACCGATGGCGCGACGTGTTGCAGTGAGAGATCGAAGTAGCTCACGACCTTCTCCGAACCGGTGATCGTGTCGATCAACTCGGGAGTAACGCCCTGCGGATGGAGATACATCAACCGGATGCGCCGGATCTCCTCGACGCGCTCCAACGCGCGCAGAAGATCGACGAGGTTGCCTGCTCCGATGTCGCGGCCCCATTGCACCGAGTCCTGGCTGACGAGGCTTAGCTCGCTCACGCCTTGCGCAGCGAGGTGGCGAGCTTCGGTCACGACCACCTCGAGAGAACGCGAGACGAACTTCCCGCGCATCAGTGGGATCGCGCAAAATGTGCAGCCGCGATCGCATCCTTCCGCGATCTTGAGATACGCCCACGGGGCGTGCCCGAACCGGACGCGGGGCGCGGCGGCCATCGATGCGTCCCACCACGCGGGATCGAACCGGGTGCCGGGATCGCCCTGGACCCGCTCCGTCAGCGTGCCCGATGCGACCGCTCCCACGATCTCGGCGACGCGTGGGTAGGCGGCGAAGTCCACCAAGGCATCGACCTCCGGCAGGGAGCCGGCGAGCTCGTCGGCCGACCGGGCGACGAGGCAGCCGGCCATCACAAGGCCCTTGAGCCCGGCCGTGGTCTTGAGCTCGGCGAGGTCTAAGACCTCCTCGACGGTCTCGCGCCGGGCGGGGTCGATGAAGCCACACGTATTGACCAGGACGACCTCGGCCCCCTCGATCCCCTCGATGACGTCGTGGCCCCCCGCCGTGAGGAGGCCGCCCAGGCCTTCGGAGTCGATGGCGTTCTTGGGACATCCCAAAGTAAAGATGAAGACACGGGCCACGAAGTAAGCCTCCTAGAGGTGCGCCTGCGAGAGCGCCGAAGGCGCGCAGGCGCTCCTCAAGACGGTCGGGCACACAAGCCGGTACACCTTAGAGGAGCGCGCGGATGTCGCGCGGCAGCAACAGCTCGATGGGGTCGTCGCCGCCGGGCGAGCCGATGTTGCGACCGTTCACGATCAACTCGACGCCTTGCGGATAGCCGAGTCGCACGAACAATCTGCTATCGGCAGTGAACGTCTCGCTATCCCCGACTGTAAGCGTGTCGTAATAGAGCGTCTCGCCGTCCGCATAGATCTCAAGCCAGCAGTCGGCTTCGCTCGCGACAACCTCGAGTTCGATCCCGTCGCTGAACGCGATCGTGGACTCGTTCGGTTCCGGAGTAGGCGTCGGCGTGGCAGATTCCGCGGGTTCGGTCGTCGGCTCGGGTGAGTCGATCGTCGCGACGCGAGGGCCCGGCTCCTCGTCGGGCGACGACAGGACCCCGATCGTCGCGAGTCCCGCCATGACGCCGACAGCGATGATCGCGGCGGCGGCCCACGAATTGAGCCCCTTGCGTGGCGACGCCTTCGCCCGCCGCTCGAGCGCAGCCATCTGCGCGGTGTCGAGCTTCGACGTTGCGTAGCGCCGATCGAACTCCTCGACGAGAGGCTCGGGTTGGATCCTCAGGTAGCGGGCGTAGTTCTTAAGGAAGCTCCGCACGTACGCGGGCGCGAGGAAGTCGAACTCATCGGATTCCATGCGCATAAGGAAGTCGGCGCGAATGCGCGTGTCTTCGGCAGCTCTCTCGATGCTTACCCGACGGCGACGTCGGGCGGCCCGCAGATAAGCGCCAAGGGTTGCTTGGTCGGTCACGGCGCTCCAATAGAAGTCGTTTTTGAAGGCCGCAATCATAGAGGCGAGCGACGGTTACAGCCCCCGAGAAGCTGCTTCGGGACTATCTAGGCGGCTTCCGGACCGCCTCCGTCGCGCGCGTCGAGTTCTTCCACGGTCATGAGAACGTCGCGGGGCTTGCTGCCGACGCTCGGGCCGACGACGCCGCGCTGCTCCAAGAGGTCCATCAGACGTCCGGCACGCGCGAACCCTACTTGCAGTTTGCGCTGCAGCATCGAGGTCGAGCCGAGCTGGCTGCGAACGACGAGGTCGAGCGCTTCCTGGAGCAGCTCGTCGTCACCTCCGGTGATGCCGGCATTGGCATGTGACTCTTCAGCCGTCACGCCTTCGACGTAGTCGGGTTCCGACTGCCGGCGCGTATGCCCGACGACCGCGGCGATCTCTTTCTCTGTCACCCAGGACCCCTGGATCCGCCGTGGCTTCGAGGAATTCGCGTGCAGGTACAGCATGTCGCCGTGTCCGATCAACTTGTCCGCGCCGCCTTGATCGAGGATCACGCGCGAGTCCTGCTGACTCGCGACCGAGAACGCCATCCTCGACGGGATGTTCGCTTTGATCACACCGGTCACGACGTCGACCGAAGGGCGCTGCGTCGCGACGATGAGGTGGATGCCCACGGCGCGCGCCATCTGCGCGATGCGACAGATCGCGGCCTCGACGTCGCGCGGGGCCACCATCATCAAGTCGGACAGCTCGTCGACGACCACGAGGATGTACGGCAATGCGTGCGGGTCGGGTTCATCGTCGGTGCGCTTCACGACCGCACCACGCGATACCGCCTCGTTGTAGAACTCGAGGTTGCGCATGCCCGAGTGCGCGAGCAACTCGTAACGCATCTCCATCTCGCGCACGACCCAGTTCAGCGCGCTCGCCGCCTTCTTGGGAACGGTCACGACCGGAGTCAGAAGGTGGGGAACGCCGGAGAAGTGACTCAGCTCGACGCGTTTGGGGTCGATGAGGATCATGCGGACCTGATCGGGCCGGGCGCGCGCCAGGATCGAGGTGATCATCGAATTGAGGCACGAGGATTTGCCCGAGTTCGTCGCCCCGGCGATCAGGACGTGGGGCATCTCGGTGATATTGGCCATGATCGTGTCCCCGGAGATGTCCTTGCCGAGCGGGACGGAGAGGGTGTGGGGGTCCGCTTTGGCTTCCTTGGAACGCAGCACGTCCCCGAGGGTGACGAGCTGGCGCGTCCGGTTCGGTACCTCGACCCCGATGGCACTGCGGCCCGGGATGGGGGCGAGGAAACGCAGTTCGCCCGACGCAAGGGCGTATTTGATCTCGTTCGACAGCGAGAGGACTTTGTTGACCTTCACGCCGGACCCAAGCTCGACCTCGAAGCGGGTCACAGTGGGGCCGGCCGTGTAGCCCGTGACCGAGGCATCGACCTGGAACTCCTCCAGGGTCTCCTCCAACGTCTTGATCGTGTCCTCGATCGAGCGCACCGAGATCTCGCGGTCGCCCGAGACCCCGAGCGCTTCGATGGGCGGGAGCTTGTACGACTTCGCTACCCCGACGGAGATGGCGAGCTGTTGGGCGGCCGGCGGACGCGGGGCCAGCGCCGGGGCGTCGTCCGTGTCGTCGTCGATCTCTTCGACGTAGCCCGGCTCGTCGGCATCATCCTCGTATCCCTCGACGTCGTCTTCGTCTTCGTCTTCTTCCAGCATCCCCGCGGCGAGGCCCCTGAGGAAGTCCCACGTCGCCCCCGCGCCGGCGACGGACCAACCGGCGACCCGGGCGACGGGCGTGCGCGTGACGACCATCACGCCGACACCGAATCCGACGACCATGACGATCCACGCGAACCAAGTTCCGACGACCCCGGAGAGAGGCTTCGCGGCCAGGGCGCCGACGATGCCGCCGATCTGTTGCAGGCGCTCGATCGGCACGCTGATGGGCGGGTTGCCGCGCGCGAGGTGGATCATCGCGGCGAGCGCCGTGCAGCAGATCGCGACGCCCACCACCACGCGCGCGACGTGCGGTCTGGTTCGCCCAACGATGATCATCGCTCCGCTCGTGAGCAACAGCAGCGGAACCAGCGCTACGAGACGCCCCCCGACGAGCGAACCGATGTAGTCGATCGCCCCACCGACCGGGCCTGCCCCCGAGGCGTAGACGCCGAGCCAGGCGATCGCACCAGCGAACACGACGAGCAGCCCCCACGCCTCGGCGGGCGCGTCGCGCACTTGAAGGGCGGTCCAACGCGCCACGCTGGAGACACCGGAGACGACCGGGTTGGGCCCTCGTCTGGGCCTACGAGCAGGCGGGCGCCGTCGACCCGGGGGGCGGCCTCGCCCGCGGGGGCGACGTCGACCTGCAGGGGGGCGGCGGGTCCGGGTCGCCAGCTGAACCTCCTCGTCTTCGGCGCGCCGGGGCGTCCCGACGTCACAGGAGCCTCAACTCTAACAACGGTGCACTTAAATCACAGCATTTCCCGCCAGCGCGTTTTCGAAAGGGTGCAGCCGGCGAAAACCCAAGGAGAGGAGTCTTCACAGGGAGGAGGCGGCGATGGATCTCAGGCGGATATTCGTCGGCGGAGTCGTCGCGGTGGTGCTGGCTGGCGCGATCGCACCCGCGCTCGCCGGTCGGTCGGAGCCACCGCGCACCGAGTTCGAGGAGAGCGAGGGGGCCGACTGGACCTCGCACAAGGGCGAACTTGGATTCCTGTCCGAGGTCGACGAGGCGTCGGACCGGGTCGAGATCGAGACGGTGGGCACGACCAAGGAGGGGCTGCCGCTGCACCTCGTGCGCCTCGGTTTCCCCCGGCCCGCGCCGCGCGCGGTCGCGCTTCGGCAACCGACCACCCTGTTCGTCTGCACCCAGCATGGCAACGAGCCCGCCGGTCGTGAGGCGTGTCTGATCCGGCTGCGCGACCTCGCCTTCACCGACGACGCCGAATTGCTCGCGCAGTTGGAAGACCAGACGATCCTCTTCGTGCCCACCGCGAATCCCGACGGACGCGAGGCGAATTCGCGCGGCAATTCCGACGGCACCGACGTCAATCGCGATCACCTGAATCTCGCGACCCCCGAAGGCCAGGCGATGGCGGAGGTCGTACGTGACTGGCAACCCGAGCCTGTCGTCGATCTTCACGAATACGGGCCGGGGATCCCAGTCCTGTACGACGACGAGGTCCTCGTGCTGTGGCCGCGCAACCTCAACGTGGACGAGGCCGTCCACGATCAGGCGAAGGAACTTGCGCTCGAGTTCATCACGAAGGACGAAGAAGAGGCGGGCTACTCGACCGATGAGTACGGCATGTACGAAGTCGCCAATCACGACATACATCAAGTTGCGGGTGACCACGACGAGGGCATCGCCCGCAACGCGATGGGATTACGACACTCCCTCGGGATATTGGTGGAGACGCGCGTCGACCGAGAGATTCGGAACGGTCCCCAGGAACTGAACGAGCCGGAGGTCAGGTTGCGGCGCGTCACGGCGCACACGGTCGCGATCGATGCGACCCTGCGCTTCATGCGCCTCCGAGGCACGAAGGTAGCGAGTATCACGGACGAGGCGAGGGAGCGCGCGGTCGAGGAGGGCCGTGAGCGGAGCGAGCCCGTCTACTTCGGTGGCGCCGACAACGACGAGCCGTCAGAGGACGAGGTTCAGGATCCACCGCCGTGCGGTTATGAATTAACCAAGGAGCAGCGTGCCCAGGTGAAGCTCACGATGGCGTTGCTGGGGATCGACACGCGTGGCACCTATGTCCCCATGGACCAGGAATCGGAACCAGTGATCGCGCTCCTCCTCGATGAGCGCGCCGAGCGTCACTCGGTTGCCGCCGAGCCCGACATGGAGTGCTGAGCTCTCATTCGCCCGGTCCCGCTTCGGTGCGGCTCTGTTCCTTCAGCGCCCGTTCGATCCGATCCAGACGCGCAGCGATGTCCTCCAGTTTCCCGCGGGGCTCTTCTTCTTCCTGTTCGACGAAGAAAGACGCCAGTGACCCTGCGATGAAACCGAAGAGGGAGATCCCGAGGATCATGAGGAGGATCCCTACACCACGACCCGCCGGTGTGGTGGGGAAGCGGTCGCCGTAGCCCACCGTGGTGATGGTGGTCACGGCCCACCACAGAGCATCGGGGATCGAGGTGATGTTGGAGCCGGGGACCCCTCGTTCGAATGATTCGACGAGGAGCGCCCCGCCGACAACGACTGCTAGGGCGACCGCCAGCACGTAATGCAGCTTGTGACGGGTGAGGACCCTCCGGCCGGCCCCGATTGCGCGGAGAAGGAGGCTGGTGGCACGTGCCGCTCTTAACAGTCGCAACAGGCGCGCCGATCTGATAACGCGCAGAGGTCTGAGGAACGGAAGGACCACCACAGCCAGGTCGACGAGATGACTGCGTACGAAAACCCATTTGTGAGGAGAGAGATAGAGCCTGATGCCGTACTCGGCCGCGAAAACGGCCCAGATCATCCAGTCCAGAGCAACGATCGTCGTCTCGACCCCCGAGGACAGCTCGAAGATCATGGGAATGACGATCAGAGGGACGATCGCCAGTGCGAGGACGAGCATCGGCAAAGCGGTGGCGCTCTCGAATCGCTCCAGGGCCTCGGCCCGCGACGAACGAGGGTCGGTCGCGTTCGGCACCGATCCATCCTTCGTTCGGGATCGTTTGGGAGACGAAACCACGTCGCTCTCTTTCTGGCTCTCGATCGAGAGATCAGCTCCCGACTTCGTAGTAGTTGAGCTCCAATCCGGACACGCTGACCGTGTTCCGCTTGAGCTTCGCTTCGTCCGCGCTATCGAGCTGGGACGAGGCGGCCTCGGTGAGAAGGATCTGTCCGAGCTCTCCGATGTCTTCCCCCAGCTTTGAAGCGAGGTTCACTTCGCTTCCCCAGACATCCTCGTCTCCGATGTTGAGAACGGGGCCGTAACCGATCCCGATGGCGGCGTACAGGTCTCTGTCGTCGGGAAGGACGACGTTGACCGTGTTGAGTCGCTCTCGGATCTCGATGCTGGCGGCGAGGGCGTCGTCAACGCCGTCGAAGAGGCAGAAGAGGTTGTCTGCCTCCTGCTTGACCACCGTTCCGCCGTGTCCTTCCACCGACGGAGTCGCCAGTAGCTCCATCTGGTAGATCATCAGCAGGAACGAGACGATGCCCCGATCAACGGTGGTCTTGGAGAATCCACTGAGATCCAGAACCATCACTGCCTTGTCCTGGGTGAACTTCTCCTCGATATCTTTCTCGATCTGACCGGCTTCATCGGGCTTCTGGAGAAGCTCTCCTAACAACGCGCGCAGCTCTGCCCGCGAATGCGTCTTCTCTGCCGTGGCGTCATCGGCGACTGGAACCGCTTGCTCCTTCGTAGGAACCTCCTTAGGGTGGCGGCGATCCGGGACTCTGGATTCTCCATTCGATATAGGGACCCGACAAGAGCTGGAGAGGAAAATGCAGGTTCGATCTGTGGTCGCGCGTCGTCCCTTGGCCACTTTTCTCGCGATCGCAGGGCTCGCAGCGGTGATCTTCGGCCTGTTCTGGTTCCAGCCCCACAAGTTGTTCATCGACCAGCAGGTGGACGAGGCCGCACCCGCGGCGGAGAGCGCGGCGAAGGAGGCGACGGGCGACTTCGTGAGCCACGCTCACGAGACGACCGGGCGAGCCATGCTAATCACGCTCGACGACGGTTCACGCCTCCTCCGGTTGGAGGACTTCGCGACTGACAACGGGCCCGATCTGCGCGTGTATCTGTCCTCGGCCGCAGCGACGGAGAGCGGAGATGCCGTGACCCAGGATTTCGTGGATCTGGGAGGGCTCAAGGGCAACATGGGCAACCAGAACTACGAGGTCCCTGCGGAGGTTGACCTCTCGACATTCGAGAGTGTGGTCATCTGGTGCCGGCGCTTCAGCGTGGCGTTCGGGGCTGCGGCGCTGGATTGAGCAACAGAACCAACTCTAGCAATCTGGACCCACCGGTGGTTCTCGCGATCGATGTCGGCACGTCGCGCATAAAGGCCTCTCTCGTCGACGCCGGCGGCAACCTGATCGGGTCGACGTCTATCAGCGAGACATCGCTCGAGGCCGGTGCTCTTCTGAGCGCGGTTGCATCGGCGATCGACGACGCCATCGAAGGCGCGACCGGTCCCATCACCGATGTCGCGTTTTCTACCTTCTGGCACGGTCTTCTCTTCCTCGACGCTGCGAAGACTCCTACAGGTCCCATCTCGACGTGGGAAGACACGACGGCCACACCGTCGGCGCACGCGCTGCACGCGGCGGTCGATCCGTTCGACTATCACCGGCGCACCGGGTGCTTCCTTCATCCGAGCTACCCCGCGGTCCGCATCCACGCGGCCGTGGGCAGGAACGCGACCTTCACGCGGATCCTCGGCCCCGGTGAATGGCTCATCATGGCTTTGTTCGGCGAAC
The DNA here is from genome assembly GCA_030862265.1 of Actinomycetota bacterium. GTDB lineage: Bacteria > Actinomycetota > CADDZG01 > CADDZG01 > WHSQ01 > JALZEA01. Next base: position 12,746 of record JALZEA010000076.1, on the reverse strand, counting down.
CGTTCACGAGTCCATCCATGGCGTCGGGAACGGGACTCGCGAAACTGAACGGCGTCGCCTACGACGACGACACCCTCGAGATGGTCGGCGTCGATGCGACCGTCCTCCCACCGATCAGGACGGAACCGCTCTCGGACTTGAAGCCAGAGTGGGCGGCGCGGTGGCCGGTGCTGGCGACGGCACGATGGTTCCTGCCGGTGGGTGACGGTGCGGCGGAAACGATCGGCTCCGACTGCATCGCTGGCGGCCGAGCGGCTTTCAAACTCGGTACGTCCGGGGCGATCCGCGTCGTGGTCGATGACAGCCCCGTGCCTCCGGAGCGGCTCTTCACCTACGCGATCGACGGCAAACGGGCGCTCGTGGGCGGAGCGACGTCGAACGCGGGCAACCTCCTCGCGTGGGCGCGGAGAACCCTGGGGATCGACGACGGCGACATCGAGGCCGCGCTGGGGAGACCACGTGGCGCACACGGACTGAGCGTCGACCCGTACCTCGCGGGTGAGCGCGCGCCGAAATGGGCCATCGAGTCGAACGGACGCATCCAAGGGATCCGGTTGTCGACGACGGCGCTCGACATCACTCAAGCCCTCATCGAAGCTGCAACCGACAACTTGACGGCGCTCGTGGAGGAGGTCGAAGCGTGGCATGGTCGGCCCTTCGATCTCGTCGCCAGCGGGGGTGTGATCGAGAGCCACCCGATGTGGACCAGGCTCCTCGTTGAGCGCCTCGGGCGCCCGCTCTATGCTGCGCCGTCACCTCACTCGGGGGCGCGTGGAGCGGCGTTACTCGCCCTGCATGACCTCGGCATCTCGATACCGCCGGCGCCACTCAAGGAGATCGACATCCAATCGCTCCCTAGGATGCGGACATGCTGACCGAGATCGCCGCGGGGGTCTTCCGGATCGAATCCGTGTTCGGAGGACGGCTGCTTTACGTCTATCTCTTTCGCGGAGACGACTTCACCCTGTTGATCGATTCGGGGGCCTCGGTCACACCCCGAGAAGTCATCCTGCCCGCGCTCGCGTCGCTAGAAGTCGAACCCGATCTCCTCCTCGTGACTCATTGCGACCTCGATCACCAGGGTGGGAACGCCGCGATTCGGGGCGCGTTCCCTACCATGACGATCGCCTGCGGCGCGGGCGACGAGGAACAGATCGGAGACCCGCGCACACTCGTCGCGAAGAGATACTCGGGTTTCGAATACGACCACGGCGTCGGTTTCCCGACCGATGTCAAACCGCGGCTCGTGGAACTGGCAGGGGGCCGCGCCGTCCCCGTGGACCGCACGTTCTGCGGCGGCGAAAGGCTCCGTCTCTCCGACGATTGGCTCGTCGAGATCCTCCATCTTCCCGGGCACTCCAAGGGACACCTCGGCGTCTTCGACCCTCGGTCACGGCTCGCGGTGACCCAGGACGCCGTCCACGGCAGTGACTATCCCTTCGCCGACGGGCGGCCGTGGGCCCTTATGCCGACCTACTACTACATCGAGCCGTACCTGAAAACGGTGGAGCAGCTTCGAAGCCTGAACCTCGCTGCGCTCCACACTGCCCACTGGCCCGCGGCGGAAGGAGGCGATGTTGGCAAGCACCTCGATGCCACGCGCACATACACGCTTGAGGCCGACCGCACGATCTTCGGCCTGATAGAAGAAGGCACGTCGACGGTCAAGGAACTGATGGACACGGCACTGCCGCTGCTCGGCAAGTGGGATCCATCGGTGGCCGGTGATTTCGCGTGCTCCGTGTACGGCCACGTGGAGCGGTTCGTCGATGCCGGCCTCGTCGGGGGCGAGCGGCGCGACGGGCGTCTTCACTATCACTCGGTTAAGGATTACGAGGCCCCCCACCAAGGAGGATGACGTGAAAGCTGTGGTCGTAACGCCAAGGAAGCCCAACAGCGGTCGGGTGCAGGACATCCCGAAACCCGAGGCCGCTCCCGACCAGGCGTTGGTCGAAGTGATCGAAGTTGGTGTTTGCGCTACCGACCTCGAGATCCTCCACGGCCTCTACGGCGAAGCCCCTCCGGGCGACGACTACCTCGTTATCGGGCACGAGAACTTCGGTCGCGTTGTGACCGCGCCCGAGAACGCCGAACTGAAGGAAGGTGACCATGTCGTCGCGATCGTCCGCCGGCCGGACCCGGTGCCCTGTCCCCAGTGCGCGGCCGGCGAATTCGACATGTGCTCGAATGGGCAATACACGGAACGCGGGATAAAGGGATTACACGGGTTCATGTCCGAGTACTTCGTGGAGAGTCCCGACTACCTCGTGAAGCTTCCCGAGTCCCTGGCCGACATCGGCGTACTGATCGAGCCGCTTACCGTCGTCGAAAAGGGCGTCATCCAATCCGAGGAGATCCAGAGACGAATGACATGGTCCCCCAAGGAGGCGATCGTCACGGGCGCGGGCCCCATCGGCCTCATGGCGACGCTGTTGCTGCGGTCGAAGGGTTACGACGTCTTCACTCTCGACATCGTCGAACACGACAGCCTGCGCGCCCAGATCGTGAAGGCATGTGGGGCCGAGTACGTCAAAGGTGACGAGGAGCCCCTCGCCAAGCTCGCCGAGCGGATCGGTGGGGTTGACCTCATCGTCGAAGCCACCGCGGTCGCATCACTCGTGTTCGACGCCATCGACGCGGTGGGACCGAACGGCGTCGTGTGTCTGACAGGTGTTTCGGCCGGAGCGCGCCAGCTCGAGATCCCCGCCGACAAGCTCAACCTCGAGATGGTCCTCGAGAACAAGGTCGTGTTCGGCACGGTGAACGCCAACCGCCGCTACTTCACCGCCGCGGTCGAGGATCTCGCTAAGTTCGAGAGCCTATGGCCGGGGTTATGCGGACGCATGGTGACGCGCCGGGTTCCAGTGGATCAGTTCGCGACCGCGCTCGAGCCGCGGCCAGGGCTCGACGTGAAGTCGACCGTGTCGTTCGCGCAAGCATGACCGTCGTTCTCAGCGCGGGATCGGATCGCGTCCAGATCGAGCCCGACGAGGGAGGCAAGATCAGCTCACTCGTGGCGGGAGGCACCGAGCGCATCCTGACGCGTCCGGCGGAGGCCTCGCCGGGCGACACCCTGTTATGGGGCTGCTTCTTCATGGCCCCGTGGGTTGGTCGCATCGCCGAAGGCCGCTTGCCGTGGGAGGGACAGACTCATCAGTTCCCCCAGAATTTCGGAGGGCACGCCATCCACGGACTCGTGTTCGACAAGGTGTGGTCGGTGGACAACATGACCAAGAGCTCGATCGCGATGTCCTGCGATCTCGTCCGTGCCGGTTGGCCGTTCGGCGGGACGGTGCACCACCGGATCGACCTCGGCGCCGGCCACCTGACCCTGACCGCGCGCGTGGAGGCCGGGGACCGATCGATGCCGGTATCCGTCGGATGGCATCCGTACTTCGTTCGTCCTCTCGAGGGCGACCTCAGCGTGACCGTCGCCGCGGACAACGTGCTCGAGACGAGCGAGGACCTCATCCCAACCGGACGATTGATCCCGGTCTCTGGCGACACCGATCTGCGGCGCGGGCGTGCGTTGGGAGAACGAAGGCTTGATCACGTCTACGCGGGCGCGCGCGGACCCGCGAGGGTGACGTGGCCGGACCTGGAGCTCGAGCTCGAGTTCGATCAGCCCATCGAAACCATCGTCGTGTACACGCCTGCACACGCTGCATGCGTCGAGCCCCAGACGGCATGGCCGGATGCGCCGGCGCTTGCATCTTCCGGCGTCGAAGGGACAGGCGTAGCCACGCTCGCTGGCGGAGAGGCGTTCGAGGCCTCTACGACGTGGACCTGGAGGTCATAACCAAAGTCGCCGGTGCCCTGCGTTACTGCTTATGGGTTCGAACCTAGATCACTCGGGTCCGCCCGCGAGCATCGCCTCGAAGTCAGCCTGACTGGGTAGCTCGACGGGCTCCATGTCCCCAATCCGCGAGATCCAGTCGCACAGCGTGTCGGGATGGGTCCGATCCACCGGGCCGTGACCGCTCACTATCCGGTCGGCGCCGAGCGTGCGGATCCGGTGCGCAGCCGCGTCGATCTTGTCCTGCGCTACGTGTTGGTGCCAGATGTGATTGACGCGGTTCATCCAGAAGAAGCCTTCCTCGTAGTCGGTCGGCGCGACCTCGTCTGAGAACTGGACGTTGGTTGCCATCACCGATCCGAAGCAATCCGCGGCGAAGTACGTCTTCGTCTTCGGGTCCCATAGCCCTCGAGTGGCCGACGAGTCGTAAAGCGGCGGACGCAGCGCCGCTACGGTCCGGTCCCCGATGTCGAGGGTGTCGCCGTCGTTCATGAGCCGCACGCGGTCAAGCGGGATGGCGAATTCTTCGCCGAGTTTCCCGAGACCGAGGAAGTTCGTGATCAGGGTCGCGTTCGGACATCTCTCGAGGACCTGCATGAGGCTGCCGGAGTGATCGCGGTCCTCATGGCTGAGGAACAGCCAACGGACGTCGGCGGGTTCGACGATCGAGAAGACCTTGTCCAGGAACTCATCGCGCTGGACCGTGGCCATAGTGTCCAGGATCATGGGCTGCTCGCCGCGGATGACCATGGCGTTTATCGGTAGCACGCCGACGCCGGGAACCGGTAGAGAGTCAGAGATGACGAATGTCTCATCGGTTACTTGATATGTCTCTGCCACTGCTCGTCTCCTTTAGTGGTGTCCCGCGGCATCATGATCCACCATCAGTTCCTTGGTGGCGAAGTCCGCGCTGTTTGGGAACAAGATCTCCTGACGCTCGACGAGTTCCAATGTGATCGTTGCGTCGGCCCCCTCGAATGAAAGCACGTGTCCCCCGAAGCGGCGATCTGCTGAGATGAAGTGCAGGTGGAATCCTGGGGGCGACAGATTCCCGACGTAGACAGGAGCCCTGAATCCGACCATCGTGCCTTCGGCAACGTCGTACGAGAACCGCGGCAGATCCTTGGCGACCTCCGCGAGTGGCGGGAACGGCTTCGACTGTTTGGGCAAACATCTCAGAGCCAACGATCTAAAGCTGCCGTCGATCCGATAGCTGTAGTAGAGGTTTTGGGTCCCCATCCACCCATCAGCGAGATCGAGCAGGGTGTCGGCCGTAACCTCAGAGGGCAGGTTATGGGATTCCTTCCCCCCGAACATCGTCACTTGGCAGAAAGGCAGCGTGACCGAGTCGTCGGGCACGTGAGCGGCGGCATCCCCGGTCACTTGATAGAAGACCCCGTCCACGGCCACTAACTCGCCGTCCAGCTGATCGAACGCGCCGATCCCGAGGTCGCCGTGTTGTCGCAGCTCGGATATCGGTGTCAGTCCGTCGTAACAGCCGCTCTCCAACGCGATCGCGGGAGCGTTCTGCCAGATAACTCCCGTCACCTCCACACCTCGTGTAGGAAAGCGATCGCGCCGTCCGCGAACTCTTCCTTGGAGGTGAACGTGTTGCGCCACACGTGGGCGACCGAGGATAGGTTGGGAACGTCGGCTGCGAAAGCCTCCGCGGTCACCCACGCGTCGTAACCGACGTCCTTTAACGCCTCGACCGTCTCGCTCCACCTCACCTGGCCGGACCCGAGGGGGCCGCGGTTGTTCTCGCTGAAATGCACGTGAAAGATGGACTCGGCGTGATCTCGTATCGACTTGCCCGGATCGGACTCCTCGATGTGCGCATGGTGAGTGTCGTACAGGACGCCGAGCGCAGGATGGGCGACCTTCTTTGCCAGTGACGCGCTTTGCTCGAGCGTATTAAGGAGATAACCCTCGAACCGGTTGAGGAACTCGAGCCCCAATCGGATCCCGGCCGAGTCCGCGAACTCGGCAGCCTCTCTCAGGATGTCGGCCGAACGGTCGAGTTCTTCATCCGAGGGCCCTGCTCCCGAGAAATGCCCGTAGGCCGCCTGGTAAGGCCCGACAAGGATGTCGCTCCCCAAGGTGTGGCTGGCTTCGATCCCGAACTTGATTTCGTCGAGCGCGGCCCGGCGAGCCGCAGGATCTTCTCCCACGGTGTTCTTGTCGGGCCCAACATTGGTGATCGTCGTGCAACCGAGTCCCTCGTTATCGAGGACCTTGCGCATCTCTTCGTACCCGTTCCAGTTCGCCGAACCAACCGGGATCTCTACGCCGTCGAAGCCGGCGCGCTTCATCTTTCCGAAGAGATGCAGATGATCCTTCGTGATCTCGGTCGTCCACAGATACAGGTTGATCCCGAAATCCACTGCGCTTCTCCCGAGCTGCGAGGTTTTGTGTTGTCGGAGCTTCTGTCCGACCTAGACCTTCTCGTAGCGAGTCATCTTGAACGTGTCCATGTTGATCAGTGCCTGGAAATCCTGGCTCTCCGGCGCAGGCACGAACTTGTCCATGGATCCTTGCGCCGCTTCCGGACTCTCCCAGTGCAACACGACGACCACTTCACCGTCGTTGTTGACGGCAGTCTCTCGGCTTACGAACCCCGGCATCTTGCTCACCAGGTTCTGCTCGACGTTGCGGTTCTGGGTCAGAAAAGTGTCCCGCTCGACGCCATCTTTCAGACGGAACGTCACGATCTCGATCGTTGCCACTCGTCCTCCTTTGTGTTGGGAAACGGGGAAGGAATCTGATGGTCGGCTATAGGCCGGTCACCTCCCGCAGGTAGGCGCGCGCTTTCAGGGCATACTCGAGCGGGTTCGCCTTGTGCGGATCCTGCTCGGCCTCCACGATCAGCCAGCCCTCGAAACCCGCATCCGACAGAACCTGCAAGATGAGCTTGAAGTCGATGTCGCCGTCGCCCGGAACGGTGAAGACCCCTTCCACGACGGATTCGAGGAAGCTCAGTCGCGCCTCTGTGCACCTGTCGAGTACATCCTTGCGGATGTCTTTGAGATGTACGTGCTTGATCCGATCGGCATAAGCCTTCGCCATGTCGAGCGGGTCGTCGCCGGCCCAATACAGATGACCCGTGTCGAAGAGGAGGTGCACGAGTTGGGGGTCGGTGTCGTTCATCAGGCGGTCGACCTCCGCGCGCGTCATCACGCCGGTTCCCATGTGGTGGTGATAGCAGAGCCTCATGCCCTCGTCGGCCGCCATCCGGCCTAAACCTTCGAGTCCCACGACCATGGCCTTCCACTGGTCGTCGTCGAAGACGGGCTTGTTCGGTATCACTGCCACGGGTTGCTGGTGCACCGCGTGGCCCAGCTCGGCTACGACGATGTCGGTCCCGCCCATCTCCTTGATAAATGCCATCTGCTCTTTGAAGCGCGCGACGGTCCGTTCTTCCATGCCGTTCACGGTGAAATGGGTACTGGCCCACGGCTCGGAGACGCGCAGGCCGCGCAGCTCGAGCTCGCGCTTGAGGACCTTCGTGTCGGTCGGGTACTTATGTCCGACGCTGCAGCCCTGGAACCCGGCCAGTGCCATCTCGCTCACTGTTTGCTCGAAGGGGGTCTCGTGGCCCAAGGTGGGGAGGTCGTCGTTGGTCCAGCCCGTCGGGGTGATGCCGAGGAAAACCTTGTCGGCATCAAACATGGGCGTCATCTGCCGCCCTCGGCGATCACGTGCTCGGCCCCCTTGAGCGCGTACGCGACCGTCGTCAACGTGGGGTTACAAGCATTACCGCGTGGGATGAGTCCATTGCCTCCGAGGTAGAGGTTCTCTATGCCCCACATCCGGGAGTTCTCGTCGACGACGCTGTCTTTCTCCTCACGTCCCATCCGAACCGTTCCGGTTACGTGCACCGGTAGTCCCGGAGCGACGAACTGCGGTTCCGAGCCGGGAAGATAGCCGCCGAGCGCGTTCGCAGCCCGCTCCATGTCCCCCATCATCCGGTGTTGTTTGCGCCGGTCTTCGTTGTCGAGGATCCATTCGAAGATCGGCTGCGGCATCCCGAACGAGTCTTTATTCGACTCCGAGAACGTCATCCTGCTTTCATAACGTGGCTCGACTATCCCGAACCATCGCAGATCGACGATGAGGCGGGAATCTATGTTCGGTGCGAGATCTCCGTAGTGGAACGCGTCCCGATGGATCTGGCAATGCCACGGGCGGTCTTCCGAAACCGGGATCCACACCTGCGGTTCGGGATCGTCGATGGGGATCGGAACCGGATCGTAAGGCCGCGCCTCGCGATGCTCTCGTACCCGTTCCGTGAAACGATCGTCGGCCGCGACATCATCGACGATGTCCTGTCTCAGCACGACCTGCGCGAATGACATCGGTTGCTCGGTCATGTAACGGCCCAGCGGCTCGGGCCGGATCCCGGACGCAAAGAGCAATTGTGGCGTCAGATAGGCATTGCAACACACGACGTAGGTGTTGGCGCGAACGTGGATGATCTCCCAATCCGAGAGATTCAAGATCTCCGCGTATTCGATGCGCGAACCGTCGGAGCTCGGCTTTAGCCGCAGGCACTGGTGTTGCTCTTTCAAGATGAATGGTTCCGTGTCCTGTTCGCCGTCGGCGAGGGGACCGAACACATTGTCAGTCCCCGACCAGTGGACCAGCTTGGGGTTGTCTCTCCGTCGCTCGACCGCAAGGGGAAGATTGCCGACCCTGTGACCCTCTGGCAGCTCCTTGAACTCGCCCTCGAGGGTCTCGCGAACGATCGTGTGACGCATCGAGTCGTCGAACGCGTGGGGGTTCGTACCGAGGATCTCCTCGCTCTCCGTGTACAGGCGATCCCATTCCTCGTCCGAGTAGATGTCGCTTCTCTCAACCACCGGATGCTGACGAGGTGTCGCACACGTCCAGTGGGTTGCCATTCCGCCCACCGCGTATGTCACCGCCGCTCCCGGAAGATTCTTGTCGGGATCCTGCTCCGGGTTCTGGTTGTTGAGTACGAAGCCCGGATGTTCGTCGAGGTCTATCCGGTAGGCGCCCGGGTCCAGGGTTAACTCCGGCCGCGACCCCGTGGGAACGGATAGTGGATGCAGGTGACCTCGGATCACCGACGCGAAGAGATCGATGTTGCGCTGGTACAGGTGGGAGTTCTTCAGATGAGCCCCCGGGCGTGCCGAGAGCTTCGCACCCATATCGATCATGTACACGGAACGGCCCGCCTCTACTAGCTTGCGTGCATACGTCGCACCCGCGGGTCCGGATCCAATAATGAGCACATCTACTTCGATCGTCCGAGCTGAATCTCGCTTCACATCAGTCTCCCTGGCTCGCTCGTTTTCTCGGCCTCGATGACGTGCATGATCGCGTTGATCAGCGATAGGTGCGTGAAGGCCTGAGGGAAGTTACCGAGATGACGGGCAGCATGGACGTCGATCTCTTCCGCGAAGAGCTTGAGCGGACTCGCAAAAGCAAGCATCTTCTCCAAGAGTTCCCTAGCGCGTTGCAACTCGCCGATCTCAACCAGGCACGAGACAAGCCAGAACGTGCAGATCGCGAACGTTCCCTCCTCGCCCGAAAGCCCGTCGTCGGTTTCTTCGACCTTGTAACGCAACACCAGTTCGTCGACGGTCAGCTCGTCGGCGATCGCCAGCACGGTGGCCCTTACCCGCTCGTCGTCCCACGGCAGGAAGCCCATCAAAGGGATGAGCAGATTCGATGCGTCGAGGGCCTTGGTGTCGTAATGCTGCGTGAAAGCTCCCCGTTCGTCGACCCCATTCGTCAGCACGTCGGCTTTTATCTCCTCTGCCGCACTTTGCCAGCGCGCCTCGAGTTCCTCATCCCCGTTCACACGGGCGATGCGTGCCCCGCGCTCTGCAGCGACCCAGCACATCACCTTGGAACAGGTGAAGTGCTTCGGCTCCCCCCGTACCTCCCAGATGCCTCGATCGGGCTCTTTCCAGTTCTTCAATGCAACCTCGACCTGGAGCTTGCAAATGTCCCACACACGCTCGGGAAGCTCATCGCGCGACCTCATGTGCAGATAGACCGAATCGAGGACGGCTCCCCACACGTCGTGCTGCCGCTGATTGAAGGCGCCGTTGCCGACACGCACGGGGCGAGCGTCCTCGTACCCGGAGAGATGGTCGAGCGTGAATTCCTCAAGATTCTTCTCACCCCCGATGCCGTACATGATCTGTAGTTCCGCCTCTCCCTCGCAACAGTCGGCGACGAAGTTGAAGAAATCGTTCGCTTCCCAGTCGTAACCGAGCGTGTAGAGAGCCCAGAGCATGAATGTCGAGTCTCGGATCCACGTGTACCGGTAGTCCCAGTTGCGCTCCCCTTGGGGGGTTTCTGGAAGGGAAGTGGTACCCGCCGCGCACATCGCTCCGGTCGGCTGATAGATCAAAGCCTTTAGTACGAGAGCGCTGCGCTGAACGAAGTCCTTCCACGGGTGGTCGGGGAACTTTCCCCGGTTCAGCCACTGGCGCCAGTAGTCCGCCGTCCGCTCCAGGCGCTGCTCCGCCTCCTCGAGCGTGCTCGGAGGGGGCGCGTGGTCGGACCACGAGAGGGCGACGAAGGCCTTCTCGCCCTCCTTCAACGTTCTGCGGGCACGAGCCCGTCGACCTTCGAACCCAAGACGGAAATCAGTCGTCAGCTTGAGCTGGAGGTCCGTACCTTCGGCGCGCGCCACAGCTTCGCCGTAGGCCTCGCCGGTGTACTCCCAGTTGGGGTCCACCTTGCCGTAATCGAACACCGGCTCGCAGTCCACGTAGAAGTCGACCGAACCGGTGATGCATTCGACCGTGCGCAAGAGGGTTCCCTCGGCCTCGTAGTCGGTGGGCGGACGGCGATGATCTTTGGATCGGTCTCGGTCGTGGTACCAGGGACCGATCAAGAGGACATCCCGGACGATCGCCCATCCCCGCGGGGTCTGCCACGTCGTCTCCAGCACGTTCGTGCCCGGGAGGTAGCGCCGTCCCGCGGGAACATCGACGTCGGACGGGCCGACCCGGAATCCACCCGCCGTCCGATCGAGGATCGCTCCGAAGACGCTTGGGGAATCGGGGCGAGGCAGGCACATCCACTCGACGGTGCCGCGCGACGACACGAGAGCGGTCGCTTCGCAATCAGAGAGCAATCCGTAATCCGCGATCGGTGGGAAGGGAGGGCCCGAGTACCCGGTGCCGGTGCCGGTGCCCGTGCCCAGTGAGGTGTCGTGCAGCTTGCTAGCGGGAGGTTTCGTCGTCCTGTTGTCCATGACCGCCTTCCTGACAGTGGTGACCCATCGATGTCGCATCCTCGGTGTGGTCCCGCGCAAGGAAATCGGTAGGCCGGGAGACTGTCAAGGGGCCCCGCGCGACAAGACACCCAATTTGTCGAAAACTCTTGTCGCGCTTGGGACGACGGAAGTAGCCTCGCCCATGACGTGAGGCTGTCGACGGCCTACGGACGCAGCCGAGGGTGGGGGAGCATGGAGAATCAGTTCACGCTCAAACGGATCATCGGATTGGTCATCGCTTTCGCTCTGATGTTCGCCTGGATCATCTTTCTGGTGAACACCGTAGGAGTGAAAGCTCCTCCTTCGACACTCGGTCCCGATCCGTGGGATCCCTATGTCGGCCTGGCCGCCATCTGCGTCCTCTTCGTCGTGGTAGCCGACGTGATCGTCGCCATGATCGCGGTGCGAAGGGGCAAGCGAGAGAAGGCCGCGGAGACAGCAGCGGCCGCGGCCCGGGCCGCCCGGGTCAGAGACGTGCAACCTCAAGCCTCCGCCTTCGCCGCCAACCCGCTCGAACGAGCTCTCAGTAGAGCCGCGGTTAAAACGGCAACGCGGGCGAGCACTTCCACGCCCGGGCAGACACGATGAGCGTCCGGACGGCAGTCGAGACCAGGATCGACCGCGCCCTGACCAAGATGGGCGGGCAGGCTGCCGGCCTTCAGCGCGTGTCGCTCAAAGCCGTTTTGATCACCGGGATGTTCTCCGCGCTTCTCTACGGAGGCGGCGAGGCTTACGGGTTCCCGCTCTGGGCGAAGGTCGGCGCCGCCATCCTTCCGTGGCTTCCATTGTTCGTCCTGGAAGCAGCGTGGAAGTACGAGAACTACGGGTCCTACATGCTTATGGGCGCGTTCACGATCCTTCAGATCGGACACCTCGGTGAGCACACGGTGCAGGTGTTCCAGCTCTGGATCGAGGGAGGAGACATCACTCAGGCCCACGGCGTGTTCGGCGCGCTCGACAGTGAGCTCGTCCACTTCGCGTGGGACTCGTTCGTATGGATCGGCGTGATGTATCTCCTCGTGAAGATCGGCTGGCGCAACAAATGGTTATGGATCTCGTTCATCGCGGCGAGCTTTCACGAGGTCGAGCACATCTTCCTCTTTTATCTCGACCGGTTCGAGCCTGCCCTCTACGAGGCAGGAGGCACCAGCGGGCTGCTAGCCAAGGGGGGGATGATCGGCTCGCCACTGGCCCGCCCTTATCTGCACTACGTCTACAACTTCTTCGTCGTGGCGCCCCTCGTCATGGCGTTCTGGGACGAGACCAAGCACGCCTACAACGTTTGGCTCGATCGAGCCCTGCCGAGCCTCACCGAGCAGGAGAAGATCAGCACGTCCACTCAGCTCGACGCCGTCAGGGCGGACGCCGGCGAGGTCATATTCCGCGAGGGAGACAAGGCCGACCGCTTCTTCCTCATCACCGAGGGCGAGGTCGAGGTCGAGCGCGGGGGCCAACGGATCGCCATCCTCGGAGCCGGCCAGTTCTTCGGGGAGATGGGCTTACTGACGGGGAGACCGCGCATGGCGACCGTGCGCGCTACCCAGGAAACGCACCTCATGTCTCTCGACGCGAGCGAGTTTACGAACCTCATGGCGAGATCGCAGGGAGGCGCGACTGACGTCGAACTCGCGATGCGATACCGCACGATGCAGCTTCCCGAACAACCGGCGGTTACCTAGAAGACAGACGGGT
>JALZEA010000070.1 GCA_030862265.1 Actinomycetota bacterium | reverse complement strand
GTCGCAGGTTCAAATCCTGCCCCTGCAACTCAAAGGGCCCTGGTGACAGGGCCTTTGCTTTTCTTGCCTGCGCGATAGCGTCCGTTTCTACAGGCTTCATCGGGGCACCCTTCGACGAGGGGGAGGTCGGGGAGTGGCATCGACACCGGAAGATCTACCGCTCGAGGAATATCACCGAGCAGGCCTTGAGATAACGAACGGCAACCCAGACGTCTATAAACAGCTTTACTCACGCCGCGACGATGTGACGCTCGCCAATCCTTTCGGCCCATCAGCTCGCGGTTGGAGCGACGTTTCCGCGCGATTGGATCGAGCGGCGGAGAACTTCCGCGACGGCGAGATCGTCGGATTCGAAAACGTGTCGACCGTCATCGGTTCTGACCTCGCCTATACCGTCGAGATCGAGAGCTACCGTGCGCGCGTTGGCGGAGCGGAAGAGATCACACCGGCAGCGGTTCGGGTCACCACCGTCTTCCGGCGCGAGGAGAGCATCTGGAAGTGATCCATAGGCACGCCGACCCGATCACTTCGGCGCGGCCGCCGGAATCCGTCATCCAAACTTAGGCGAAGCCTTTCAGCGCTTGGCGCACTTCCCATGCCGTGATTTCTCGACTAACGAAAACAGGTAACGAGGAGAGGATCGAGATGGTGCGTCTCCAGAAACGGAGCCCTATAGCTTGCTGGAGGCGCGTACCGGTTGCGGCGGTGACTTTGATTCTGGCGGCCTGCGGGGGCGGAGGCGCAGGGCGGGAGGCACCTGGGGCCAGAGAGACCTCGTCTCCGGCTGCCGAGACCACGGTCTCGGTGGTTCTGGCCGGAGAGACAGACGGCGTCTCGGGCCGCGACTACTCACTGATCAGCGATCCAGGTTCCGGACCGGCCGGCAAGGTGACCTTCGAGGTGGAGGTGGAGTCAGGTCTTCACGCCCTTACCGTGATTCGCACCGATCTACCCCCGGACCAGCTCCCGACGACAGATGGCACAAGCTTTGTCGCCATCACTGACGAGCAGATCGAGGTGATGGGGTTCCATCAAGCGTCGGAGAACAACTTCAGCCTCGAGACGCAGCTCGACACCGGTTCCTATGTGCTGATCTGCAACGTGGGGGGGCACTACACAAGCGGTATGCGGACCGCCTTCGACGTGTCCTGACGAGCCCTTTTCTTTTCCGCGCACACGCCGGGCGCATTCTTTTCGCAAATAACAGCGCTCCTCAGCGCGGTCTATCGCGCAAAGAAAGAAAGCCTCTTGGTGCAAGTGGAGAGCGCTTAGACCTTCGCCGTGAATAGGTCCCACGGCTCGGTCAATCCCTTCAGCTGGTGAGGGCCTTTATCGACGAAATCGATCCCCGCTCCAACGGCGAGGTCTTTCACGGTCCTTGACGTCACGACCTCGCCTGCGGACGCGACACTCATGACGCGCGCGGCGATGTGCACGGCGAGACCTCCGATGTGGTCCCCGCGCAGTTCTATCTCTCCTGTGTGGACCCCTGCTCGTAGTTGGAGGCCACCTCGATCCATCCGGGAACACAACCTCGTTGCGCAGAGAACCGCTCTGGCGGGACCGTCGAACGTCGCAAGGACGCCATCGCCCGTCGTCTCGATGAGATCTCCGCGGAAGTGGCCGAGTTCCTCGCGGGTCAGCCGCTCGTGGGCGTCCAGCATCTCGCGCCAGCGAGCGTCTCCCATGGCATCGGCCTGCTCCGTGGAGCTGACGATATCCGTGAATAGGACCGTCGCCAGTACTCGTTCCTGTTGCTGGGGCGACCTGGAGCCGAGCAGGAACTGTTCGATCTCTCCGACGACCTCATCCGCGTTGCTGAACCAGAAGAGATGGTCATCACCGCCGAGCTCGACGTGCTTGGAGCCGGAAATCTTCTCGGCGATGTACCGGCTCGCCTCGACCGGGACCAGTTGGTCACCAATGTTGTGCAGCACCAGCGTCGGGTTGCGGACGAGTTTCAGCATCTCGGTCGTGTCTATGGCCAGGTTTGCCTCGAGCATCACCTCGGCTCCACCGGGGCTCACCGTCATCCTCTCGTAGCGGCCGAACCACCTGCGGAACGCCTCGTCGTCGGCGCGCGAGGGGGCCGCGATGTATGCAGTCCTCCCCTCGCCCCAGTGGTTGCAGAAGATATCCCGCGCCGCTTCGAGGATCTCGTCCGAGAACCCGATCGGGTAGTCCGGTGCCCACTGGTAGCGCGCCGCACCCGCATAGAGGATCAATCCTTCGACCCGCTGCGGGTAGGTAGCGGCGAACATGGCGGCGATGTTCGCTCCCTCGGACCACCCCATGATCGAGGCTTTCTCGGATCCGACCGCGTCCATCACCGCCCGCAGGTCGTCCATGCGCTCCTCCATCGTTGACGTCACGACCGATCGATCGGAGAGGCCAGTGCCACGCTTGTCGAACATGATCACGCGGAAGGTTCCTGTCAGCCGACGCATGAACGATTCGAAGGCTGGATGTTCCCAGACAACTTCTATATGGAATATCCAACCCGGGGCGAGCACGAGGTCCCGCGTTCCTTCACCAAGGACCTGGTACGCGATCGCCACCCCGTCGAGGCTGCGCGTATAGCGCGTCTCGGGCTGCATAACCAGGATTGTCCGTCATCCTCCGACGGCGCTCATTGAAGCGTTCTGGTTGAACCTGCGAGACCGGTACTTTTAGCGGCGGATGCGGACGAAATCTTCGGCGTCGAAGTGTCCCGACTCGTGTGGGACGCAATCGTGGGGGACGGCTTCCTTCTCGGCGAACGCAACGACGTCGGCATGCCCACCGGGCATCTTCGTCGGTAGCCGCACGCTCAGCCGAGCGAGGCCCGTGGGATCCGTAATTCCCTCTGCCGCAACAGTCATCGTCCCGATAGAGATCCCCAGCTTCACGTCGGCGCCCTCGGCCGGCCCCACCTCTTCTCCCTCGTCGTGTTCGTCGGCCTTCGCGGCTCTCGTGACCGCTACCTTGAAGCGGGCCACGTCCCCGACCACATACGTCTGTTTGGACGGAGTGACGGTGACGTTGAAAGTGCTCAAGCGATTGTCGGAGCAAGCGGCGTCGAACGCCCGTGGAGCGACGTCGGAAGGCGATCGCACCGCGACCCACGCCACTGCCCCAAGGAGAAGAGCAACTGCCACCACTCCTACTCGCTTGTACATGACGCCCTCCTCGGCCTTAGCCGCGACGGTCTGACCCGTCGACTACAAGGATGAGTGGTCCCACCAGCCGTGGTCTGTCAGCTCTTTAACGCAACGATTGTCGGCTTTCCGACTCTGGATCCGTGCCTGCTTGGGGGATCGGCTCTCGGTGGGACGCGATAATCGTGCATCTCGATATCCACCTATCGACGTGAGGTGACATCCGTGGCCGGACTCGATCTCCTGGTACGTCGCAACGATCTCCGCGATGTCCGCGTCGAGGAGTCATCCATCTCAGAAGCCGAGCTGTCGCCGGGCGAGATCCTGCTCGGCATCGACAAGTTCGGCTTCAGTGCCAACAACGTGACGTACGCCTTGATGGGCGATTCGATGGGCTACTGGGACTTCTTTCCGGGACCGAAAGGTTGGGGACGAGTGCCGGTGTGGGGCTATGCCGACGTCGTTCGTTCCGAACACGATGACATCAAGGAAGGCGAACGCGTTTTCAGTTATCTCCCGATGTCGAGCCATCTCGTAGTCAGACCGATCGACGTGAGCGACACCGGCCTCATGCGCGCGCCGAAACTCGACCACCTCGCCTCGGTGTACCAGCGGACCCTCCGCGTCGCAGCCGATCCCCGCTACCAGCCGGAGCGAGAAGACCTCGACGCGCTGTGGCGCCCCCTGTTCATGACCTCCTTCGGAGCGGCGGATTTCCTGAAAGACAACAGTGTTTTCGGAGCGGGTTCGGTCGTGTTCTCGAGCGCGTCCAGCAAGACCGCGCTCGGCACCGCCTTCCTCTTATCTGATGCAGATCCACGCCCTGCCGAATTGATCGCGCTGACCTCGCCGGGCAATGTCGAGTTCTGCGAGCGATTGGGCTATTACGACCGTGTCATTCGCTACGAGGATCTCACCTCGTTGTCGCGCGACCGCACTGCGTTCGTAGACGTGGGCGGTTCCGCGCGGATCCGCAATCAGCTTCGTGAGCATCTCGGTGATGCGCTTACGCAGACCATCATCGTCGGAGCGGCGCAGTGGGAGGATGTCGACGCCGCGGGCGGGCTCGAAGAGCCGGATTCCCAGTTCTTCTTCCTCCCCAGCTGGATGGACAAACGCCGCGACGACTGGGGCAAAGGCGGATTCTCCGCGCGCTACGCCGCCGCGTGGGACCGCTTCGCGCCGTCGGTCGATAACTGGATGAAGATCGTTTATGCGGACGGGCCCAACGCGGTGGAACAGGTGTACCGGGAGTTACTCGACAGCAAGACGAGTCCGGAGATCGGCCACATCCTGTCTCTGAACCCTAGCCAGGCCGCGCCTTAAGCCACTTCACACCTGGACGTTTTCCTCCTCGAGGGTGAGGTCGATGACCTTGTCCCACGTTTTTGAGAGCCGTTCGGCCATGGCGCGTTCCTCCGCGAGGATCTGCCGTGCCAGTTGCGACGTCTCGGTATCGCCCGCGCGGTCGGCGAGACGAGAGAGCATCTCGTAAGCGGCGATCTCGATGGCTTCCGTGACGAAGCCGTCGCGCGCGTCCTTGCCCGGCTTGTCGGAGCGAAGCTGATCGACAATCCCCTTCATGCCCGCACTAAGCAGCGCGCCCGCTTTCTTGGCGCCGCCGGACGTTTCGCCGATTCCTTGAAGGCGGTCGATCCAGATCTGCTCGTGACCCTTTGTTTCCTCGATGTGATTCTCGAGGATGTCGCGCATCTCCTCGTCTTTCGTATGCAGCAGCATGGACTGCATCATCTGTAGCGAGTTCGCTTCCATCGCACGAGCGTCTCTGATGTAGCTGTGGAGCTTGGTTTCGATGTCTTTCTCGGTGATCCCCATGTCGCCTCCCTAGGTCGAGCGGTACCTAGGCCTTACCCAGGCCCGGTCGGCCTATCCCTAGAAGGACGGCGGGTCGCTCGCGGGAAATGACTCCTCCGAGGTGTCGTCGACCGATGCGGCGCCGACCTCGTCGCGTGGATCGGCCGCCTTCTGTTCGTCTCCGCTCGTGTCTTCGGACGTATCTTCGCTCGTGTCCTCAGAGCCTTCTTCGGAATCTTCGATGTCTTCGACCGTCATACGACGAGTATGCCCGTTCAGCGCCGCGAAGGAACCGCCTTCAGTTCCGCCCACGTTCTCCTGCTGGTGATCGGGAAGTCATAGAGACTGGCGCCGACAGCACGATGTTCCCGCACGGCCCTGATAAAACCTCGCGCCCCGGCAACCCCCACATCGTCGGCGATCCCGCCGATGACGTGGACCGGCATCGCGGGGTCACCGGTCTGGCGGCGCACGACTCTGATGTTCGCAGCGGTGTAGTCGCGCACATGTCTGTACCCGCGCGCCTGGAAGGTGAAGTAGCCCATCGGAACCATCACGTCGTAGATGGACGCCAGGCGCTTGTAGGGGAAGTTCTTCCAATAACGGCTGTGGACGTCCGGGATGATCGCGCCCAAGGGATAGTCGGGTCCCGCGACGCGCCGGAGTTTCCTCGAGATGTCCAGCAGCCGGGCGTTGCGCTTCCAGATCTTGTCGACGAGGTCGGCTTCGATGTCGAGTCCGAACGAGTCGAAGCGTTCGCCCGCGGCGGTTCGAAAATCGATGGCCGCGCGCGCTCTGCGGAAATCCTTCTTCGGACGAGTGAACGACGGAACGGACCACCCGATGACGAACATGCCGCGACGGTGCGCGGAGGCGATGAACTCCGCGACCTTGCGGGGATAGACGATGTGATCTGGAGACCCATAGGTCGCTGTTTGCAGATAGATCGTCTTGACGCCGCGGCGATCCATCCGTCGGACGGTCCAGGACGGATTCCTCCACGGGCCCCGGTTGAACAGATCGACCCACGACCCGAGGCCACTGTAGGGAGACAGGAGGTCGACTGGGGACTCGACGTTGTCTGCGACGCCCACGCTGTGACTTCTTGGTGCGCTTCTTCCCGCCGCGAGGGCGTTGCGTTGCCGGCGAGGATTGGTCGCCGCTACGGACGGGCCCGTGATCGTGAGCGCGAAGACGTGCGCGCAGAACACCGCTAGGAGTGCGGCCGCGGCCGCGCGATAAGAATCGTGGAGATCCACGTTGTGCCCTTTCATCCGCCGGGAACAGGGTAAAGAGGCTGTCCACCACTCACCCTCCGTAAATCAGGAAGCCGAGCGGCACGGGACATACTTCGAAGGTGACCCAAGCAGAGGAAGCGACGACAACGATCACCGTCGGGGGCCAAAGCGCCCGCCTTCTCGACGTCGGCACGGGAGACGCGGTCGTCGTTCTGCATGGGTGGGGGGGCCGCATCGAGTCCATGGACCCGGTGATCCGCTGCCTGGCTCCGCGCTTCAGGATCATCGCGCTCGACCTGCCGGGCTTCGGCGAGTCGCCGCTGCCTTCCACCCTCTGGGGCACCCCGGAATATGCGGGTTTCGTGCGCGACGCCCTCGTGAGGCTCGATGTCACGTCGGCCTCTTTCGTCGCGCATTCCTACGGAGCCAAGGTTGCGCTCTATATCGCCGCGACCTACAGATCGGTGGTGCAGAAGCTGGTGCTGGTCGGGTCGTCGGGGCTCCGTACCGCGCCGTCGATGAAGGCGCGAGTGAAGCGCGCCGCATCCAGAACGGCGCGCGTCACCGGGAAGTTCGGCCCCCCCGGACGTGCGCTCAGGGACGCGGCGTACCGCAGGCTCGCGTCGGCCGACTACCGCGACGCAGGAGAGCTTCGACCGATCCTCGTGAAGGTCGTCAATGAGGACCTGGGTCGCCTCCTGCCTGCGATCACGGCATCGACACTCCTCGTGTGGGGAAGCGCGGATGACGCGGTCCCGCTGGCGCACGCGCGCCGGATGGAGAAGTTGATCCCCGACGCCGGCCTCGTGGTGCTCGAGGGGGCCGGGCACTTCGCCTACCTCGATGAACCCGAGCGCTTCTGTCGCGTGACTCGGCACTTCCTCGGCGCACCTATCTCGCCGTGACGGGTTTCGATGATCCGTTCGAGGGTTACTCGTTATTGCTGCGCGTCATCGTCTACGGCGTCGTTCCGCTGTTCACGCTCCTCCAGGTAGTGCGATTGCGGCGTGCTTTGCACATCTTCCAGTTGGAGGGATACAAGCGCAGCCGTTTCCTTCAGTGGTGCAGCGTGAACCGGCAAAGGTCGCTATTCCTGCGGAGTGCGACCGCGAAGAAGCCTCTCGTCATGACCGCTCGGGCGTGGCGGATCCTGTCAGCGTCGGCGGTCCTTTCGCTTCTCGCCGTCCTCGTCCCACCAGCGCTTGCGCATCTCGCCGGGGGCGCCCCCTACGACCTCATCACGTGGCTGGCCATGACGGCGGCCGCGTTCTTAGGACTCCCATGGCTGCTGGTGGCCGGCGATGCCCTGATGAGTCCGGTTCAGGGAGCGATCAATGCCCGTTTTGCCGCCGCCGCTCGCTCGAAGCTGGAATCGATCGAGCCCACGGTCGTCGGGATCACGGGGTCGTTCGGCAAGACGTCGACGAAGTTCGCGGTGCGAGACATCGCGGCCGGTCCCGGGCAAGCATTCGCGACGCCGGGTTCCTACAACACGCCGATGGGGGTGACGCGGGCGATCAACGAGGGACTCGAATTCCAACACGGTTTGCTCGTCGTTGAGATGGGGGCATACCGCGAGGGCGATATCGCGGAGTTGTGTGCCTTCGTTCGCCCGACGATCGGGGTCCTCACGGCGATCGGCCCGGTGCATCTCGAGCGGTTCGGTTCGGTGGACGCGATCCGCCGCGCCAAGTACGAACTCATCGAAGCGCTTCCAGGCGACGGCGTCGCGATCATGAACGCGGGTGACCTGGACGTGCGCGCGATGGCGGCGCGCACGCAGCACGTGCGGGTGCTCACCTATGGCATGGAGCCGGATGTGCCGCCCGACGTGGACAAGGCGGATATCCGCATCGACATCACTGCGCAAAACCACAGCTACGGTCCCAACGGCACCGCGATGACGATCGTGGATGAGGAGGGCAACGAGCTAATCGTGCGGACGACTCTCTTGGGAGCCCACGCCGTGAACCATGTCCTCGCCGGTGTCGCGGTCGCGCGCGTCAGGGGGATCCCGTTGAATGAGCTGGGCCCCCGCATCGCGGCGCTGCAACCCGTGGAGCATCGGCTTCAACTGATCCACGGCGCCGGCGGCGTCACGATCGTCGACGATGCCTACAACTCCAACCCGGCGGGTGCCGTCGCCGCGATCAACGTCCTCGCCGACCTGGACGAAACAGATTCCCGTCGCAAGATCGTTGTTACGCCCGGCATGGTCGAGCTGGGCGAGCGACAGTACGAGGAGAACAAGGAGCTTGGTGCCTACGCGGCGATGATCGCCAACTACCTGATCGTCGTGGGCAAGGTCAATCGTGATGCCCTGTGTGAGGGCGCGCGCACCGGCCTCAACGCACGCGCCGAAGTCATCGTGGTCGACACGTTGGCACAGGCGACCGAAAAGCTCGCCCAACTGAAGCTCGGCCCCGGCGACTGGGTGTTGTTCGAGAACGACCTCCCCGATCAGTACGAGGGCTGACAACCCCCCGAATACACTCCGCCGCATGAGGGTTGGGGTGGTTTTCGGGGGCCGGAGCGTGGAACACGACGTCTCCGTGATCACCGCTCACCAGGTGATGGAGGTGCTGGGTCAGACCCATGAGGTCGTCCCCATCTATGTCACGAAGGACGGGCGGTGGCTGAGTTCCCCCGCGCTCAACGACATCGCTCTCTACAAGACGGGACGGGCCGAGAACGTCGGCGAGGAGGCCGCGCTGCTGACGGGCCGTGGCGCCGGGCTGCAGGTGGGTGGCGGGAAGCTACGCGGCCCCCGCAAGATCTCGCTCGATTGCGTCGTCCCCGCGATCCACGGGACCTATGGCGAGGATGGGACCTTGCAAGGCCTGCTCGAGCTCGCCGACCTTCCCTATACGGGTAGTGGCGTTCTGGCGAGCGCCCTCGGGATGGACAAGGTCGTGATGAAAGCCGCGTTCAAGTCCGCCGGACTTCCCATCGTGCCCGACATCGTGATCGAGACACCCGACCTCGATGATCTCGAACTCGCGGCCGACCGGGCCGAAGGCGCGATCGGTTATCCGATGTTCGTGAAGCCGAGTCGGCTCGGGTCGAGCGTCGGGATCGGTAAGGCGACCGACAGGGAGTCGCTGACGCACGCTCTCGATGTCGCGCGGCGCTACGACCGGCGGGTACTCGTCGAGAAGGCGATGGAGGAGTGCGTCGAGGTCAACTGTGCTGCGATCGGCGCGCCCGGTCGGATCCCGCGCGCGAGCGTGTGTGAGCAACCGGTCGCGTGGGAGGAGTTCCTGTCGTTCTCCGACAAGTACATGCGTGGGGCGAAGGAGCAAGCCGGCGCGAAACAAGCCGGTATGGCATCGCAGGATCGTCGCATCCCGGCCCCCATCTCCGACGAGTTGACCGCGAAGGTGCAAGGAAATGCGCTCGGGGCCTTCATCGCGATCGGCGCCGCGGGGGTGGCTCGCATCGACTCGTTCGTCAACGAGTCGACCGGCGAGACATGGGTGATGGAGATCAATACGACGCCCGGATCTTTCTCCTTCTACCTCTGGGAGCACAGCGGGCTGTCGTTCACCGCATTGATGGACGAACTGCTGGGTATCGCGCGTGACGTGCACCGCGAGAAGTCGGAGCTGATGTTCTCGTTCGACTCGGGGCTATTGAATGGCGCGACGGGAGCGAAGGCCGGTGGCTGAAGTGCAACCGGTCAAACTGACCAAAGACGAGAAGCAGCGTTTCCAGGCCGACGCGCTTCCGCTGCTCGATTCGCTCTACGGCGGAGCGCTTCGTATGACGCGCAACCCGGCGGACGCCGAGGACCTCGTTCAGGAAACGATGATGCGCGCGTATCGCAGCTTCGACCGCTTCGAAGCCGGCACGAACCTCAAGGCATGGCTCTACAGGATCATGACGAACGCATACATCAACACCTACCGGAAGAAACAACGCGAGCCGAAGAAGGTCAGCTCCGAGGACGTCGAGGACTTCGACCTCTACCAGGAACTCAAGGACCACGACCCCATGTGGGAGGCGACGCCGGAAAATCTCGTGCTGAACTCGCTCGTGGATACCGACATCCTCGAGGCGATCGACGACCTCCCCGAGCAGTTCCGCCTTGCCGTCGTGCTCTCCGACATCGAGGGGTTCTCCTACGCCGAGATGGCCGAGATCATGGACGTTCCCCTGGGCACCGTCATGTCCCGCCTCCATCGGGGAAGAAAGGCGCTCCAGAAGCGGTTGTGGGAGATAGCCCGGGACCGAGGCATCGTCAAGGGGGACAGGAAGGAATGACCCCCATCCGGGTTGAACCAGCGAAAGGACCGACGATGACGGCTCGATCCGGGGGGATCACGGCGTGATGAGCAGATGAAGCAGAAGTGTCTCGAGGTCATGGAGCGGGCCTACCTCTTCTTAGACGGCGAGGGCCTGACGGTTACCGAGCGCCTAGAGATCGAGGCGCACCTCGAAGACTGCGAGCCCTGCCTCGAACGCATGGGCGTCGAGCGCGAGACCATCCTCTTGATCTCCCACCGCCTCCGTACCGCGAATCCCTGCCCCGACGATCTCAAGAACCGCATCGTCCACCTCATCGACCAGGCCTAGCTCACGGCCCCGCCACCACCTCGATTCCCACCTTTTCCCTCAGGTAATGGCACCATCCGGCCGATAGGTCAGAGACGGACCAACGCGACATAGGAGCCAAAGACATGGGGCTGTCCGAAGCCCAGAACGGATCGCCGAGCGACGTCTACATCCGCACGGCCGAGGCCGCCCGGATCCTGCGCGTATCCCCGAAGACCATCTCCCGCTGGGCCAAGCAGGGAAAACTTCCTCACGTCGTGACTCTCGGGGGGCATCGCCGCTTCCCGGCGACCGCGATCCGGGAGTTGGCGGGCCAGCTGGATCGTCACCTGACCGTCTCTTAGGAGCGATAATCCCGCGCCTGTGAGCGTGCCCAACGACGAGGTCCTGTATTCGCGCGACGATCGCGTCGCGACCATCACGATCAATCGCCCCGACCGTCGCAACGCCATCAACCCCGATGTCGTACGGGGGATCGGCGCCGCCCTGACCGAGGTCCAAGGAGACGATCGCGTGGGTGTCGTGATCCTCACGGGGGCCGGCGACAAGGCCTTCTGCGCGGGCGGAGACCTTGGGGGCATGGGCTCGACCTCGAAGCTGTCCCAGCACTTCGTGCGGGCCGAGGTCGGCGACCTGTTCGAACAGATGAGAGCGTGCCGCGTGCCGATTGTGGCGCGCGTTAACGGTCATGCTCTGGCCGGAGGCTTCGGCTTGATGCTCGCCTGCGATCTCGTCATCGCCGCCGACGACGCGGAGCTGGGAACGCCGGAGATCAATCTCGGACTGTGGCCCTTCATGATCTCCGCCGTCATCAAGCGCGACATGCCGCGCAAGATCGCGCTCGAGCTGATGTTGACGGGGCGGCGGATGTCTGCGGAGGAAGGCGCGCGATGGGGGATAGTGAATCGCGTGATCCCAAGGTCGGAGCTGGATGCGGCGGTCAAAGAGATGACCGATGTGCTGACGTCTAAGAGCGTGCTCATCGCGTCGCTGGGGAAGCGTTCGTTCTATGGGATCGAGGACATGAGCTTTGATGCCGCGCTCGATCACCTCGCCGGCATGCTGACGCTGACCCTGGAGTCGGAAGACACGATCGAAGGCGTCACCGCCTTCCTACAGAAACGCCCCCCCGAGTGGAAGAACCGCTGAGATAGAGAAAAGCCCGGCCCCC
>JALZEA010000022.1 GCA_030862265.1 Actinomycetota bacterium | reverse complement strand
GGCTTGGGAAGTGCGGCGAACAGGTTAGCCATCTCGAGGGCCGCGAGTGCAGCCTCGAATCCCTTGTTGCCCATCTTCCCGCCCGCGCGGTCGTCGGCTTGCTCTACCGAGTCGGTCGTGAGTACGCCGAATGCCACCGGGATGCCGGTTTCGAGAGCGACGTCACCGACCCCGCGCGCGGCCTCCCCCGCCACGAAGTCGAAGTGTGGAGTGTCGCCACGGATCACCGCACCGACACAGACGATCGCGTCGAATTCCCCAGAACGAGCGAGACGGTTCGCCGCCTGCGGCAGCTCGAATGCGCCCGGGACCCACGTGACCGTTACGTATTCGTCCGGAACGTCGTGGCGTTTCAGGCAATCGAGCGCTCCGTCGACAAGGCGTTCAACGATGGCTTCGTTGAAGCGGCTCGCGACGATCGCGACCTTGAGGTGTTCGCCGGCGAAGCTGCCTTCGATGACGCGCGTCACCGCGCCTCCTCGTGGTCGGGGCCGTCGGTCGCAGCAACGAACTCCTCGAGGATGTGGCCGAGCTTCTCGCGTTTCGTCTGCAGGTAACGGAGGTTCTCCGCGTTGGGCTCGCTCTCCAGCGGCACGCGTTCCACGATCTCCAGCCCGTAGCCCTCGAGACCGGCACGCTTCGTTGGATTGTTGGTGAGGAGGCGCATCGTCGAGATGCCGAGGTCGACGAGGATCTGCGCGCCGACCCCGTAGTCGCGAGAGTCGGGCGAGAAGCCGAGCTCGACGTTGGCCTCGACCGTGTCCAGACCCCCGTCCTGGAGGGCATAGGCCTCGAGCTTGTGGCGAAGACCGATCCCGCGCCCCTCGTGACCGCGGATGTAGACGATGACGCCCTCGCCCTCCTGATCGATCTTGCGCATCGCCTCGTTCAGCTGGAGGCCGCAGTCACAACGGATGCTCCCGAGGACGTCGCCAGTGAAGCATTCGGAGTGAACCCTTACGAGGACGTTGGGTTTGCCCTCAGGCTCACCCTTCACGAGGGCGACGTGCGTGCGGCCATCGTGGGATTCGTAGGCCATGGCTTTGAACGTGCCGTACGCGGTCGGGATGCGCGCCTCGGTCTGGCGCTGCACGAGCTTCTCCCATCTACGGCGATACGCGATCAGATCCGCGATCGTCACGATCTTCAGGTCGTGTTTGTCGGCGAACACCTCGAGCTGAGGAAGGCGCGCCATCGTGCCGTCCTCGTTCACGACCTCGCACAGCACCCCGGCGGGATAAAGACCGGCGAGGCGGGCGAGGTCGATGGAGGCTTCGGTGTGACCGGCACGGCGCAGGACGCCACCGGGGACGTAACGGAGCGGGAAGATGTGGCCCGGGCGCGCGAGGTCGTGCGGTCGCGACTGGGGGTCGATCAGCGTGCCGATGGTCGTGGCTCGATCCGCCGCGGAGATCCCGGTCGTCGTGCCATCGCGCGCATCGACGCTGATCGTGAACGCGGTGCCCATGGACTCGGTGTTGTCGGGGGCCATGAGGGGCAGGTTGAGCTCCTCGAGACGCTCCGCCTCCATCGGCACGCAGATGATCCCCGAGCAGTAGCGCACCATGAACGAGATGTGATCCGCGGTGACCTTCTCTGCGGCGACGATGATGTCACCTTCGTTCTCTCTATCGTGATCGTCGACGACGATCACCATCTTGCCGGCTCGTATGTCGGCGATCGCGTCCTCGATCTTGGCGAGTGCCATGCTCAGTTCCTTTCCATAAGTCGCGCGACGTATTTGGCGATCACGTCGACCTCTACGTTCACGTAAGAGCCTTCCTTCAAGTCGTTCAGCGTCGTGGCGGACAGCGTGTGCGGGATCAACGCGACCTGGAACGTTGCCCGACCGACGTCGACGAGTGTCAGCGAGACTCCGTCCAGGGCGATCGATCCCTTGGGAACCATGTGGGTGAGGAGTTCCTCCGGTGCTTCGAACCACACGCGTTTCGCGGTGTGATCGTTCTCGATACGCACGACCAGGGCGCGACCGTCGACGTGGCCTTGGACCAGATGGCCTCCCAGACGATCGGTGAGCCGAGCGGGAAGCTCGAGGTTCACCGCGTGCCCCTTCTTGACCTCTCCCAGCGTCGAGACGGCCAGGGTCTCGCCCATCGCGTGGGCCTCGAAGTGCCGTCTGCCGGTTTCCGTGGCCGTGAGGCACACGCCGTTGACCGCGATGGAATCTCCGACCTTGAGTTCGCGTGCCAAAGGTGTAGCGACGCGGAGCTGCAGCGCCCCGTTGCGGTGCGCCGCGCGCTTGACCTCACCCAGCTGGGTAACGATGCCGGTGAACATCAGTCCTTCTCCCTGACGATCACGACGTCATCAGCAACCTGTTCGACCTTTGTGGTCTTCCAGCGTGCCGCGTCCTCCATCGCGACGACATCGAGGTCGCCGATCTCGGGGCCACCTCGACCCAGGACGACCGGGCCGTGATAGATCTCGAGGCGATCGACCAGATCGGCGCGCAACAGCGACGTCGCGAGTTCGGCGCCGCCCTCGCAATAAACCTCGGTGAGGCCCCTGCGACCAAGCTCCGCGAGCAAGGTGTCGAGATCCACGCCGGTGTCGGTCGCCGGAAGTAGGAGGGTCTCGGCGCCGGCTTCCTTCCATTCCGTCTGGCGGTCATGGGGAACCCGGTCGGTAGCCGCGATCAGGACCTCGTCCTCACCGAACAATTTCGCGGTGGATGGGACGCGACCCGTCGCATCCACGACGACACGTACCGGCTGCGCGATCGCTCCTACGTCGCGCGCCGTCAGCTGCGGATCGTCGGCGAGTACCGAACCGGCACCGATCAGGATGGCATCGACCTCGGCGCGGCGGCGATGCACCAGGGCGCGTGCTCCTTCGCCGGTGATCCACCGGGAGTCGCGGTTGGGGGGGCTGAGGCGTCCGTCGATCGACAACGCCAGCTTCAACGTCACGAAGGGCCGACCCGTGGCGCGGTGATGGAGGTAGGCACGATTCAAGATCCGGGCTTCGTCGGCCAGCACTCCCTCGGTTATCTCGATCCCCGCATCGCGTAGCGCCTCTAAACCGCGACCGTTTACGCGTGCGTCGGGATCACGTTGTGCGATGACGACGCGCTCCACGCCGGAAGCGACGACGACTGGAACGCACGGGGGCGTGCGACCTTGGTGCACGCACGGCTCGAGCGTTACGTACAGGGTTGCGCCCGAGGCGTCGATCCCATCGAGCGCGAGGGCTTCTGCGTGGGGAGTTCCCACTCCATAGTGCGTGGCTTCCTTGAGGATGCGGCCGTTGCGAACGACGACGGCGCCGACGCGCGGGTTAGGCGCGGTGCGCAACGGGCGCGCGGCGATCTGCAGCGCCCTCCGCATGAAGTACCCGTCGTTACCCATCGTGCCTCCGTTCCCTCCGGGGCACGTAGCAACGCGGACACCCGGCGCGCTATACCGCGCCGGTTCCCCGCCTCTTCTCCCATCCGGACTCGCCGCTCGTGTGAGCGACTCACCGTCGGTTCCGGGATCTCACCGGATCAGCCCTGGGAGTGGTTCCTTCTCACTCCGAGGGGTCGCGGACTTCCACCGCCGGTCGGGAATCTCACCCTGCCCCGAAGAGGCTTTCTCGGTTTGATTATCGCACTGTTCAGGCTGCGGAGGACCCGGCGTTAGGGGGGGTCGCGGCGGCGGTCGATCGCGTAGGCCGATTTGCCTTGGGTCTTGGCGAATGTCTTCATCTCGGTTGCGATCTCGGATGCCTCCCAGTGGTTCTCGATCGGTCGCTGGCTGTTCGTGGCGATCCCGATCGCAACCGTGGTCAGTGGGTACCGGTGCAACTCTTTACGGCGATCGGTCACCTCGATATATCCGCGGGCAGCATCTTCTCTGTCAAAGAGCTTGGCGATCTCGGCGTCCCAACACTCGATGACCTTTCGAGCTGCCGCTTCCGCTTTGTCCGGGTGCACGATCGCAACAAGATCATCTCCTCCGATGTGCCCGAGGAACGCGTCGACTCCTGCTACTTCGTGCACCGCGGCCCCCGCGCATTTGGCCAGCAGCTTGATGACCTCGTCGCCGCGGGCGAACCCGTAGTAATCGTTGAACGCCTTGAAGTCGTTGAGGTCGATGTACATCAGTGCGAAAGGGTCGGCCTTGGCGATGCACGTCGCGACCTCTTCCTGGATCTGTACGTTGCCCGGTAATTGCGTCAGAGGGTTGATCGCCCTCATCTCGCGCGACCGACGGATGGCGGACTTGACCCGCGCCACCAGCTCGACCGGATCGAACGGTTTGATCATGTAATCGTCCGCGCCGGCCGTGAGTCCGACGACCTTGTCCGCCGAGAGCGACTTGGCGGTCAGCATGATCACCGACATGTTCTTGGTGCGAGGATCGTGCCGCAGCTGTTGGCAGACTTCGAAGCCGTCGATGTTGGGCATCATCACGTCCAGCAGCATGAGATCCGGCAGGCTCTCCAATGCCATGTCGACAGCGGTCTGGCCGTCATTCGCGGTGAGCACCTCGAACCCCTCGAGGCGCAAGTTGACCTCGACGAAGCGAACGATGTCCTCGTCGTCGTCTGCGACGAGGATGAGCTCTCGTTTTATGCTCACCCTTTCGTCCCCTCCAGCTCGTCGAGCCGCTGCCTGAGGCGCTGCGCGGCTGCCCGTGCATCGACCCCGTCGAACACTGCGCTTCCGGCGACGAGGATCTCGCCACCGGCCGCGACCGCCTTGTCGATGGTGGCTAGATTGACACCCCCGTCCACCTCTATGTCTATTTCGGCAGTTTTCCGGGCCTCCTCCAGCATCGCAGACGCGGCTGAGATCTTCGGAAGAACCTCATCCAGGAAGCTCTGGCCTCCGAAACCCGGACGAACCGTCATCATCAGGACCACCTCGATGTCGTCCAGATGAGCGTTTGCGACCGAGACGGGGACGTCTGGATGCACCGCGATGCCGACGCCCACTCCCGTGGCGGCGATCGCCTTCACGGCTTCGGCAGGATCGGTCGTCACCTCGGGATGGAACGAGATGCGGCGCGCGCCTGCTTCCGCGAACACCGGTGCATAGGTCACCGGGTCGTCAATCATCAGGTGGACGTGCAACGGCTTGTTCGTCGCCCCGGCGATCGCGGCGACCGTCGACGGCCCGAAGGTCAGGTTCGGGACGTAGTGCCCATCCATGACATCGAGGTGGAACCAGTC